>JBBSKR010000014.1:0-31713 GCA_038256135.1 Flavobacteriales bacterium | reverse complement strand
GAGCTTGTCGAAGTGTAGCGGTTTTGTTTCTGATACCTCGATGGCTCTGCCTTCTTTAGTTCATTTTCAAAAATGTGTAGGTCAACATATAAATCCAAAACTGGGTTAAAATCGTTCTGTTTTTAAATTTTTGGAAACATCGCCCTTTTGTGTTACTATATTGAAATCTATGACGCCCAATACCTGTTCTTCGTTTGTCAATACCTGTACTTCCCATTTGCCAGGTTTCACATTGCTTTTATATGTATATCCTCTAAAACCCCCGTCCCTGCCACCTGTGATATCATAGCCTATATCCTCAACTATTTCCCATTTGTTTGTAGCTTCATCGTACCATTTCCATCTATGAAAAATAGACTTCTTTAGGTCGGTAGGTGCAAATATGGATGTAAATACGTAAATAGTATCATCAGGGCGATAATTGTAATCTATTTTATGTTTTCTCCAAAATACGAAGGAATCTTCAGACTCATAGGTGACTAAATACGTATTGTCTTTCATTTCAATATTATGGGCAACGATACCTTTGTCCAGGGCTAATGGAACTGGCGGAATGAGCCTTAAGAAATAAAATAGATTTAAGATTCCATAAATAGAAAAGATTATGGCGACCATCTTACCCAAATGGACTTCCTGCCTGGTACTAGGACTTTTACCATAGATAAAAACGACCAATACCAAGGTACTCACCAAACTTACTGCTCCTGAAATTAGAAAAATATCCGTATTCAATTCCTTCATGAATACAGGTATCATAAAGGTGAAAAATGTAAAACTGATAAAATAGTATACCCCAAATTGTAAATATTTATTGGATATTCTTTTTTTAAGAAATTCATTTGCAATCAATAGTAGAACAAGAATTGTAAAAAAAGATGCTGTTTTTGATAGGGATACACTTCTAGAAAAATATATTACAAAGGCACTTGAAAGTCCGCCAAAGAAAAATTGAATCGCCAATGGAAGATATTCTTCATACCGTTTTAAAAAGGTGTTGTTCCATTTCCCATCGTCCGCTAGATTATAAAGATAAAGGGTGATGGATAAGGAGGTCATATGGGAACATAAAACAAAAAGGTCATAGATACGGTCAATTCGGCCAAGCGTTAAGGAGTCGAAAATAAAACCACTAATAAAGAAGAGTATGGGTGCATATTTAGCGTGCCTTCCAATGAATGATTTGAAAGCACTGTTTCTAAATCTTACTAAAGTTCGTTTCATTAAAGGATTCCTGATATAGGGGATAAATATAAATAATATTGAATTATGGAATTGTTATTATATAATTTATAATGAGCCTTAAAAAATCAGGAAATCACATTTACCCTAAACCGGATTTGCAACTGTATCCATATAAAAATTGGGATCTATTTCCACCGTATCCAAATCTCCCTTCAGTTTTTTTGTTTGCCATGTGGTATTTGGCTCCAACCAGATAGGTTTGCCATCTACAAAAACACGTACAGGGATAGAAAATTTTGCTACGGTATTTGTAAATCGATATGAAATGTTCCCCTCTTTCCATTTATACTCCAATATTGGAATATTGATGGTACGTAGATATTGATCAAAGAAAGGTTTTAAATTCCGTTTCATCTGCTTAGCTATATACTGTTCTATTTGATCTGTGGTTACCGTTTTATGATAGAATTCTTCATTTAAGCCACGAAGTATGTTACGCCATTTTTCATCATCGTTGACGATTTGTCGTAAGGTATGTAGTATGTTGGAGCCTTTATAATACATATCCCCACTACCTTCTTGGTTAACGTTATAGGTGCCAATGATCGTTCTGTCATTTTTAATATTTTGCCGTACACCTTGTATGTAGTCATTGGCTGCTTCCGTTCCAAAATGATAATCTAAATAAAGACTTTCAGAATAAGCGGTAAAACCCTCGTGAATCCACATATCGGCGGCATCTTTATAAGTGATGTTATTTGCAAACCATTCATGACCGGCCTCATGGATAATAATAAAATCAAATTTTAAGCCCCAACCGGTGCCGGAAAGATCTCTACCTAAATAACCATTTAAATATTTATTTCCATAGGTGACAGAACTTTGGTGTTCCATTCCCAAATAGGGAACTTCAACCAGCTTAAAAGAATCTTTATAAAAAGGGTAGGGGCCAAACCAATGTTCAAACGCTTTCATCATTTTAGGGGCATCCTTAAAATGTTCCTTCGCCTTTTCTTCATTATCCTTTAAAACATAATAATCCATGTCCAAAACCCCTTTTTCACCTTGGTACTTTTCCCCAAAGTAAACGTAATCTCCAATGTTTACATTGACCCCATAATTGTTAATCGGATTGGAGACAAACCAGTTGTACGTATTGGTGTCCCTATCAACGCTTCTCAATCGGCCGTTGGAAACATTCATTAGTCCTTTAGGGGCTTTTACGCTGATTAACATACTGTCTACCTCGTCATACATGTGATCCTTATTGGGCCACCAAACACTTGCACCCAATCCTTGACAGGAAGTTGCAACAAAGTCTTTTCCGTTTTCATCTTTTTTCCATGAAAATCCACCATCCCAAGGAGCATTGGCGGCTTCTTTTGGATGGCCGGAATAGGTAACAATGATTTCATTGAAATCACCTTTTTTTTGTGTTTTTTCCAATTGAATAAAATGGGCATTTCCTTTATGGGTAATCTCTAGTTCCATGCCATCTTGGGTTACCTTTTCGATTGTTAAAGGGGGTTGAAGGTCTATTTGTAGTAGTTGATGTGGTTCCAAAACCTTGTAGCGAATGGTATTACGACCACTTATAAATTTTGCATCGGGATTGACCTCGATATCCAAATGGTAATAGTTTAAATCCCACCAGACGCGTTCAGGGGTGATACTTCCTCTAAGGGTATCCTGTTCCGTAAATGTTTGTGCAGACAGGTCCGATCCAATTTCCAGCATCACTAAAAGAAGAAATACAATTTTTTTCATACTACCTTTTTACATTTAATGGGAGGTACGAATTGGCAAACTTTCGCTGTCGTACCTAAAGATAAATATTACCGATTACACCAATATGTGCATTAGGTCATTGAATTTTAAGCTGGGATATCGCCACGTTAATTTTTAAATTAGGCCACAAACAATTTTTGATTCAATTACCTCGGATTAATCCTGTACAGGGATTTCATCGAAATAATGTGCTTCCAAATAAGCTCTTACCGTGTTTACGAAAGCAATCGCAAAAGCCTCCCTATCTGTTGCGGTTTCCCTAAGCCCTGTTCGGTTGCATTCTACCTGTATACCATCTATGGTGCCTCCGTTATAAGAACTGTAGTTAGCCGTATTATAGCCTCCGCTAAAATAATTGTCCGTATTCAATGGAACAGGATCCGCACTAGAGGGAACAGTCGGAAAACCCGTAAAGTTCAATAGGCTACCAAAGGCACGATCACCTTTTAAGAGGGCTACATGGGTTAGGCCAGACGGATTATCCTTCACTAGATTTTGAATGGAACTTACTGCTAATAGTGCTTCGCTATTCAGTCTCTCATCTGGGAGTGCCAGCTCGTCTTCATACAGAAGGTAGCCCAGTTCAACCCGTTGTTTGGGATTTCCATGGCCGTGAAGGTCAATGAATAATCCTTTTTGGAATTTTGCGCTCACCGCTGTAATACTAGTTTTAATATGTCCATGGAAAAGGTCCCAAACGGCTTGCGCATTACTATTTCCACAGGTGGCATCCTCCCTGTTTCTGTTGGCATCCAGTTTGGACCGGTGCATTTTATCAACGATAAAATAAGGTCTTAGATCCGTTTTGGCAAACTCAACCATAATGGCCTCCGCCAGTTCTATCGTGAATTCATCTACAACATTTACGGCATCATTACAAGTGCGGTCTGGTATTTCATTGGGCCGTAAGGTACCCCCATGGGGCACACTTAGTATAAGGGGAATATTACCAGTTTTAAATCCCACAAATTCATCGGCACTAAAAGGAATAATTTGATTTATTTCCGTGTTGTCTTTATTCTCGCACCCTGTCAAGAGTATAGCTACCATGAACAATGAGAGGTAAAAAAAATTCAAAAATGGAATTGAGGGATTCTTCATTGCTTAGTGGTACATTTTTTATTTACTAAAAATCCTTAATTCCTTTAATTATATGAATAGTATTTATAAGGTTCAATTCTTGAACAATTACCTCAATATACCGTTTGGAAAAACGACGGGACTTTCAAATCCGTCCGCACCAACAGCAGCTACACCAAAAAAGAAATTGTCAATAACAATGCCATCTAGTGTAAACTCGGTCACATCGCCAACATAACGGCTATTGTCCCAAGTAGGTGAAGTGGTATTCCTCCAATAGATTTTATAACCGACAGCTCCCTCAACCTTGCTCCATTCAAACTTGGCAGCTGGTTCTACAATGCCACCAATTTTAACCGTTTCCGGTGTTGGCGGAGCCCATGCCAAAGAGGCTAGGTTAATGGCATTTACAGCGGTAAGTTTCGCCGCATAATCAAAATTAACGTGTTCAAGAACATCCCCATAGGCAATACCGTCCTCAACCCGGATATCTTGATGCTGTTGCGTATAGTTTTCATGTGCTTCCATAATTCGTATGCCCGGAAAACCGGCATCGTTAAATGGTCTATGGTGACCGCCCCGGCCAAAACGATCCAAACGATAAATCATCATCGGGTTCATTTCTGGCATGTAGGTTATAACATTTTTATGAACATATCTTGCCAATTGTCTTGATATTCCATCAACTTCACCGCCATAAAAACGACGGGCATTTCTTTGCTCCTCGGTTTCTGTCGGAGGAACAGGTTCGGAGAAAATTCGGAAATCGACATTGCTAACGATACCATCAACCCCGGTGATGTTGCCGATCATATCATTATTGAAGATACCGATGACCTCCCAACCTTGGTCCTTGGCATATTGGGCAACCCCGCCACCACCAAAAAGACCTTGTTCCTCACCGGACAGCCCCATGTAAATAATGCTATTTTCAAATTTGTATTTCGAAAGCACCCTTGCAGCTTCTATCGTACCCGCCATACCACTGGCGTTGTCATTGGCGCCTGGGGAATCATCGGTAAAATTGGTCGGGTCACTAACACGTGAATCAATATCCCCGCTCATTATAATATAGCGATTCGGATATTTAGACCCTTTTTGAATGGCCAAAACGTTGACTACCTCGACATCTTTAACGATACGTTGATTGGCACCTTTCTTAACCAAGTCTTTTTGATAGAATACATTTAGACAACCATTACAGGCGCTCGAAGTCTTTTCAAACTCGCTTTTGATCCATCGTCTTGCCGCACCAATGCCCCTGGTTTGGGATACCGTATCACTAAGGGTATGCCTAGTGCCAAAATTGGCCAATTTGGTAATATCGTTTTCAATGCGTTCTGACGATACCGCATCGATGATATCATAAATACGTTGATCTGTTTGAGCAGACATCATAAAAGATGTGGTCAGTAGGAGAATAAGGAACATTTTTTTCATTTCAATTTGATTTATATTTTTTAAAAAAGTAATAACTATGAAGGCCACACAGCGGACCTAAAATAAAATAAATAATACCGGGCAAGCCATAAGTCATACCTGTTTTTGAAAAGGCTATACCTATCGACAACAATCCAACAAAAACAAAAATCGTGAAATGTCTGGTATAGAACAATAAATTCAATACATTTTCCAATTGTTTCGCCTTTTTAAAGGCGCGATGGTACATTAATGAGCAACAAAGAAAAATTAAGGCAAAGCCTAAACTGTATAATTCAAAAATACCGGCAAGTTTTTCCAAGGTCATACCGCTAATATCAAAAAAAGAATTCACCAAAGATTTCAGTGGAAACACATAATACAGAAGAACAAAGAGTAAAATGGCATTGACCGCGTTAATATAATTGTCCATGTATTTAGTTCTACGGAAAAAATTATAGTATAAGTACCAAAAGGTGAACAAGACGAAAAAGCTAATAGTAAAGCCTAAAAAAGATATAGGGTCTATTTCTATTATTGAAACTGAGCTTTCCGTCCCTAAATTTACAATAAGAAGTGTAGCGGCAAAACCAAAAACAGCATCACTAAATGCCTCGATTCTACTCAAGTTATGCTCTAATTTCATAGTATCTAAAAATATTAAAAATTAATCGGTTTTAGGCTGTAGTAAGTTCCATAAACCAACAACTGGTCCAAGGGCCAATACCAAAAATAAAAAGTCTGGAGTTATAATTTGTTGTAGGCTGCCCAACAGTTGAAGGCTGAATATCGTTATTGTAAACCCGATACAGTTGACCAATGTAAGTGCAGTGCCTTTTAATTCTGGAGAGACAGACCTTGCTACAAGGGTTGAAAATTGAGGAGAGTCTGCCGTGACTACAATTCCCCATGAACACCAACCTAATAAAAAAATAAAGGGAGATAAGGAGAAAAGTAAAGGCGAAACCAAACATAGTAATCCTGAAAGCGAAAGGGCCAGTAATGCTACCTTTTTACTTCCAATTTTTTCGGAGATGATACCACCAACGGCACATGATATTCCCCCCAATGCAATTACGATACCTGTCCAAAGCGGCACCACTATATCACTTCCAGTTTGTAGATTGTACCAGTTTAGGGCCACAGGGGTAAATGCCCAAAAAGCATAAAGCTCCCACATATGGCCAAAGTAGCCAAATGCCGCTTTTCTAAAGCTTACATTTTTAAAAAGCAAAGGGCCCGAACTTAATTTTAACTTTGAACTCGCTATTCGAAACGGGCCATTGGGCACTAGAGTGTACATTAAAATTCCTCCCAACGCCGTGATTGCCGAAGTGATTTTAATGACACTAGTGGAATCAGAACCCCATTGGGTCCCCTTTATCAAAAATGGAAAAGCAGAGCCCAAAACTAGCGCACCCACCAAGAAGCCTAACGCTTGGCCCAAACCTTTTTGATAGTAATCTGCGGCTATTTTCATCCCGACCGGGTAAATACCAGCAAGAAAGAATCCTGTGCAAAACCGGGTGGTCAAAAGGCTCCAAAAATTTAAGTAGGGGACCATTAAGAATAAATTTGAAATTGCTGCCAAAAATGCACAGATCATAAATACTTTTGAAGGGGAGAACCGGTCTGCCACCATGAGCAAACCAAATACTAATGTTCCCAAAATAAATCCGAATTGAACCGATGAGAGCACATAACCAATAATTCCATTGTCCAAATCTATTGTTTTGGTCAAGGACTCTATAATGGCATTACCTGCAAACCAGGTTGAGGTACATGCAAATTGGGTCAGAATAATTACGGAAAGGACAAATAATCGGTGTAGTTTCAATGGAAGTTAGCGTAAGAAAGTTACCTTTTCTATTTTACCTTCTACTACTTCGTAAATGGCTACTGCCCTAAAACTTTTTCCGTTCATGGTAATAGATTCTTCATCGATAATTTTGTTGCCGATGCTAATTCTATTTTTAATTGCGCAATGTAAATCGGGCGTAGCGGCGAAAAATTCGGCGTAGTCATCCCGTAGGGACTGCAACCCTGTGCTTCGCAATTCATTAGGGTAATTATATAGCTCGATATTTTCAGAATAAGTGGATAGAAAGCCTTCTATATCCCTGTTGTTATAAGCATCCAATTGTTGTTGTACAATGAATTCTGGATCAAAATCTATTTTCTTATCCCGGATAAAACTCATGCTTTTGATGAGGTCATCAGTTTCATATAGTGCTACTTGTTTATTTTGTTGGTCACCTATCGTAACGATTTCTTGGTCAATAACCGAGGACCCAATGGATATTCTAGAGGCAACCTTAACTTCTACCGACGGGTTATTTTCATAGAACTTTCTGTAGTTTTCCCTCATTTCATCCCTCCCGGTATACAGGGTATCCGCTTGATAGTTTAAGACAACTACATCTTTCGAATAACAACCGACAAACCCTTCTAAGTCTCTGGCATTGAAAGTTTCTACTTGTTTCTCAATGATTTTAGCTGGGGCATCCTTCGATACCAATGCCAGATGTTTTCCATCGGGACTAATCGCTAACCTTGAAATGCCATGAATCTCGTTATCTTCGAAAACTAATGCAGGTTTCCATTCCTTGTCCTTATCCGGATCGAAGGTCAAAAGTGTAGTATCGTAAGCGGTAACCAACCAGCCGTCACTCGTCCAGCAAACATCCTCGGATTGGTCTGTGAGTTTGACCAGTACTTTGGTAGCCCCTGATATCGGGTTCATAGACTTTACGACACTATTACCACTTTCTTTTGAAATATAGCTTATCAACTTTGTGTTCGGTATGTTATGAAGTGATCTACCTACATTTTTTTGAAACGTATAGTTGGTATTATCCTTTAAATTGGAAACGACCAAATCCATACGGTCTTCTATCAACACTGTGCTGACGATGATATCTTCAGAATACCAAAAATGATAGCCCACTTTTAAATCTTTTAAAAGTATTGTTGATTTCCCGGTATTTAAGTCATAGCGATATAATCGCTGAAGTCCATCGGAATCCAATCGAATTGCGGACACTGCCATTTTATTAGGTATTTTTAGAGGTGAGTATTCACTTCCATTGGGTGTATCGGAAATCCATTCGGAAACATTATTGCTTATTCCGTAGCTAGCGATATCCGTTTGACCATTTCGGGTAGAAGAAAATAATACAGTATCGTCATCGTAAAAAGAAGGTTGATTATCATAACCTTCATTCTTGGAAATATTTACTTTATTGTTTAAACTGATGGAATTATTTTTAGTTTCCAAATCAAATAGAAATACATCTGTATTCCCTTGTGAGAACCCTGCAAATGGTATGAAAAGGAGTGCAAATATAAAATAAGGTCTTAATTTCATAGGGTAAAAAGATTGATTAGACGTCTGGAAAGATAATCATCTTATATCGGCAAACCTCTTTAAAATATCACGTACATTTTTCGTATTGTCCACAAAGTATTTTGCTTGGGTCTTCTGCCTACCTACTTTTATGGTTACCGAATCCATAGGTAATTCTTGAAACATAAATTCATCGGTCCAATCATCTCCGATAGCAAATACAAAATCATAGTCATCTTCTGAATACACCCTCATAGAAGCTCTTCCCTTATTCACATTACTGCTTTTTATTTCCATGACCTTATTCCCATTGAGAACACTTAAATCGTCATTGGCAATAAGACTGGTGAGTACCGTATTGAGTTCTACCGCTCTTTTTTGTCCGAAATCTGGATCTGTATTCCTATAATGCCATGCCAGGGAGTAGTTTTTTTCTTCAATAAAACTACCTGGAGTTCTATCGACAAAGGATTCGAGTACGGGCATTATTTTCTCCATCCAATCTTTTTTTACATTTTCCAACATCTTGAATTCTTCCCCACCTTGCGAAATCCATACTCCATGTTCTGCGATCATGTTATATTTTTTAGGGAGGAACCATTTGGTAAAGGTTTCCTTGTCCCGACCACTGATCAAATACATATCGGTATTCTCCTGGGAGGAGATTTCATCCAATAATTTATATAATTCTTTATCGGGACTTGCTTTTTGGGGGTCATTGTGAAAACCTGCCAGGGTACCGTCATAATCCAAGAAGACCAATCTCTTTTTCGCCATTTTATAATCTTTCATAATGACGTTCATAAGATCAACCGACAGTCTTCTAGAGATATAGGTCATGTCTTTTTCTTTTTGGTTGAGTAAGGACGTCATAAAATCGTTTGCCCATTTTTCTACATTATAGCGCTCCAACCTTTTTTGAAGTATTGCGTTTCGTTCCTTTTGTTCTTCTTTGGGCATATTTATAGCCTTATAAAGGGTATCCGCTATTTGCTCAAAATTATTGGGATTGATCAATAAGGATTCATTCATTTCATTGGCGGAACCTGCCATCTCACTTAGGATCAATACCCCGGTTTTATCCGTTCTTGTGGCAATATACTCTTTGGCTACCAAATTCATACCATCCCTAATAGGAGTAAGCCATGCAATGTCAGAGGTGGTATAAAGATCGATAAGGTTTTCAAATGGCATAGATCGATAAAAATACCAAATGGGCGTCCAGCTCACCGTTGAGAGCTCCCCGTTAATACGCCCAACCAGTTCGTCAATTTCCCTCTTTAAAAGTTGGTATTGGGGTACATTCGATCTTGAGGGCACCGCAAGAATAATCAGACGGACCTTTTCCTTGTATTGCGGATACTTATTGAGAAAATATTCAAAGGCTTTTAGGCGTTTGGCAATACCTTTGGTATAATCTAAGCGGTCAATCGATAAAAAGAATTTCGCCTCGGGGTCAGATTCCTTGTGGGTATCCAATCGTTTTTGTAGCTCCGATTTTTGATCTTCACTACGTTGGGAATGTTCCTTTGCCGCTTCACTGAATTTTTTGTAATCGATTCCCATGGGAAAAGAATCGACTTTAATGACCCTATCATCCATATAGATATCGTTGAAGCTCACTTCCAATCCCAATAGCCTTCTTACCGAACTTAAGAAATGCCGTTCATAGTCATAGGTATGAAACCCAATCAAGTCCGAGCCAAGGAGTCCGGACAGGACTTCGCGTCTCCAAGGTAATGTCCTAAAAATTTCATAGGAAGGAAAAGGGATATGTAAAAAGAATCCTATGGAAATATCGGGTCGTTCAGAACGGACCATTTGTGGAACGAGCATCAATTGATAATCATGGATCCAAATAGTATCCTCGTTTTCCGCTTTTGCCAAAATGGCATCGGCAAATTTTTGATTCACTTTTTTATAGATTTCCCAATTTTCAAGTTCAAATTCAGCATATTCCAGAAAATAATGGAACAAGGGCCAAACGGTTCTATTGCTAAATCCGTAGTAAAAACCATCCACCTCCTTTTCCGTAAGATTAACTTTGGAAGACCCGTGTTTTTCTAAGGCAGCGTCGATTTTTGATGTCATGCCTTCAGGAATCTCTTCATCCGTTAGTCCGCTCCAGCCAATCCACAGGCTGTCTCCTCCAGAATGGACAGACTTCATTCCAGTAGCGAGTCCCCCAACACTTGGTATTGCGGTGATGTCACCATTACTAATTTGTAATTGTACGGGGAGTCTATTTGAGATAATGATAGTTTTAGCCATAAAACAGATATTTTTACTTCTTTTTGATAATTATTTATCTAAATTTCGGCAAAAAGTAGGGTAAAAGCAATTGAAACCCAATATGAATTAAGATTTTTATTGAATGGATAATTTAGATTATGGAATAATAGGGAATTGTAGGAGCGCAGCCTTAATTTCTAAGACAGGAAGTATAGATTGGTGTTGTTTGCCAGAATTTGACAGTCCGTCGGTATTTGCAAAGCTATTGGACAAGGAAATAGGGGGGAGTTTTGAAATACATGTAGCCGAATCCTACAGCATCACCCAAAAATATGAACCTAATACGAACATATTAATAACCTCGTTTATAAGTGGTGAAGATCATTTTGAAATTCACGACTTTATGCCTAGGTACCGTAAGGAGGATAATAAATATCACGCACCACCAGAGTTGGTCAGGTATTTTAAACACAAATCAGGCCAACCGAAGTTTTCAATTCTATACGATCCCAAACTGGAATATGCTATGGGGAAGACAGAATCTTTTATTAAAAAGGATTTTGTAGCAAGTCTTACCCATGATGTTAAATTCGATACCGTATTTCTATATACATCCTTTAATAAGGAAGCTATCGTCAATGGTACCGACATACCGCTCAACAATGACGGGTATATTCTATTAGGGTACAATGAAAAAATATTACTTCCCACTACGGATAGGGTAAATTTAGATTTGCAGAACACTAAAGTGTATTGGTTAAATTGGTCAAACCTTACCCCAGCCTATAAAAAATTCAACGATCAAATTTCAAGGAGCGCCTTGACCTTGAAATTATTGAGCTATGATAAGACCGGTGCCGTTTTAGCGGCAGCAACAACGTCTCTGCCCGAAACTATTGGGGAAGTACGCAATTGGGATTATCGATTCTGCTGGATACGTGATGCCTCTATGGTGATAAAGGTAGTTTCAGAACTTGGCCATAAAAATATGGCCAGGCGTTACCTGCAATTTATCATTGACTTGATACCGGATAAAGCCGAAAAGCTGCAAATTATGTACGGTATCAATAAGGAGAAAAAATTGACCGAAGAAACTTTAGACCATTTGGCCGGTTATAAAGGTTCTAAACCTGTGCGTATCGGTAATGCGGCCTATCATCAAAAACAAAATGATATTTACGGAATTTTGATGGACGTGATTTACGTGCAATTGCACAAATTTAGCATCGACATCGAAAATGGAGAAGATCTCTGGGGCATTACCAAAGGTATCGTATGGATCGTTAGTAACTCATGGCAAAATGCGGATAAAGGAATATGGGAATTTAGAACCGAGGATAGACATTTTACATTTTCAAAGGTATTATGTTGGACCGCCCTTGACCGTGCGATTAAGGTGGCCGAAATGTTGGGCAAAAAGCATAAAATAAAAAAATGGAAACCCATACGTGAAGAAATCTGGCAAGATATCTACGACAATGCTTGGAATGATGAGGTAGGTGCCTACACACAATCGTACGGCTCCAAAGACTTGGATGCCTCCGTTCTTTTGATGGAATCATACGGATGTGTAAGTGCCAAGGATGAGCGTTATATTAGTACCGTAAAGGCGATTGGCAGGGAATTAAGTAATGACGGACTTCTTTACCGATACAAAAATGAGGATGATTTTGGTTTACCTTCATCTTCTTTTACGGTATGTACGTTTTGGTATATCAATAGTCTGTTCAAAATAGGGGAACGCTCAAAAGCATTGGAATATTTTGAAAGGCTATTGAGTTATAGTAACCATTTAGGTCTGTTCAGTGAAGATATTGATTTCAAGACGAAAAGGTTGCTGGGAAACTTCCCTCAGGCCTATTCACACTTGGCCTTGATCGAATGTGCCATTAACTTTTCCAAAAAAGAAAACGAAGATCAAATGTTGGAAACTTTACGGGATTAGGTCATCGTATTTTTTTTAGCGATTACCTTAATCTTATCCAATAAGTTGTTGAAATGGGTAATCGTTGTAAAAGGATTCATAACCGTAACACGCATGTATTGGCTGCCTCTGAGCTTAGTTTGAACGATATAGAATTCGCCGTCCTCTAAAAGGGATTGGCGAATTTTTGCATTTAAACCATTTAATGCTTCTGTGTTCATTTCAGGTAGGTAATATCTGAAACAAACAATGTTCGACATTGGATGTACGGCCAACTCGAAATCAGGTTCTTCTAAAATGAGTTCGGCAAAATTTGCGCCCATGTCATACAATTGGGTCACATAGGCATCAAAAACGTCAACACCATATAATTTGATTAAGGTGTACCAATGGATACTCATCATGGTTTTGGTACATTCAAACGTGCGTTTTCCAGAATTATACCAGTCTTCATGTTCCGATTCCGTCAATAAATAATCTGCTTTTTGGCTAAAGGTAGTGGCGGCATGGGCGCCATTCTTGAACAACAAGGCTGTGGTAATGGTAGGCATCATCATCATTTTATGACCGTCTATGACCACCGAGTCCGCTTTATCGATTCCTTTTACCGTATGTTCATACTTTTTGGAAAATATTCCAGCACCGCCATGGGCACCATCTACATGGAACCAGATAGTATGCCTTGAAGCAAATGCAGCTATTGCTTCCAAATCATCAAATATTCCGGTTGCTGTAGAAGGGGCACTACCAATAATGGCAAATATTTGAATACCGTTAGCTTTTGCATCGTTGTATTTTGAATCCAAAAAGGAGGTATCCATTCGGAATGCTTCTGTCACTGGAACCTTGATGATACCTTGCTCCCCCAATCCCATGATGCGTGCTGCCCGATCTACACAGTAATGGGCTTCCTCGCTAACCATGATTCCCAATTTTGCTTTAGAACCTTTGTTCCAAATATCTTGCTCTACAATAGCTTTGCGTGCACTTAACAATGCAGTTAGATTGGCCAAAGTTCCCCCAGAAGTTAGAAAGCCTCTTGCATTCCCATCATAGCCTATTTTTTCGCATATAATATCCGTAACCACACGTTCAATGGCACTTGGGGCCATACCCATTTCATAAATAGCCATACCGTTGTTCAGTAAAGAACTGATCATTCCCGTCAATCCGGTAATGGGTGCTGCAGGGCTTACTTGATGACCAATATAATGGGGATGATGCACATATGTAGTTCGTTTAGTGATTTCTTGAAACAAGTCCTGTTCATTACCATTTTTTAAAAATTCCTTCCAAAATTCTAGCTCCTCTTCAGGCTCATTCCAATGGATAGCATTTCTTGATTTTGCCTTTAATTTATCCTCTAAATGAGCTGTCAATTGATTGATTAAGAGATGGCCCTTTTCATTAAAATCTGAAGGATTATATACCTTATTTAAAAGTTCTTTTTGCATGCACTAAATTTAGCTGCTTCGGACATGTCAACCAAATAAAAAACCGCTCCATTAGGAGCGGTTTTTCTTCTGTCTAACAAAAAACAAAAGGATAATCTGAATTAGTCAAAGGTATACCCATTATCAGCAGCTATTTTATCCGCAATTTGGGTGCGTAAAGCTACTACGTTAGGGTAATTCGTATATTTTGTAAAACGTTTAAGGCCCATTAACATCATTCGTTGCTCGTCACCCTCCGCAAAGGAAACAATAGCTTCTTTTCCTTTACTGATAATGGTTTCCGTAGCATTGAATAAATATAATTTGGACATTGCTATTTGAGTAGCCTGAGCTTCCTCACCAAATCGTTTTGCATTTTTCTCTGTTCGTAAAATGGTAGATTCGGCCATATAAACTTCGATAAGAATATCTGAAGCTGCCAACATTAGTTGTTGATGCTTTTCCAATTCCGGTCCATATTTTTGAACAGCGGAACCAGCTACCATTAAGAAAACCTTTTTTAATCTTTTTAAAATATCTTTTTCTTCAGCAAATAATTCAGAAAAATCAGGGGTGTCAAAAGTAGGTATTCCCATTAATTCCTCACCTACTGCAGTAGCGGGCCCCAACAAGTCTACATGTCCTTTCATTGCTTTTTTGACCAGCATACCAACTGCCAACATTCTGTTTATCTCATTGGTGCCCTCATAGATACGTGCGATTCTAGAATCCCTCCAAGCTGATTCCATAGGAGTATCCGCACTAAAGCCCATTCCTCCAAATATTTGAATGCCTTCATCGGTGGTTTTCTGGCAATCTTCTGAAACCGCTACCTTTAGAATGGAACATTCAATTGCATATTCCTCCACACCTTTTAATTCTGCTTCTTGATGTGAATTCCCTTCTGCTTCACGCATGGCAATGCGATCTTCTATATTTTTTGCTGCACGATAACAAGCGGATTCATCCACGTAAACACTAGTTGCCATGTCTGCAATCTTCGATTTTATAGCGCCAAAGTTAATAATAGGCGTTTTAAACTGAATGCGTTCATTGGCATATTTAGTGGCTTCATTAATTACCCTACGTTGTGCATCCAAACAAGCGGCAGCTAATTTAATACGGCCAACATTTAGTGCGTTCATGGCAATTTTAAAACCATTCCCTCTATCTGAAAGCATATTTTCAACGGACACTTTGGTGTCGTTAAAAAATACCTGACGGGTAGAGGAGGAGTGAATACCTAATTTCTTTTCCTCGTCGCCCATGGTAATCCCATTTTTGGGGTCGTTTTCTACGATAAAACCGGTGATATTTTTGTCATCTTCAATACGGGCGAAAACGATAAACATATTACAGAATCCTGCATTGGAAATCCACATTTTTTGTCCGGTAATGATATAGTTCTTACCATCATCGGATAGAACGGCTTTGGTTTTACCGGAATTAGCGTCAGATCCAGCACCTGGCTCTGTTAAACAATAGGCACCAAACCACTCGCCCGAGGCTAGCCTAGGTACATATTTTTGTTTTTGTTCTTCATTACCATAAAGCGTGATCGGTAAGGTTCCTATCCCGGTATGCGCTCCGAAAGCCGTACTAAAAGAACCCGTTGCACCAGAAATATAATCACATACTAACATTGTTGAAACAAAGCCCATTCCCATACCGCCGTATGATTCTGGTACTGCAATACCTAAAAGTCCCAATTCACCCGCCTTGCGCATGCATTCTTCGGTAAAGGCATAATCCTTTTTCTCAAAACGCTCCCAGTGTGCCCAAAGTTCGCGATCAACAAATTCTTTGGTGCTTTCACGCATCATGCGTTGCTCTTCGGTCAAGTCTTCCAAAGTGAAGACGTCTTCGCAATTGGTTTCCTTAACGAGGAATTGTCCTCCTCTTAAGATTTCTTTGTTTATAGTTTCTGTACTCATAAGTTTATAAAGATTTAAGAATCAAGAATCAAGACTGACTATTTAGGCCCACTTGAAATCCCGAAATCATTTTTTGTAATTGTTGAATTTTATCTTCTAATATTTCATACTTTTCCTTGGGGATTGATACAGCGCATCGTGCAAGTTGAGAACTCAAATTGAACCTTTCCTCTTTAGGGAAACCGACTATTAATTTTTAGATTTCATCCACCAAAACCATACCGTCTTACCAAATCTTCAGTTTTTTGAAATTATGCCTTTTCATTGGTCTTGCTTCTTGGGTCTAGTATCTTTAACTCTAGCTAAGAAATTCAAATATTCCAGCAGCACCTTGCCCTGTACCTACGCACATGGTTACCAAACCATATTGCCCCTGCATCTTCCTTTTTCGCATTTCATCAAACAGTTGTACTGATAATTTAGCACCGGTACATCCTAAGGGGTGACCTAGGGCAATGGCCCCACCGTTTACATTTACAATATTCGTATCAAGCCCTAGTTCTCTAATTACGGCTATGGATTGAGATGCAAACGCTTCATTCAATTCTATTAATTTGATGTCGTCCTGCTTCAGCCCCGCTTGTTTCAAGGCTTTAGGAACCGCAGCTACTGGACCAATTCCCATAATTCTAGGGGGTACACCGGCAGCAGCGTAATTTACCAAGCGAGCAATAGGTTCAAGCTTTAATTCCTTGACCATTTCCTCGCTCATTACCAATACAAAGGCAGCCCCATCACTCATTTGTGATGAGTTACCTGCCGTTACGCTTCCACCTGCCGCAAATACGGGCCTTAATTTGTTTAAAACTTCAATCGAAGTTCCTGCTCGTGGTCCCTCATCCTTGGTTACGGTATATTTTTTAGTAGCCTTTTTCCCATCGGATCCTACATAGGTTTCTTCCACTTCAATGGGTACTATTTGATCTTGAAATCGGTCTTCCGCCTGCGCTTTTAGCGCTTTCATATGTGAATTATAGGCAAATTCATCTTGGTCTTCGCGTGATACCTTGTATTCGTTAGCCACGGCTTCCGCAGTATTTCCCATTCCCCAATAGTAATCTTCATGTCCTGCTTTGACCACATCATAATTCAATTCGGTCTTGTAACCGGTCATCGGTACCGAGCTCATACTTTCGGCACCACCTGCAATGATACAATCTGCCATACCTGACTGAATCTTGGCTGTGGCAATACCTATGGTTTCTATTCCTGATGAACAGAACCTATTGACCGTAACCCCAGGTACATCAACAATATCCAATCCCATTAAGGAAATCAAACGCGCCATATTCAAACCTTGTGAACCTTCTGGCATGGCATTACCTACAATGACGTCGTCAATACGCTTCTTGTCAAAATTAGGCAGTTCTTTCATCATATATTCGATGGTCTCAGCTGCCAATTCATCCGTACGCTTAAATCGAAATACACCTTTAGGTGCCTTTCCTACGGCGGTTCTATATCCTTTTACTATGTATGCTGTTTTCATTTCTATGTATGCATTTGGCTATTGGCCCTTGGCTTTTAGCATTTTTAATAATATTCTCCGCACGGCCAATGGCAAAAGGCTAAGGGCCAATAGCTATTTTTTAGTTTCTTAATGGTTTCCCGGTTTTCAACATGTGTTGAATCCGTTCCAAGGTTTTACGTTCCGTACATAAGGAAAGGAACGCTTCCCGTTCCAAATCCAATAAATACTGTTCATTTACTAGGGTCGGTTCCGATAAATCACCACCGGCCATTACGTAGGCTAGTTTATTGGCAATTTTCTTATCATGTTCGCTGATATAGTGACTAGCCTCCATGGAGTCCGTTCCAACCAAGAACATTCCCAAAGCTTGTTTTCCTAAAACTTTGATATCAGAACGTTTTACAGGTTGGGTATAACCTTGTTCCGCCATTAATTTGGCGTAGGCCTTTGCCGTTGCAATTTGTCGGTCTTTGTTAACCACTACAATATCTTTACCATGTTGTAAAAGGCCTAGGTCATAAGCTTCATAGGCGGATGTGGATACCTTGGCCATACCGATGGTAAGGAAATATTCTTGCAATACATTTAATTCGACATCGTCCTTCTTGAAGGTATCCTGCGCACGTACGGCAAATTCTTTGGAGCCACCTCCTCCGGGGATAACTCCAACGCCAAATTCAACAAGACCCATGTAAGTTTCCGCAGCGGCTACTACCATGTCTGCGTGTAAGGAAAGTTCACAACCGCCCCCTAAGGTCATGCCATGAGGTGCTGAAACTGTTGGTATGGCCGAATAGCGCATCCGCATCATAGTATCTTGAAACATTTTAACGGCCATGTTCAATTCATCATATTCTTGCTCGACCGCCATCATAAATATCATGCCGATGTTGGCGCCAACAGAAAAATTGGCCGCTTGGTTCCCTACTACCAATCCTTGGAAATCTTTCTCTGCCAAATCGATGGCCTTGTTCAATCCTGCTAAAACATCACCACCAATCGTGTTCATTTTAGATTGGAATTCCACATTTAGGATGCCATCACCTAAATCTTCAACAACAACACCTTTGTTTTTGAATACTTCTTTAGATTTTCTGATGTTATCCAAAATGATAAAGGCATCCTGTCCAGGGATTTTCTCCATGGATTTCTTAGGGATGTCATAGAAATAGGTGTTTCCTTCCTTTACGCTGTAAAAAGTGGTTGTTCCACTTGCTTTCATGTCATGGACCCATTTTGCGGCCTCTTGACCTTCAGCTTTTATAAACTCCAAACCTTTTTCTAAACCAATAGCGTCCCAGATCTGGAACGGACCATGTTCCCAGCCAAACCCGGCCTTCATGGCATCATCAATTTTATATAACTCATCGGTAATTTCTGGAATTCGTTGCGATACGTAAGCAAACAAATTGCCAAAACTCTTACGATAAAATTCACCGGCTTTATCTTTGCCGTTTGCTAGCACCGGAAAACGATCGGCCACCTTATCTATGGTCTTGGTTAATTCTAGCGTTGCGAATTTGGCACTTTTCTTGGAACGATAATCCATCGTATCCAAATCAAGGGTCAAGATTTCCGTATCCCCTTTGGCATCTTTTGATTTTTTATAGAACCCTTGTCCCGTTTTACTGCCCAACCATTTATTATCCATCATGGTTTTGATGAAATCCGGCAATTTGAATAAATCATGCCGTTCATCATCAGGACAATTTTCATAGATGCCATTGGCCACATGTACCAAGGTATCCAGTCCTACCACATCAACCGTTCTAAAGGTGGCCGATTTTGGTCTACCGATTACGGGGCCTGTAAGTTTATCAACTTCCTCAACGGTCATACCCATATCCTTTACCATGTGGAAAAGGCTTTGAATACTAAAAATCCCAATTCTATTACCGATAAAGGCAGGGGTATCTTTGGCAATGACCGAGGTCTTGCCCAAGTATTTTTCACCATATCCATTAAGGAACTCCAATACTTCGGGGTCCGTTTTTGGACCTGGGATAATTTCAAAAAGTTTTAAATAACGGGCTGGATTAAAAAAGTGAGTACCACAGAAGTGTTTTTGAAAATCTTCACTTCTTCCTTCTGACATAAACTTTATTGGAATACCAGAAGTATTGGAAGTAATCAAGGTTCCTTGTTTACGGTGTTTCTCTAATTTTTCAAAGACTAGCTTTTTAATGTCCAATCGTTCCACGACAACCTCGATAATCCAGTCAACATGGGCCACTTTGGCTATATCATCTTCCATATTACCTGTAGTGATGCGGCTTGCAAATTTTTCATGGTAAAGTGGGGAAGGCTTCGATTTCAACGCTGTAGCCAATGAATCGTCGACCAATCTATTACGAACAATGTCGTCCTCTAAGGTCAATCCTTTAGCTTTCTCTTTGTCATTCAATTCTCGGGGAATAATATCCAACAATAAAACCTCTACGCCAATATTGGCAAAATGACAGGCTATGCCGCTACCCATGATTCCTGAACCAATTACCGCTACTTTTTTAATGTGCTTGTTCATGTACTTAAAGCTGTATTAATGATTTGATATATCCTTTGAAAATAATTTTTTGTCCGTTATGAGTTTATTGATAGTATCCGTAACCTCAAAAAAATTCTTTAATTTTTCCTCAGAAACTTCTTGTTTGACCGCTTCGTTGAACCGAAGAACAGTGCTTTTCGAGTCGTTTCTTTTTTCCAGTCCAAAATCCGTTAAATAAATAAGAACGCCCCTTCCGTCATTCGGGTTTGGTTTTCTTAAAATAAGCCCTTTTTCCTCCATACTTTTCAATATCCTAGATAGGCTAGTGGCTTCCATTCCCATTTTAGGGCCTAAAGCGGTAGAGGGAGTGCCGGTTTTAGGATCAATACTTAATAAGGTAAAGCCTACTGCCATGGTAGAATCGAAATTTTTTGCCTCCTCGTTATACATTCTGGCTACCGCTTGCCATGTAGCCCTAAGTGCATAATCAATAGTCGCTTCTTTCATAAGCTTTTCGTTGACATTCAAATATAACAAAATATATTATGCATGCATAATAAATGTATAAATTTATGTTTGTTTGTTTCCAGCGGAAATTTTAAGGGTCAATTTCCCTTATTTAATCTATTCCTAAATTTTATATCGATCATTGCACTTTGTATATTGGGAAGAATCACTAATGGACTAAGGATTGAAACAATGAGAATAATAATATTTCTCCACCTCATGCGTGTTATTGTATAATTATATTCCCAAAGACAAGTACAAAATTCCCTATCCAATACTATTACAGACTGATAAAATAGTTGAATTTTTTGGGGTGGTATATAGCGTATTTTTCTATTGATATCGAGTCAGTAAAAATAAGTTGGCTCAAGTTTTATCAGTATAATGCTTCTAACCTTTATTAATGGCCATAAATATCATTATAGAGTCCTATATATTTTTCCTTGACAATTTTTCTTCTCAATTTCATGGTAGGGGTTAGGTGCCCACCTTCAATACTCCATACATCAGGTGTCAAACGGAATTGTTTGATTTTTTCCCATTTGGCAAAATTTTCGTTGGCCAACGTTATTTCCTCATCTATACGGGCAATAACTTTTTTATTGTGAACAATATCGGAATTTTCACCTACTGTTATATGGTTCTTCTTTGCCCAATCAAAAATATGGTCAAAATTAGGTTGTATTATTGCGGCTGGCATTTTCTCACCTTCCCCTACAACCATAATCTGTTCTATAAAGCGGGATTGTTTACACCTATTTTCCAATAACTGTGGTGCAACATATTTACCGCCGGAAGTTTTAAACATTTCTTTCTTACGATCGGTAATCTTTAAAAATCCTTCGTGGTCTATTTCACCAATATCACCAGTATGGAAATATCCCTTTTTTATAACCTCGTCCGTTTTCGCTGCATCTTTATAATAGCCCATCATAACATTGGGCCCTTTACAAAGAATTTCACCATCGTCGGCTATCTTTACTTCAACATCGGTAATTACTTTGCCTACGGTGCCAATTTTCCAACCATGGTTCCGTACATCGTTCACTGATATAACAGGAGCGGTTTCTGTAAGGCCATATCCTTCCATAACCGGAATACCTGCTGCTCCGAATACCCTGCTTAACCGGGGTTGTAAGGCGGCGCTACCCGAAACCATTGTGGAAAGGTTTCCACCCAGCCCTTCTTGCCATTTGCTGAATATTAGCTTACGGGCCAAAGCCAGCTTTTGTTCATACCACCAGCCATTTGCTCCATAGGGTTCAAAATTCAATCCGATGTCAACGGCCCAGAAAAACAACGTTTTTTTAATTCCGGTTAAATTGGAACCTTTTGTGATGATAGACTCATACACTTTTTCCAACAGTCTTGGTACAACCGTCATTATATTGGGTTTAACCTCTTTTAGGTTATCACTTATTTTATCCAATCCTTCCGCAAAATGGATTTCGATTCCACAATATTGATATAGATATAAAATCATACGTTCAAAAATATGACACACGGGAAGGAAGCTCAGCGCACTATCCTTTTGGTTAGAAGGGACACGCTCTGTACTGGCAATGACATTTGAAACGATATTGTTATGGGACATCATAACCCCTTTTGGTTTACCGGTGGTGCCAGAAGTATAAATAAGTGTAGCTAAATCTGTAGGTTTGACATTAGATTTTAGTTCCTCGACTTCTTCTTGATTACTTTCATCCGCTCCTTTCTCCAAGACATCATGCCAATTGGTGCAATTTTCAATTTCATCGAATGAATAAACTGCCTTTAGCGATTTTACATTGCCTTTAATAAGGTTCACCTTGTCCAATACCTCCTTGCACGACACAAAGCAATATTTGGCTTCGGAATGATTGAGGACATACTCGTATTCCTCTTCGGAGATGGTCGGGTAGATGGGAACATTTTGTGCACCCAATTGAAGTATACCAATATCCATAATGTTCCATTCCGTTCTATTGGTCAATGATATTATTGCAATTTTGTCATTGGGTTTGATACCCATACGAAGCAGACCGCGACTAATGGCATTTGCCTTATCAATATATTCCTGTGTGGAAGTGGCTATCCATTTACCATCTTTTTTGGTTACCAGCGCTTTTTCGAGATTATATCGCTCCAACTGGTAGTAAGGAATATCAAATAGTCGTGTAACCTTCTGCATGTATTTAAATTTAAATCAATGCAAAATAAGCAAAGGGAACGGGATTTTAAAATGGGTATGACAAAATAGATTCTCAATTTTTATTAATTCCCTAATTTTCATTGAAGTACAGAATTCATATTTAGTGATAGACTTAAATTTTCAATCAATTATTTAAAATCCATTATAAAAAAAATGCTGCTACCTAGCCGGTGAGCGCCTATTACCAGCCTTATTGCTATAATCGTTATGCTGGCTATACAGAAATAATAGGATATGATAAGGATTTTGAAACCTTTGAATTGGGTACCCTACTATTAAGGATGGTGGATAGAAAAACAAGAAATGTAGTTCGGAAAGGGACGGCTACCAATTTCATTGGCGGACAGAAAGATTTAAATGATATTGCAGATTTTTTAGACGATCTTTTTGAAAATTTTCCGACCAACGGTAAATAAGGCGATTAAAGCAAAACAAATTATTCAACCTAAATGAATAAGCCCATGTGAAGCTATCTATCGGCCTATTTCTTCTATCCAGTTTTTAGCATTTACAAAAGCTTGCAGCCAAGGAGAAACTTCATCCGTTCTATTGTTTGGATAATAGGCCCAATTCCAAGGGAATATAGAACGTTCCATATGGGGCATAGTTACCAAATGGCGACCGGTTTTATCACATAACATAGCGGTATTGAAATCACTTCCGTTCGGATTGGCTGGATAGCCTTCGTAGCCATACTTCGCTACGATATCGTAATTATCTTCGGATAATGGTAAATTGAATTTCCCTTCCCCATGGGAAATCCAAACTCCCAAGGTTGCTCCTTCCATTGATGAGAGCATGACCGAATTATTTTTTTGGATTTTGACCGATGTAAAATTACTCTCATGTTTATGGGAGACGTTATAGGTCAATTTGCCATGGGTTTCGTGGTCGGGATTGATTAAATCCAATTCCATAAACAATTGGCAGCCATTACAAATCCCTACCGATAGCGTATCGGGTCTCGCAAAAAAGTTTTTGATTACGGTATTTGCTTTTTCATTGTATTTGATAGCTCCTGCCCATCCTTTTGCACTTCCCAATACATCGGAGTTGGAGAAACCACCGACCGCACCCAAAAACTGGATATCTTCCAGATTCTCTCGGCCGGAAATCAAATCGGTCATGTGAACATCCTTTACATCAAAACCTGCCAGATACATGGCGTTCGCCATTTCCCGCTCAGAATTACTTCCTTTTTCTCGAAGGATAGCGGCTTTTGGCCTGTCGGCTGCGCTTAAAGTGACATAACGTATACCTTCAAAATTCTTCGGGAAGTCAAACTTCAATGGTTGATTTTTGTAATTGTCGTATCTATCCTTCGCCAAACCATTTGAAGTTTGTTGCTTGTCCAATAAATAAGAGGTCTTGAACCAGGTATCCCGCAATGATGCGATATTTAATCCTAGCTCCATTCCCCCGTTTTTAAGGGAAAGGGTGGCATCTGTAGTAACGCTTCCTATCTTTTTAAAATCGATATGGGCTTTCTTTAAAACAGCCTCTATGCTAGGGTCTTTAGCTTGGAAAACGATTCCCGCATTTTCGGAAAATAATAATTTGATGGTGTCCGTCTCCCCTAAATCGGATAAATTCAAATTAGCCCCCAAATCAGTATCGGCAAAGCACAGTTCCAATAAGGTGGTTATTAATCCGCCAGAGGCCACGTCATGCCCTGCAACGATTTCACCTTCTTTAATCAAGGATTGAATCGTATTAAAAACCGACTTAAAATAAGTCGAGTCCGTAATGGTAGGCGTTTCATTGCCTACGCTATTTCTGGTTTGGGCAAAGGAAGATCCGCCTAATTTAAAATTGTCCTTGGATAGATTGATGTAATAAATAGCACCACTATTTTTTTGTAAGACGGGCTCAACTATTTTGGTTATATCGTTACAGTTACCTGCAGCAGAAATTACTACGGTACCAGGGGAGATAACTTCCCCATCCTTATATTTCTGTTTCATGGAAAGGGAGTCCTTTCCTGTAGGTACATTGATGCCCAATTCGATGGCAAAATCAGATATGGCTTGCACTGCTTTATATAAACGGGCATCTTCACCTTCATTTTTACACGGCCACATCCAATTCGCTGAAAGGGAAACCGATTTCAAACCATCTTTCAAGGGTGCCCAAATGATGTTGGTAAGGGCTTCGGCAATACTATTTTTACTTCCGGCAGCTGGGTCGATCAAAGCTGAAATAGGGGAGTGGCCAATACTCGTGGCAACCCCTTCCTTACCTTTGAAATCCAGCGCCATAACACCGCAATTATTTAAGGGTAACTGCAAGGGACCAACGCATTGTTGTTTGGCAACGCGGCCACCGACACAGCGGTCGACCTTATTGGTCAGCCAGTCTTTACAAGCCACCGCCTCCAATTGCAAGACAGCATCCAAATAGTCATGAAAAAACTCCAACGAATATTCCGGATCAGCATAATTTCGTTCGATGGTCACATCGGTCATAATGGTCTTAGGTGAGCTGCCGAACATATCCGATAAGGCCAAATCCATAGGTTTTGCCCCGTTTGTGTTGGATTCAATCGTAAAACGATCATCACCGGTTACGTCGCCAACCTCGTACATAGGGGAGCGTTCACGATCTGCTATTCTTTTTAGGAGGTCGATATCTTTTTTGCCAATAACAAGACCCATACGCTCCTGTGATTCGTTCCCAATAATTTCCTTGGCGGATAAGGTAGGATCACCCACAGGCAACTTATCCAGGTCTATATTTCCACCGGTTTCCTCGACCAATTCCGACAAACAGTTCAGATGGCCACCAGCGCCATGGTCATGAATGGAAACAATAGTATTTTCATCGCTCTCTACCATACCACGTATGGCATTGGCGGCTCTCTTTTGCATCTCTGGATTAGAGCGTTGTACCGCATTAAGTTCAATAGCCGAGCTAAATCCTCCGGTATCCGCACTGGATACAGCAGCACCGCCCATTCCAATGCGGTAATTATCCCCGCCTAGAATTACGATTTTATCTCCTGATTTCGGTTTATCCTTTAAGGCCTGGTCAACCTTGCCATAACCAATGCCACCAGCCTGCATAATAACTTTGTCATATCCTAGTCGCCTTGTCACGCTAAGCGCAGTCGAAACGTCGTAACCTTCGACCGCGCTTCGGATTACATCGTTAGCTTCGTCATGCTCGAAAGTTAGTACTGAACCAGCGATCAAGGGTTGCCCGAATTTATTTCCAAAGTCTGAAGCTCCATTGGATGCCTTGATTAAAATATCCATTGGGGTTTGGTATAACCAATCCCGCTCTTTCATTCCGGTTTCCCATTCATGGTCTTTGCTTAATCTGGAATATGCGGTCATATAGACGGCAGTGCCAGCTAAAGGCAAGGATCCCTTTCCGCCAGCCAAACGATCTCGAATTTCTCCTCCAGCACCGGTAGCGGCACCATTAAAAGGTTCAACAGTGGTAGGGAAATTATGGGTTTCCGCTTTTAGGGAAATCACTGAATCAAATTCCTTTTCTTGGTAAAAATCCGGTTTATCCGCGGTTTTAGGAGCGAACTGAATGACTTTAGGCCCTTTGACAAAGGCAACATTATCCTTGTATGCCGAAATAATATCGTTAGGGTGTTCCTGTGATGTTTTTTTGATCAACTTGAAAAGGGATGTCGGCATTTCCTTTCCATCAATAATAAAAGAACCATTGAATATTTTATGCCTACAATGCTCTGAATTCACTTGGCTAAATCCGAAGACCTCGGAATCGGTTAATTTTCGACCCAGTTTTTCACTTAGATTTTCAAGATAATCGACCTCCTCTTCATTTAGGGCTAATCCTTCCTTCTGGTTAAAAGAGGAAATATCGGCAACATCCAAAATTGGTTTGGGCTCCACATGAATATCAAAAAGTTCTTGACTTAGACCGGTATATTTTTGCGAAAGCATGGGGTCAAAACCTATAAAATCTTTAGTAACGGTATTAAATTCCTCAATTCTAATGATTCCGATAATTCCCATGTTCTGGGTAATTTCAGTGGCATTTGTACTCCACGGGGTAATCATCGCCGCTCTAGGACCAACAAAAAAGGCGTCTAAAGACGCCGCGTTTATTTTAGGTTGATTGCCGAACAACCATATTAATTTTTCCGTGTCAGTTGGGGTAATTTCTTGAGCAGTTTGGACGGCAAAAATTTTAGTTTTCAGGTCTCCAAAGAAATGAATCATATCGGTCGTGTTCTTTTACGAATTGGAAAAAGCAAATTTACGATTTTAAGTGTGAATTTTTTGTTAGGCTTGGAACAGTTTTCAACCGAATTTGTTGATAGTTTTCATCCATGGATAACGGGTTTAGTAATTCAGAAAATCGCCTGATTTTACCAAGGTAATATCATCGATAATCTCAAACGCACCCAAATATCCAAAGCACCGCGATTGGTGTAATAACCAACCCCAAGCTCTTCTTACGTGCCATCTTTACGTGTATAGGATAGGGGATAAGAACCATCATTTTGATTTTGTTTCATGGATAAGAAGCCTTCACGAAAATTGTCCTTTCGTTTTTAATTTAATAAAAACTCAAAGGTCAACAAATAGCTTCAATCATTTTCTGTATCTTTTACATGTTAATTCAAATAACCAACATGAAACAAAAAACTACCTTACTCGCAATTGTATGCTGTGCGCTTTGTATGACCAGTATATATTCGCAAAAGAAAAAATCAAGCAAACAAATTGAAAAACTGAAATCTGAAGTTGCCGCCATCGTGGAGGAGAACAAAAAGCAATCACAGGTGATGGTGGACAAAATCTTTAGTTTTTCCGAATTAGGATTTCAGGAAGTGGAGTCCTCCAAATACCTAACCGGTATTTTGGCCGAAAATGGTTTTGACATCGAAAATTCCATTTCGGGAATTCCTACCGCATGGTTTGCCACTTGGAGCAATGGCGACGGACCTGTAATCGCTTTGGGCAGTGATGTGGATTGTATCCCAAAGGCATCCCAGTATCCTGGCGTGGCGTATCATAAACCTATTGTAGAAGGTGCACCAGGACATGGTGAAGGCCATAATTCCGGGATTCCTATGAATATCTCGTCCGCGTTGGCTGTAAAACAAATCATGGAACGTGAGAATATAGGAGGAACTTTGATTGTTTGGCCCGGAATCGCAGAGGAACTGGTCGCTGCCAAAGCCTGGTATGTGAGGGACGGACTTTTCGATGATATTGATATGTGCATTTTCACTCACGTAGGCGACAACCTTGGGGTTTCATACGGACCTACCAAGGGTACGGGACTAATTTCCGTAGAATATGCATTTGACGGTGAAGCGGCACATTCAGCAGGATCTCCTTGGAGAGGTAAAAGTGCTTTGGATGCAGCCGAATTGATGAATATAGCATGGAATTACAAAAGAGAACATTTACATCCTTTAAAACGTTCCCATTCCATATTTACCGATGCTGGTGATCAACCCAACGTAGTTCCGTCGAAAGCGGCCATATGGTTTTATTTTAGGGACATCAAATATGAGGGAATTATGGAAATGTACGAGTTGGCGAATGATATGGCCAAAGGAGCTGCTTTAATGACGGGTACCACTATGACCTCTAAAATATTGGGAACGGCGTGGCCACGACACTATAACAAGGTTATTGCTGAAACCATGTACTCCAATATAAAGGAAGTAGGGTTGCCTGAATGGTCAGATGCCGATCAAACGTTGGCCAAAGCGGTGCAGACCGAAGTGAATGCCGAGAAAATTGAAGGTCTTCCGATTAAATTGGACACTATCGGACTTCCGGTAATAGATCCTGTCAGTGGTGGCTCAGATGATATCGGCGATATTTCTTGGAAAGTGCCAACGGTAACGTTGCGGTATCCTTCAAATATCCCGGGATTGCAAGGACATCATTGGAGCAATGCCATTGCGATGGCTACCCCAATTGCGCATAAAGGGGTTGTTGCCGGTGCCAAAGTGGAAGCCATGACGATATTGGATTTCTTGTTGAAACCCGACCTGTTAAAAGGTGCTTGGGACTATTTCAAAAATGAGCAACAGAAAGAAACCAAATACCAACCGATGATTTCGGAAAGTGATATGCCTCCAATCTATTTGAACAAGTACAAACAGGATCAGTTTAGGCCTGCATTGGAAAAATTCTATTATGACGAAAACAAGTACGATACGTATTTGGAACAATTAGGCGTTGAGTACCCAACCTTAAAATCGGAATAGGTAGCTCCCTTTTGTTCCGCTGTCAGTTCAAGCGGAGTCGATTACGGATATTGGTTTTCCTTAGTTTAGAACTTATAGATTGGTGTAGTTAGGGTTAGAGAAACCCAACATCAGTATTGAATTAAGGCGCGCTCATCTGTTCCAACATCAGTTCATTCGGAGTCAAGAACATTCAAAGGTTTTGGCTCCGATTTTTTTTTGAATTTATTTATAAAATGGTTTTATGATTTAGGGGAGTCCGGACTTTTTTCCAACAGTGCCATAAAGAAACCGTCATAGCCACTTTTAGATGCGTATATTTTTTTGTCTTTCACCAAGGTAAAGTTGGTTCCTTCCTCTGAACTTAAAAATGATTTTACTTGATCGCTATTTTCCTGGGGTAGAATAGAGCAGGTAGCGTATACCAATTTCCCACCTGGTTTTACTATTTTACTGTAATTGCGCAGAATTTCTTGTTGTGTCTTGACTATTTTTTCCAGAAATTCAGGCTGCATTTTCCATTTAGAATCCGGGTTTCTCCTCAATACGCCCAAACCCGTACATGGAGCATCGATCAATACCCTATCTGCACTGCCGTAAAGCTTTTTATAGACTTTTGTCGAATCTATCTCACGTGGTTCGATATTATGGGCCCCGTTGCGTCTGGCCCTCCGTTTTAATTCCTTTAGTTTGCTCCCGTAAATATCCATGGAAATCAATTGTCCCTTGTTTTCCATTAATGCCGCCAAGTGCAAGGATTTACCTCCTGCTCCCGCACAGGTATCCACCACCCGTTGCCCTGGTTGTACATCCAAAAATTCCGAAACCAATTGGGATGAGGCATCCTGAACCTCGAACATTCCGTTTTTAAAGGCCTCCGTTACAAAAACATTGGCTCTTTCCACAAGTTTCAAGGCTAAAGGATATCCTTTTATAGGTTCGGCTACTATATTTTCATCCAATAAGGCTTTACGTAAATTTTCCTTTGTAGTCTTAAGCGTATTGGTGCGTAAAATTACTTCTGCCGGTTCATTGAGCTTGGCTATTTCCGCTGTCCACAACTTTTCACCCAAAGCCTTTTCGCCCAATTCATCTATCCAATCCGGTATGGCCTCACGATATTTTCTTATTTGGGATAGCTCATCGAATTTTCCTTTGATTCTTCTTTCAGGAGTGGGTTCAATTTGTTTCCAATCCGGAAGTTTAATTCCTTTTAAAACTGCCCAAACGGCCCACATACGAAAGAGGTCAGGTCTACTAAAAGGAGCTTTCACCTCTGCTATTTCAGCATATAACCTTTTATAACGCACCATTTCATAGGTAGTCTCGGCAATAAATCCACGATCTCGTGCCCCCCAGCGCTTATCAAACCGTAGTACTTTCTGTACTACTTTATCGGCATATTCGTTTTCGTTGAATATAAGGTTTAAGGCGTCTATCACGGCAAAAACCAGATTTCTATGTAATTTCATTTTGAAGTTGTGTTAATTTACTTGGCCTGAAGATAATTGCCGTACCTGTCATTAGTCCCAAACGGCCATTATCCTCTAAAAAATTATGGCTGCAAAGGTATTGTTTTAGAAGCGATTCCATTTATTTTTGAAGAATTTTATACCTATTGCTATGCGCTATGCCTTTCTGTTACTTCTTTTTATGGCTTCTTGTTCTGAGGCCATAAAGCCTGTTCCATTCAATTCTGTTTCCGTTAAGGTTATCTATACCGATTCGTTGAGTATACGTGCCATCGAGCTTATGGGAAATAGTTTGGCGTTCGCCGCCAACAAGGGTACGTTTGGAACGGTTGATTTGAGCACGGGAAAAGTGCGGACGAATGTTGAAAAATACCACACCAGCATTCCTGAGTTTAGGGCCATAGCCCATACGTCAACTGATTTCTTTATGTTATCGGTGGGAACACCTGCTCTTTTGTATAAGACCGGAGAAAATGGGCGGATGGAATTGGTCTACAAAGAGGAGGGTGAAGGGGTTTTTTATGACTCGATGACGTTTTGGAATGATAAGGAGGGCATTGCAGTCGGAGATACGGTTGGAGATTGCCTAAGTATTATTATAACGCGTGACGGGGGTAACATGTGGTCCAAATTACCTTGTTCGCTATTACCTGAAGCCATGGAGGGTGAAGGTGCCTTTGCAGCCAGTAATACTAACGTGAAAACTATGGGAGATGCGGTTTGGATAGCAACCACAAGTGCTCGTGTATTTTATTCCCCGGATAAGGGAAAGCAATGGGAGGTTTATCAAACCCCAATCCGGAATGTCGAGCCTGCCGAAGGAATATACTCGATTGATTTTTTTGATGAACAGTTGGGTTTTGTCGTAGGAGGTAATTATACTGACCCAGAGAATACGAACACCAATAAAGCCATATCACAGGATGGTGGAAAAACATGGCAATTAATTGCGGAAGGTAACCAACCAGGATACAAGAGTTGTGTTCAATTTGTCCCTGGCACTAAAGGTTTTGGGTTGGTGGCAGTAGGTTTTACGGGAGTTTCCTATTCATCCGATAG
>JBBSKR010000013.1:0-32439 GCA_038256135.1 Flavobacteriales bacterium | reverse complement strand
GAAATACGAAGCCGCTGAATATCTTCTTTATCCATTCCATTAAAATTTACCTTCTGGATAACCGTTTTGGTTTTTCCTTTTTGAATGTATTCTACGGAATTTAGCATTCTTCCCAAATAAAACATTGCCTTTTGCTCTTGGCTCAAAGACATCTTGGAAAAGAATTCTTGAATGGCTTGCTCGTATTTATTTTCAGATTTTTCTTCAGTTGAGTTAATAGCGGTTTCTTCCATATCGATTAGATTTAGTTTTTTAAGGAATTGAATAAAAGCGTGGTATTTGAAAACACTGTCACGAACAGCTAGGGAAAAATAATCATTTGAATATTGCTGAATATTGGTATAATTGGCGTATCTCCTGTAATAATGGCACAAAATAAGTTCTACAAAGTAATCATATAGAATTGCTATATTAACTTTTCTATTCTCCAGTATGATTTTAAAAAGTTCTAATGCTTTGTTCTTTTTTTCTTTATCCTTTCGTAAAGGGATAATTTTAAAAACAGAATTGAAGTTCAAATTCCTTGGCAGGCGTTCTTTAGTTTCATAATCATATTCCGTCATCACTTTATCCCAATCTACAAACCTTGCATCGCGAAGTTCCCAATTGATATCATTGAAAACTTTGAGCAGTTTGCTAAAATGAAAATTGCTTACATCCTTAATTACTTCAGTTGATTTGAAGAAATTTCCATCCGATTCGAAAGCAACAAAATTTATCCAAAAAACTTCATCATTTATTTCATCTTGGATATTTTTGGAAAATTTGTCCAACTTATTAATATTAAAAAGGATATCTGATTTTTTATGAATTCCCTGTAAAGTCATTTCTAAATCTACCTTAGAATTTTGTTGGAATTGGGGAAGAATAATGTGATCTAAATTGGCTATTCGGACTTTATATCCTTGGTTAAGTAAATAATCAGATGCATAATCTAGCTTTTCTTGGTTCTCACAGCTTACTTGGTAATTGATGGGGAATTTCTTCTTATTAAAATTTGAAGCATAATTTTTAGTTTCTGTTACAAACATTTTATTTAGACTGTAACGGGTATCAAGATCTAATTCTTCAACACTTTCCTCCATTTCGCCACTGGCATAGCAGAGTTTTTGTTTTCTACTTCTAGTGCTTTTAATATTTTGATCTCCAAAAAAGGAATATTCTAAAAAGGCTTTATAATCATGAATTTTAGCAAATAAGGTTGGATCGTTAAAACCAAATTCTTCTGCTTTAATGTGAACTGTTACAAATACAATGTTTTCGTTCTTCCCAAAATCAAATGCTTCGTTAATCGCGCGAATATCAACTTCCCCTTTTGATGAATGCACTGTCAACTGTAGAAATTTATCTTTTAGTTTAAAAATCTGAGACAATAAATCCTGTAAATTTTGTGTAAGTAAATTTTGATTGGTTTTTTCAATAGATTCAACTAGTTCACCATTCTTAGTATCTGTTCCTTCTTTTCCAAAAAACGTTTTATAGATCTGATTTACTTTTTTAGCTGGAACAGAAGTGTAAATGGCCTTGTTATTACCTCCTTTAATTTTCAGAGGGAACATGTTTTTTATTTTTTCCTCATCATATTCCTTTAAATTCTCTTGATTTATAAACACGTCATTTACATCAAGGTCAAAAATGATAGGGAGCGTATAGTTCTTTACTGGGTTTCCGTTTCTGTCTTCCCTTTCAACCTTGGGATAATCCAAAAAACGATCCCATTCGCTTTTGCCCTGGCTTTGCCATTCACCAATTTTTAGTAACGTTCGCAGCATAAATACATGTTTTAATAGTTCATTTGTTGATGATTTGACATCAAACAGTTATCATTGCTTTTTTTTGGGGGAAGTTATTCTCAAAAGAGAATTCCTAAGATACTATTTTTTTAACCTATACGGTTTACGGGAAAGCGTAACGCATAAATTATTTTAAACTCAGATTATTGTATCCCCAAACCCTTGAGAAAGTGATAAAATCCTTCCAATCCCATCCGGGCTTTCAATGAAATAGCGGTCAAATTGGTTGAGCGCCCGTTATATTTCTCCTACGCTAGGGCTAGAATAGGCAGCACTGACACCTAAGACACAAGATTTAGGACATAAGACCGTCCGATAGAAACAACTAGCTCAAAACATAGGTTAAATCACGCGGTGCGGCGCAGCTAAAGCAATTCACCACGTTGTAGGAGCATAGCCTTCTACGCAAGTAGCAACATAAATATTATTGCGTTGAAGAATTCCACCATCAACTTTAGATTTATTGTAATTCCCGTCTCGTAGTCGCTTCATTCAGGTAAGCTTATTACCGAAAGCTTCCAAAAAAGAATAGGGGCATTCTTCCCTGTCGAATTGTTGACCAGCTGGTTCCCATACTGCTTCTTCTATTTTTACTGCGTTCATAAAAAATAGTAATCTGTCGATTGATAAGCTTAAAGCTTCACATAAATAATTATCAGGTAGCTTAAAACTCCCTACAAGCGATACTTTGAATAATTAAATTATCTAAAGAATCATCGCGATTGTCTAAAATATGACGAATAGATTTACTCAACATACCAACCTCTGATTTTCCAGACCTTGATCCATCATCAGCCTTCCAATTAATGGTAAGTCTAACATTTTTTGTTGAATTGTTTGAAACCAAATAAGCTCTATAATCATCAATCCCTACAACCAGAACATCTACACAAAAATCATATTGAGCAAGGCGAAAAATGTCTATTCCAACTATCTCATTAACTTCTATAAAATCTTTGAACTTAGGAAATGTATTACCAACACCAGCTACCACGGCTATAAAAACTTCAGTATTCTCTGCTTGGTTTTTCAATTGTTCGAGTTGAGATATTTCCTCGGAGGAATTATCTTCTGATTCTTCCAAAAGCTCTTCAATTTCCTAAGCAATATCTTCTGCACCACCATCATCAACTATGGGCAGCAAAAATATTTAGCATAAATATTCGATTTCTGACTTGGGTGCCAGCGACGAAAACAAAAAAAACCCGATTATTAAATCGGGTTTTTTTGTTTGAATTGGAGGTGTTTTATAGCTTAATAAGCCCACATATCTTGCTCTTTATCCCTAATCGCTTCCTTGATGCGTTGGGCTTCCAATAATTGGAACAATGCATTATCTGCGATGTAGTCTTCTATTTCCCTATCGCCTTGAACGTTATCCTCTTTATAGATGACGGCATTGAACCTTCTTGCGTTCAACAGCATATCAAAAGAAATGGGCTGTGCAGAATTTTGTTGGTTAAATACTTTAGAATTGTGAAGTATTTTACGTGCATCTGGATACCAAACCCAGAACAATTCAACTTTATCGGGATTTTCATCATCGATAAAATTAACATCCGGCGCAACAGGGGCTATCCCCAAAAGGCGATATTTTAATTCACCCTGTCTTTTATCGAAATACCAAATTCCTTTGATATGGTATTCCTCGATTTCAGAAGCAGTAATATTTCGACGTGTAATGTATTCTTGGGAAACAGTTTCGCCCGCATTGATTTGCTCGTATCCATAATCCAACGTATCCACACTTTGTAGAGCATCTTCTAAATCTCCATAGGTTCTTTTATCAGTAAAATAAGAATCTGTATAGGCCTCTAGAGTTCCGTTTTTTAAATTTTTTATCAATACATGATATAAAGACCTTCTATCGGGTCCAATATCCATGGTATCTGTAGGATAGTAAAGTGGAAAGTTGACACGTTCGTCCAAATCTATGGTTTCCCATAAGGTCTTGGACCAAAGTATATCCCTATCATCAACATAACCATATGCCAAAGGAGCATCATTATCCACAGCTTTTTGAGCTTCTGTACGAACACCTACCTCTTCCGGTTTCTTGGCATTTAGCACATTGGCTTGGGCCATCATAGCTACTGGCAACATGGTTACTACTCCGATTACTAAAACATTTTTCCAATTCATGTTTATTTCACTTTAAAATTAACTGGGCAAACCGTTAGGCTTACCCAGTATCATCCCATTTCTATTAGTTTGTTATCTCCACAACTACAGGAGATACTTTCTTCAGCTTGTAACTTTTATTATTCGTAATATACGCTTCGATATCGAATATTTGTACAATATCACCTCTACCGGCACGTTGAAGTGCAGCTTTAGCTTTTGCATCCATCTTATTGCCGTTGACCGTTACAGTGGGTTGCCCTGGTACCTTAAATTTGAAACCGCTTACCGCAAGATCCAAATCGAAATCGAAATCTTCCAAACCAGCACCAACGGTACCTATCTCAACATTTCGCTTAGGAAGTTTCAAACTACCCGTTTGTTTGCTGATGCTACCTTCAGGTCTTGGAATATCCTTAATCCTAAATTCTGATTTAGAGGAAATGGACTGACCATCTGGCAACGTACCGGAAGCAGTTATCGTAACTGTTCTTCCCTGAGCAGGATTCATTACGTATTTGCTACCACTTACAGCCGAAAGACCTTCAGCGGAAGCCCTTACCTTGTTATTTGGAATACCAGGAATAGAGATAGACATTGGGTTGGCAACACCTCGATAAACTACGTTCATTTTATCCGCAGCGATCAAAGCAGCATTAGGTTTGGAAATAGTAGCAAATGAATTATTCACTGCTACCGGAATTTCTTCACCATCTTGCATAAAGTAGATGGTACCTTTTACCTCATGGTCACCAGCTGCACCGGAACCAACCAACATTTTAACACCACCAGCTTCCAATTTATAATCCGTTCCTTCAGAAAGTTTTCTGCCATCCAAAGTCAATTCAGCTTTTACCGGAGTCGAAGAATTATCGGTTTTACTGATGATAATCTTGCCGTCGTACTTTTCACCGGTATAATAAGCCGACTTCGTTGCTGAAAGTGTTGTTGCGAAGTTCTTCAAAGAAACCTGGCTTGTCAACTCACCCTCCAACATCGATTTCAAAGCCGCCTCCTCAGTAACTTTTACATCGGCCTGTAGTGCCGTCAATTTAGCCAAGGAAGCTACTAGCGGATACCCTTCATAATGATAGTTGATCCAATCTCGCATACCGTCTTTGGCCTGTACTTTACCTTCTTCATTACCTGTTCGAAAACGATCTACAACAGAACTTTTTAAAGATGCTGGTACGATTGCCGCAACATTCTCCCTATACTCCGTAAGTCTTTTCATGAACTCCTTTCCACCATCGGAAAGATTGTCACCTTGAAATAACTTTTGATCCAAGTAATCGGAATTGTCCATTCTTGCATAATCCTTAGGATTTTCAAGACCTTCTGTCATTCCTGCTTTAAGCGATTCCAAGTAGTTATAATACTCTTGTGACATCGCTTTGATTTTCTGCGCATCTTGATACAGCTTTTCATATTTAGCCGCATCTTCAAATGCCTTAGTTTCCAGACTGCCCAAGAACGCTTCGTTGGTTGCGGTGGTCATTGCATTGGAAGTCTCTAGCTTTTCATTCATTATACCGAATGCAGCCAATACTTCCTTACTCATGTTTAACGCCAGCATTGCTATAAAGATCAAATACATTAAGTTGATCATCTTCTGCCGTGGTGTTGCTTTTCCTGCCATGGATTTTAATTTAGATTTTAATTAATAATTGATTTGGGTTTGGTTAAAATCCAATTAGTTTTTACTTCCCATTGCTGATAACATACCACCATATACACCATTCAATGAAGAAAGGTTTGTAGACAAAGAAGCCATTTGATCTTTTAGTGCACTTGCATTCTGTACGACTTCTTCATTTACCGAAGCTTGTCTGCTAGCACTTTCCAATTGTACTTTATAAAGACTGTTCAAAGATTCCATCTGTGCTGCGGCCTGAACCATTTCATCAGAATATTTTTTAGTCGATTGCATTGCATCTACTGTCGGAGCGATACCTTTAGCTGCACCTTCGAAGTTTTTGATGCTAGAACCTAAACTTTCCATAAGATTTGCATCGACACCGGCTTCTTTTAATAAATCATCCAATTTTTTGGATAAGGAAGTTTCGGCATCCTTTATTTCTGCCTGTCCTTTTTTAAGGGCTTTACCTTCAGCACCAGCTAATTCTGGATAGACCAATGACCAATCCAAGTCATCATCTACTGGCTCAAATGCACTGATTGCGAAGATCAATGCTTCTGTAATAAGACCAACTGCCAATAATAGACCACCTGTTAGGGGACCAAATTCCCAGTGAAGAATTTTAAACAATGCACCAATAATTACTACCGATGCTCCTAGGCCATAGGCCATGTTAAATAATTTTTTTGTTGATTTTGACTGCGCCATGATTTTATTTTAATTAAGGTTTAATAAAAAAGATTTGGTTAAAATTTTGATTTGAATTTATAATAAAACTTTTAATACTTCTATTTATTGTGTTGAATCCTCTTCGCCCATGTAATCCTGAACCGTCCTGAAACCTATGTAACTACGGGCAGAATCCGCATATTCATAATCTCTTGTACTAACTTGTAAGAAGTACGCTACATCTTTCCATGAACCACCTCGTATTACTTTTCTTGAATTCGATTGGTCACCACCATTAGGGTTCATGGTAGATACATAATCATACGCACTAGGATCATAACTGGAATTTGTCCATTCAGAAACGTTCCCCGCCATGTTGTACAAGTTAAATTCATTGGGTTCGTAAGATTTCGCCTCCACGGTGTATAAGGCGGCATCTGCTGCATAATCTCCACGTTGTGGCTTAAAATTCGCCATGAAACAACCCGTATCACTTATCACATAAGGTCCGCCCCAAGGGTACGTTCCACCTTCGATTCCACCTCTAGCAGCATATTCCCATTCGGCTTCGGTAGGAAGTCTGAATTGGTTGACAAATTGCTTATTTCGGCTTTTGTTATCGTCATTCTTGAATTTTGTTCTCCAATTACAAAAAGCCTTTGCCTGTTGCCAAGTAATCCCCACGACCGGATAATCGCTATACGCATCATGCCAGAAATAGTCATTGTGCATTGGTTCGTTATAAGAGTAAGCGAAATCCCTAATCCAAACTGTCGTATCTGGGTAGATTTTCACCTCTTCTGTACGGATGAAATCCTTTCTACTTGTATTCCCTTTTATGGAAGCACGGGCAGCAGCTTCAATATCCATCCAATTATACTTGTATTTTAGTTTTTTCACATCTATGGTACGCTGGCCATTATACGATTCTTCCTCGGACAAATAGATAGAGTCCATTATTTCGGTGTAGTATTCATCCGGGTAATCAGAAGTATCCCATATTAGATCTTCATTCTTATTCAATGCCCTGCCTTCATACCCGGTCTCGCCCATGCCAGAATAATTAGACAACATATATTTGTCATAAACCGACAATCTAGTGGTATCGGCATCCCTATATGCATAGTCACCTATACCACCTTCTTCAGGTCCTATTCCTAAATCATCGGCTAAACGTGCCAATTTCGTTCTTACTATCGAATCTTTTACCCACTCTACAAATTGACGGTACTCACTATTGGTAATCTCCGTATCGTCCATATAAAAAGAACGTACGGTAACCGTTTTGGTCGGTGCGTTCATTAATTTTGCTTGGTCTTCCTCACTTTTACCCATAATGAAAGAACCCCTTGGGATAAGTTCCATTCCATATGGTTTTTCAGGATACCATTTTTTACCCTGGACACCGGTTAGCTCTCCTTTTGTTTTAGACCCACAACTTGTGAGTAAAAAAACAAACGCTATAGATGATAACAATAGCTTCTTCATACTTTAGGTTAAATTTCGATTATGGTTTAAACTTGGTATACAATGGTTTATTCTAACATCTAAAACTATGTTTTATATAAATTATTGTATTAAAGTCTCTTATTGGCTTAAAATTAATGTGGTTTAATTTAAGCCTTTCTTATACGCCTTAAACCACCTTTCTGGAATGTCTTGATTACATGCATCTAAATAATCCTTCTCGGTGCAAGGTAATAACGCCGGTGTATGGCCTTTAGTATGTGAAGAAAAAATAGATGGGACCTCGGTCCACCATCTTTCTGTTAACAAACTCTTGTAGAATACGAGTTCTTCGTCTTCGGTCGGCACATTGTACTTAACAAAGTCTTCCGTTTTGGAATATGGGGATTCCGAAGTTCTATAATTGATTCCTTCTATGAAATACCAAATAATTTGAGCGGTCAATTGTTGTGACTGTACCGTATTTTCCATTTCATACATACCGAAAACCGATACCTTATCACTAATTCCAGCATATCTGGCAATGGTACAAATTTCACGTCCCGTAAATCCGTTTGGCGAAAAATTGGCCGAAAGCGAAATTTCACTGGCTTTAATGGCACGGACATCTAAACTGACCATATGCGCATTTCTGAGAACTGGTTCTGCCAAAGAAAGATCACTGGCTACCTCACCAAGTCTGTACGCATCAAAAAATAATCGCTCCATTAAATCTATTTCTTCTTGGGCGTTGAAATAGCTTTGATATCCTATGTTTGAAAAATTGAAAAGATTATTGGGCTTATCGGTGATTATCTTACTCATATAGGAATGCGAAGAAATTAATTCATCCTCTATCCCAAAATCGAAACGACTATCGATGGCCACAATATTGACCATATCCTTGATACCATCAAAAGCCCTGTATGCCGGATAGGTAATATCTTGGGTCGCACCCAAGATTATAGGTATAATGCTCTCCTCCAATAAACCGGCCACTATTTCCTTCACCACGAAATACGTATCCTCAACGGTAGCGCCTTCCTCAATATCTCCCAAATCAATAAAGGAGGCGGTCCAATTACCCATTAATAACTTGTACAGCTGCAACCTTATGGCAGAAACATCCAGTTTTTCGTGTTTTTTCTCGAACGCATTCCGAGATTCCCTAACTCCTAAAAAAGCAACAGTGGCATTTGCCAACACTGGCAATCCATCCTTTTCGGTATGTATATAGGTATTCTTGCCAATGGCTTGGTTTGGCAATAATTCATTGTGGGCCAAAACTTTGTCAGGTACTGGAACTAAAAAATCAAAGGCCATTGCTTAGAAGTTGTATTAATTCTTTATAAAATTAGTGTAGTTTTTATATCCAATGATTCAAGGAAATAATCTTTTCAATTCTCGTCTTTAAAAAAATTACTTTTTCGATTTAGGTTTCGCTTTTGCCTTTGCCTTTTTCTTTGGTGTTTTTTTATCTATTAACTTTTGAGCTTCTTCTAAAGAAATTTTAGTTGCATCTACACTCTTTGCCAATTCCACCTTAATCTTTCCCTTAATGATGTTGTGACGGCCCCATCTGGCCTTTTCAATTCGAATGCCTTCTCCCTCCCAGTTTTGGACAACCTTATCTATCTCCTTCTGTTTCTTGGCCTCGATCAGTTCAATAATGTCATCCTTTGATAAATTGTCGAAATCATACTTTTTGTTCACATTGATGAATATTCCGTCCCATTTTAAGAACGGTCCAAATCTACCTACACCTTTTGTTACCTCTTTATCTTCATAGGTTGCAATTGGCGCATCGGCCTTTTGTTTTGCAATGATCAATTCTATTGCCCTGTCCATTTCAATTTCAAAAGCACTTTCGCCTTTATCCATAGAAATGAATTTCTCCCCGAATTTTACGTAAGGTCCAAATCTACCAACGTTGGCCAACACTTCTTCCCCCTCATAAACTCCTAGTTTTCTTGGAAGCTTAAAAAGGTCCATTGCCTCTTCATAGGTAATGGTGTTCAATGATTGTTCGGGCAATAAACTTGCAAAAGATGGTTTTTCCTCGTCTTCAACGGTACCTATTTGCACCATTGGTCCAAATCTTCCGAGCCTAACAGAGACCTGTTTGCCGCTTTTGGGATCCTTTCCTAAAATACGTTCTCCGCTGGCACGGTCTGCATTTTCCTCTACATCAACCACATTTGGATGAAATTCCTTATAAAAATTCTTCATCATTTTCTTCCAGTCCTCATCCCCAGAAGCTATTTCATCAAAATCTTCCTCTACCTGTGCCGTAAAGTTATAATCTAAAATATTAGCAAAATTACTGACCAAGAAATCGGTGACGATCATACCGATATCGGTCGGAACCATCTTACCTTTATCCGACCCAACATTTTCCGTCAGATTCTTTTCCTGAATTTTGTTCGATTTCAAGATTAATTGCTGATACTTACGTTCCGTACCTTCAATGGTTCCCTTCTCTACATACCCCCTATTAAGAATAGTTGAAATTGTTGGTGCATAAGTGGAGGGTCTGCCAATACCTAATTCTTCCAGTTTTTTGACCAAAGAGGCTTCCGTGAAACGATAGGGTGGCCTGGTAAAGCGTTCCGTTGCAGAAATAAAGTTGTTCAACAATCGTTCTCCCTCCTTCATGGCAGGCAACATGCCTTCTTGCTCTTCCGCTATATCTTCATCATCTACACCTTCCATGTACACTTTCAAGAATCCATCAAACTTAATCACCTCGCCGTTTGCAGTGAATTCTTCCTGATGTTTGTTGGCCTGTATTTTCACATTGGTACGTTCCAACTCAGCCTCGCTCATCTGCGACGCAATCGTACGTTTCCAAATTAAATCGTACAATTTGGATTGGTCTCGCTCTAACGAGGGAGATTGATTTTCCATCTCGGTAGGGCGTATGGCTTCGTGTGCTTCTTGGGCACCTTTTGACTTTCCGGTAAAATTTCTAGTCTTGCTATATTTTTTGCCATAATTTTTTATGATGGCTTCCTTAGCAGCGGTCAGTGCTTCATTGGATAAATTTACACTATCCGTTCTCATATAGGTGATCAAACCTGCTTCATATAATCGTTGGGCCACCTGCATGGTTCTTCCCACCGAAAAGTATAATTTTCTAGAAGCTTCCTGTTGTAATGTGGATGTGGTAAATGGCGCAGAAGGCGATTTTTTAGCTGGCTTCTTATCCAATTTACTGACTGAAAAGTCCGCAGCTACATTCGCTTTCAAAAATGCTTCGGCCTCTTTGTTAGTGGCAAAGGTTTTGTTCAATTTAGCTGAAAAAACACTTCCATCCTCTGTTTGAAATTCTGCGGCAATCTTAAAGGATGCCTGAGGTTCAAAACCTTCAATATCACGTTCGCGTTCAACAATCAATCGCACGGCTACTGATTGTACACGGCCCGCCGATAGTCCCGGTTTTATTTTCTTCCAAAGAACTGGGGAAAGTTGATATCCCACCAACCGGTCCAAAACGCGTCTTGCCTGTTGGGCGTTCACCAAATTATAATTGATTTCCCTTGGGTTTTCGATTGCTTTTTGAATGGCAGCTTTGGTTACGGAGTTAAAAACAATACGTTTGGTCTTTTTCTTGTCAAGACCCAGTTCCTCTGCCAAATGCCAGGAAATAGCTTCTCCTTCTCGGTCTTCATCACTGGCAAGCCAAATTGTTTCCGCTTTATCCGCAAGGGCCTTTAATTTTTTGACCAAGGCCTTTTTATCCTTATCTACTACATACTTTGGGGTAAAATCATTCTCAACATCCACTCCCAATTCCTTCGAAGGTAAATCTGCAATGTGTCCAAAACTAGATTCGACCTTAAAATCCTTCCCTAAAAACTTTTCTATAGTTTTGGCCTTTGCGGGAGACTCAACAATTACTAAATTTTTCGCCATTAACCTTATTTATGAGTACAAATGTATACTAAAAATTAAACTTTAAAATTTCGGGAATTTATTTCTTCCTATAATTTCTTGGGAAAATGCCCGCAAAATCATGAATTTAAAAGAAAGTAAAAAGATTCATTGAGTCTATTTCCTATGACCCTTAAATAGTTCTATTTTTAGGCAAACTAACTCAAAGAACTTTTAAAATGAAAAAGCTATACTTCGCTACTCTACTGTCGTTCCTTTTTTTACAGCCGTTCCAAAATCTTAGGGCACAGCGGAAGAAAAATACAGTCAGCTACAATGACTCATTATATAATGGCATGGAATATCGATCAATCGGTCCTTTTAGGGGCGGTAGGGCCGGGACCGTGGCTGGCGTGGCAAACAATCCAAACCTTTATTATATGGGTACTGCTGGTGGAGGACTATGGAAAACCACTGATGCCGGCAATACCTGGGAAAGTATTTCAGATGGGTACTTTGGAGGTTCAATAGGCGCTGTGGCCGTATCCGAATCCGACCCAAATATCATTTATGTTGGTGAAGGGGAACAGACGTTGCGTGGTAATGTCTCCTCAGGAAAAGGAGTATGGAAAAGTATGGATGCCGGGGAAACATGGAGCTTTATTGGTCTTAAGGATTCAGAACATATTTCTAGAATTAGAATTCACCCTAATAATCCGGATCTGGTTTATGTTGCTGCTATTGGGAATTTATGGAAGCCCAACGAAACAAGAGGGGTTTTTCGTTCAAAGGATGGCGGTAAAAATTGGGAAAAGGTATTGTACGTTAGTGATAAGGCAGGCGCAGGTGATTTAGTCATGGACCCTAATAATAGTAGGATACTATATGCTACCACGTGGGAAATGACACGAAATGGCTATCGAATGGATAGTGGCGGGCCAGACAGCAAATTATTCAAAAGTACCGATGGCGGTGATACCTGGAAAGATATTTCTTCCCGAACCGGTTTACCTGGATTTCCTTGGGGGATAGTGGGTATAACCGTTTCTCCTTTAGATTCTGACCGGGTTTGGGCGCTAATCGAAGCTGAGGATGGCGGCTTGTTCCGATCAGACGATGCTGGAGTTACCTGGAAAAAAATAAACGAAAATAGGGCATTACGCCAACGTGCTTGGTATTATACCCGTATCTATGCGGATACCCAAAATGTGGATAAGCTGTTTGTAATGAACGTGAGTTATGGTGTTTCTACGGACGGGGGAAAAACCTTTACTTTAAAAAACGCACCCCATGGTGATCATCATGACTTGTGGATAGATCCAAACAACAATAACCGAATGATCATTGCAGATGATGGTGGCGCCCAAATTTCCAATGATGGCGGTAATAACTGGACCACTTACTACAATCAACCTACGGCACAATTTTACCGTGTCTCCACCGACAGTATTTTTCCCTATAGAATTTATGGGGCCCAACAAGACAATAGTGCCATACGAATAGCGCACAGGACGTCGGAGGAATCTATTACGGAACGCGATTGGGAACCGACCGCAGGTGGGGAAAGTGCACATTTGGCACCTGACCCAAAAAATAATCAGATTGTATATGGTGGCACTTTTAAAGGGTATATGAACCGGTTGGACCATACCACTGGGCAAGCAAGGTCTACCAACGTTTGGCCAGACAACCCAGCCGGTTCTGGTGCGGAAGTTATGAAATATCGCTTTAACTGGAATTATCCGGTAACCTTCAGCAGGCATGACTCCAATAAGCTATACGCAGGGTCGAACTACCTGCATGTGACTACCGACGAAGGCCAGTCTTGGAAAACAATTTCCCCGGATTTGACCAGAGGCCTGCCGGAAACCATAGAGTCTTCCGGAGGACCCATAACGCAAGACAATACCGGTGCCGAATTTTATTCGAACATTTTTGTTATTACAGAATCGATCCTTGAGAAAGATGTTATTTGGACCGGTAGCGATGACGGTCTCATACATGTTACTAGGGATAATGGTGCAACTTGGGAAAATGTGACCCCGCCCTCTTCCATGTCGCCAAAACTGAATATGATCAACTCCATCGATGCTAGTCCGTTTGACGCAGGAACAGTCTACGTAGCGGCCACCGCCTACAAATTTGGCGATTACACCCCCTATTTATATAAAACCAGTGATTATGGCAAAAATTGGACGCTGATTACCAACGGTATAAAAGATAATTATTACACACGGGTCATTAGAACCGACCATGAACGGCAAGGATTACTATATGCAGGAACAGAATGGGGAATGTATATTTCCTTTGATGATGGTGCATCTTGGGCTCCATTTCAATTGAACCTTCCGATTACGGCCATACGGGATTTACAGGTTAGGGACAATGACCTGATTGTAGCCACCCATGGTAGAAGCTTTTGGGTCATAGACGACCTGACTCCATTACATCAACTATCAAAGGATGTGGCGGATAGTGATTTCTACCTTTACAAGCCGGACACTTCCTACAGAATGCATCAATCTGGCGGATGGTCAGAACCAGACACCAAATTGGTAGGTGAAAACCATCCCGATGGCGTTATCATCAACTATTATGTCGATAGCTTTACCAAATCGGATACGGTACAATTGGATATTTTAGAAAAAGACGGTACCCTAATCCAACGCTTTTTGACAAGTGCAAAAGAAAATAAGTTGGACCCGACAGCCACAAAACCATTAACTGTTGCTTCGGGCGGAAATAGAATGGTCTGGGACATGAGGTACCCAGGATTCAAAGCTTTCGATGGTATGATTTTTTATTCATCACCTAATACAGGACCCAAAGCTGTTCCTGGAGACTACAAAGTTGAACTTACCGTTAATGGGGCTTCCAAAGAAAAAGAATTTAAAATTGTAAAAGACCCGAGATTGTCCAATTCCCAAAAAGATTATGACGATCAATTTGAATTTCTGATTGCCGTTCGAGATCAGGTCAGCAGGGCCAATGAAGCCATAATTAAAATAAGGGATGTTCAAAAAGATTTAAAATATCTTAAGGAGAAAACTAAAGAGAACCCAGAATTACAGAAGCTGATAGCCGATTATGAAACAGAACTTTCGGTCATTGAAAACAATATCCACATGACCAAAAATCAAAGTAGTCAAGACCCATTAAATTACGGTATACGAATAAATAATAGGCTGGCCTTTCTTTTGGCAGATTCACAGAGAGGCGATTATCCTCCAACCCAACAGGCGCAGCAGTTTTTTAAAGAAGTTACCCAAGAGTTGAATAAAGAAATCAACGCATTGAATTCACTCATTGAAAAGCAAACAAAAATTGTCAATGAAAAGGTTGATCAAGAGAACATAAAAATGATTTCTTCGGAATAGTTGATTTTGATAGCGGTGCTATTGTATTAAAAAAGGGAAGCGGTATTAACGCTTCCCTTTTTTGTATCAACTTATTATTTTACAATTCAAACGTACTCAAAAGTCGAATATCGTTACCCAAATATTCATATTGATACAGCGTTTTGTCTCCTATCATCAATAAAGAGGAAGACAATGGAATTACATCGTACGCAATAATGTTCTCAAATGTATTGACCAGGGTTATATTAGGGGCATTGCTTTTATCGTAAACTTTTAGTCCTGCATCGCCATCACATATGAAAAGTGTATCACCCTTTATTCCCAAACCGTTTGGGCCACTCATTGGGTAAATAACTTTGAGTTCCGGGTTCTTTAAGTTTGAAATATCAATAACGTAGAGCCCACTTTCGGTGCTGCCACAAAAATTACCGCCTTTTAAGGTGACGTAGGCATAATTGCCATCCACTACTACAGGGTCACAAGCGGTACCGTGTCTAAATTCAGATACGAATTCTGGTTTTTCGGGATTTGTTATGTCATAAATGTACATTCCCTGCCTACCACCTATAAATAAAATATTCCCCTGATTGAATATGGTCTCTATATCCCAGGCCACTTGTACATCGTCCAGAATTTTTGGTTCTTCCAAATTTGAAATATCAAAAATATTAATATCGCTATAATCCACCACATACAGATAATCTCCTATTATTTTAAATCGCGCCAACGAACCACCTTGCCCTACTGACGGTTGTGGGGTACCGCCAGAATTTTCCAAGCCAAAAAATGCATCGCAAGAATTACACGTAAACTGTGCCTCATAATCCGACACAGGTCTTCTTTCGGTTTTCACTTCCCAGCCAATTACAATATCGCTATCATAATCAATGGCACCGTATTCGTAAATATCGGCTTGCGGAAATTCAATACTAGAAAGCCACACATCATTATTGTAAATCGCATTTACTATCCGACTTGATAGGGTAATGCTATTGATATCGGAAATATCAAAAATGACCAGATCGCCATAACTATCCGCGTACAATTTATCGTCCTTTATGGAGATATCATTATTGCCTTCCAGTTTAATAAAGGCAATACTTTTTGGGGCTGAAGGAGTTCGATTATCTATGACATGAAAACCACGGTCTATGTCATTTACGAAGATATAGCTTCCGTAGGCGTAAATTTTTCCGGAAGAAACAATAGGGACCGGAGCAATGATATCAATGGCCTCTGCTTTAAAAGCCACAGCGTCCATTAGTACAGGTCGCGCTACCAGATAGTCCTCGTACGGGCCATCATCATCACAGGAAATAAAAGTCGTCAAGGTGAAAATCAGTAGCAAAAAAATATTCTTTCCCATCGATTTGAAATTAAACATGTTGTACTATACAGATGAAAAAATTTGTTTTTAGTTGCGTTGGCCGATTCAAAATAAAAAATATTAAGCCTCCAATTCGAATCCTACACCATCCTTATACATATAATACGTTGGCACTTTGCTTAGCATTGCCGTAAACAGCACTCCAACAAAGCATAGTAGCAACCCTAGTTCCCCAACGATCCCCATTATTATTACTAACCCAAAGATGACCAACCAATTTTTATTGCCTAACGTAAAACTTGCCTTTACGATTTCCATTGCGGTAAGTTCTTTTGAAAATGCTATAAAAGCAGGGAAAAGCGATAGCGGAACGATAACATAGAAAAGTCCCACGCCACAGGCCAATAAGCCTAGAATACCGATTCCTATAGCGTAAAGTGCCAGAATAAAAACTTTTCCTAATCTCCCTTCCTTAAAAAAGAAAAAATAATCATCGGTTGTTTCTTCACCTAGGTCCTTCTGTCTACATATTTTCAAAAATACTGCATTCAGTGCCAAGCTAAACGTTGTTACTCCCACAGCAAAAACCGGTGCTAAGATGCCCATAGCTATCGTCATCATTGGAGGTAGCTCATGGTCTCGAATCGTTTCGGGATCTGTAATACCTGCGGCGATCATGGGTATATACAAAATGATATAAAATGGAATAATGGTGACAAAAGTCAACAGCAAGGTTATGAATCCTTGCAACCAGACTTTCTTGAACAATGCTATAGATCTACTGAAAATAGTGTTAAAATCTAAATCTGGTTTTGAGCTTATCCGTTGCGTAATGTTTTCTAAATACATAAATTAAGGTTGGTTGATAGTTGAAATAAAATTAAATAATTAATAAAGGCGCCTAAATATACCCTAAAAAAGTATGTCAACTTGTCATATTTTTGATTATAGTGGTATCTTTGCGGACTAATTATTTTTTGGAAGGCAAAAAGGACGATGGAGAAAACTATTGACGAAAATGTGCAGGGCACAACTTTGATACTTGATGCGCAAAAAACAAATCAACGTAAGCTTTTCATAGAAAGTTATGGGTGCGCCATGAATTTTTCCGATAGCGAAATCGTTGCCTCCATATTGGCTGCGGAAGGGTTCAATACGACCCAGATTTTGGAAGAAGCAGATTTGGTTCTTGTAAATACCTGTTCCATTAGGGACAAAGCGGAACAGACCATTCGCAAAAGGCTAACAGAGTATAATAAGGTAAAGAAAACAAGGCCACACTTGAAAGTGGGTGTCTTAGGCTGTATGGCAGAGCGGTTAAAGGACAAGTTGTTGGATGAAGAAAAAATTGTGGATATGGTCGTTGGACCAGATGCCTATAAGGATCTACCCAACCTTATTAAGGAGGTAGATGCCGGTAGGGACGCGGTCAATGTCATTTTATCGAAAGATGAAACCTATGGGGATATTGCTCCCGTAAGATTGAACACCAATGGGGTTACCGCTTTTGTTTCGATTACCCGAGGCTGTGACAATATGTGTACTTTTTGCGTCGTTCCATTTACCAGAGGACGGGAACGCAGTAGAGATCCACAGTCCATTATAGAAGAGGTCAACGAACTTTGGGAGAAGGGATTCAAGGAAATCACCTTGCTCGGTCAAAATGTGGATAGTTACCTATGGTATGGGGGCGGACTCAAAAAAGATTTTGAAAAGGCTTCTGAAATGCAAAAAGCAACGGCCACTAGTTTTTCAAAGCTTTTGGAAATTGTGGCTTTGGCGCAGCCAAAAATGCGTATCCGGTTTTCTACTTCCAATCCACAGGATATGACCTTGGATGTTATTAGAACCATGGCCAAACATAAAAATATATGTAACCATATTCATCTTCCAGTACAGAGCGGTAGTAATCGTATCTTAAAGGAAATGAATAGACTGCATACCATTGAGGAGTATTTTGAACTGATAGAAAACATTAGGCAAATACTTCCGGACTGTGCCATTTCCCAAGATATTATCACTGGTTTCCCTACTGAAACGGAAGAGGATCATAAGCAGACCTTGAAAGCATTGGACGCTGTAAAATATGATTTTGGCTATATGTATGCCTATTCTGAAAGACCGGGTACAATGGCGGGGAGAAAAATGAAAGATGATGTTCCAGAATCGATTAAAAAGAGACGATTAACCGAAATCATCGCCCTGCAAAGAGAACACTGTCAGTTTAGAACTGAAAAACATTTGGGGAAAGTACAGGAAGTATTGATTGAAGGAACCTCCAAAAAGTCTGAACAGGAATGGATGGGAAGAAATTCACAAAGCACCGTTGTTGTCTTTCCAAAGGAAAACTTCAAAGTCGGGGACTTCGTAAACGTAAAAATAAACGATTGTACTTCGGCTACCTTAATGGGTACTGCCGTAGGATATTCGGATACTAATTAATTTTTTATTGTAGCCATTTTATATGGAAAGTATACAAAGCATAAAACAACGGTTTGAAATTATTGGGCAAGACCTTAAACTCAATAGGGCATTGGAGAAAGCCATGCAGGTTGCCGCGACGGATATATCGGTTTTGGTGACAGGTGAAAGTGGGGTAGGTAAAGAATCCATACCTAAAATCATACATGCCCTTTCGCACAGAAAGCACGCCAAATATATTGCCGTGAACTGTGGTGCGATCCCGGAAGGAACCATAGATAGTGAGCTCTTCGGTCACGAAAAGGGTGCCTTTACAGGAGCTACACAAACCCGAAGTGGTTATTTCGAAGTGGCCGACGGAGGTACCATATTTTTGGATGAAGTTGGAGAGCTTCCATTGACCACCCAAGTGCGATTACTTCGTGTATTGGAAAATGGGGAGTTTCTGAAAGTAGGTTCATCGCAAGTTCAAAAAACAGATGTACGCATCGTAGCGGCAACGAATGTGAACATGTTCGAGGCCATTAAGAAAGAACGTTTTCGTGAAGACCTCTATTATCGTTTGAGTACCGTGGAAATCAATATTCCGCCCCTGCGGGAACGCCAAGAGGATATTCACTTACTTTTCAGGAAATTTGCATCGGATTTTAGTCAGAAATATAAGATGCCTACCATTAGGCTGGATGACAACGCCGTAGGGCTTTTAACCAAATACAGATGGCCGGGCAACATTAGACAGTTACGGAATATTGCCGAACAAATATCCGTACTTGAGGAAAATAGGGCAATTACGGCAACCAAGCTAAATGGCTATATTCCAAATAACTCAACAAGTAATCTGCCTGCCGTAGTTTCCCATTCAAAATCTGAAAGCGATTTTAGCAACGAAAGGGAAATTCTCTACAAGGTTTTGTTCGATATGAAAGGAGACCTGAACGATTTGAAGAAACTGACGATGGAGCTCCTTAAAAACAATGATTCACAAAAAGTGCAGGATGATAACGAAAACTTGATTCGCAAAATTTACGGCAACGAAGACGAGGAAGAAATAGACCTTGATGTGGATTCGCAAGAGGAACCTTCAAGGAACGTGTTGCATTTGCCGGAACCTAAAAAGGCAGAACGCTCGTACACGAATGATTCCTATGATGACAAATACCATTTTGCCGAAGAGATCGAAGAGGAAGAAACGCTATCTTTACAAGCGAAAGAGGTGGAATTAATTAAGAAATCGCTTGATCGAAATCGAGGGAAAAGAAAATCTGCAGCGGCTGAATTGGGGATTTCTGAGCGTACCCTGTACCGCAAGATCAAGCAATACGACCTATAACTCCAGAATGGACTTCATGTCAATGAAAAACGTTAAAAAAGTAGTTTTATTTATTTTACCCGCCATTATCCTTTTGGGCTGCGGTGCATACAATTTTACGGGTGGTAATGTCGGCGATGCTAAAAATTTTCAAGTGGATTACTTTCAGAATTACGCAACACAAAGTCCAGGATCAGTTTTTGAACCAGGCTTGGATAGGGATTTTACCTTGGCCCTACAAGATCGTATCTTGAATCAAACGAGTCTAGATCTAATTAATTCAGGTACCGCAGACCTTTTATATGAAGGCGAGATAACAGAATATAAAATCTCCCCTATGTCAGCAACCGCACAACAAACAGCTGCCGAGAACAGATTATCAATGCGGGTAAAAGTTAGGTTCTATAATCGATTGAAGGAAGATGCCGGTTTTGACCAAAGTTTCTCCTTCTTTTATGATTATCCTGCAGATGTTCAATTGAACGCCATACAGAGTGTAGCGCATGAAGTTATTTTTGAACGGCTTACACAGGATATTTTCAATGCCTCGCTGGCAAATTGGTAAGAAAAATGAATATAATGGATTTTACATATTTTCTAGAGCACCCTGCCAAGGTGGTTGAACCCATCCATACCAAACATCTAGAGGATATCATTACGGAATATCCCTATTTTCAGGCAGCAAGGGCCTTACATCTGAAAGGACTGAAAAACCTGAATAGTTACAAATACAACAAGGCCCTCAAAACCACAGCTGCCTATACCACTGATAGGGATGTACTTTTTGACTTTATAACTTCTAGGGATTTTTTGCAAAATGCTATTTTGGAACCAAACGTCGAGGAAACGACTTCCCCAAAAGAAGAACCATCGGCAATAGATTCAACTCCCCTTATCGAGATCTCTGAAGATAAACCTTTACCACAGGATGAAAATGATGCGGACCAAATTTTGGATCCAGAATTGTTCCAATCAAAGGAACAAAAATCTTCAACAGCAAAAAAGGACCTTGCAATAGGAAAACCTCTTGCGTTTGATGCGAAAGAAAAATATTCCTTTTCTGAATGGTTGAGCCTAGCCACCAAGAATCCTATAGAAAGAAATGTAGTTGCATCAGAAGAAAATAAAAAAGCTCTGGAGAGGAGTAAACCCATACTTCGGAATAATGTAGATTCGGTTAAGAGGAAAAAATTCGACCGTATAGATAAGTTTATCGCCAATAATCCCAAAATAGTTCCCTCGGAACAAAAAAGTATGGGCGTCGATAGATCCGGTTCTACTAAAATCGATAAAAACGAGTTGATGACCGAAACTTTGGCCAGGGTTTATTTGGAGCAAAAAAAATACAAAAAGGCCATACAGGCTTACAAAATTTTAAGTTTGAAATATCCGGAAAAAAGTAGTTTCTTTGCAGACCGAATTAAGGCAGTAGGAAAAATTCAACTAGAAAATAGATAAAATAGAATGGGTACATTTTCAATATTCTTAATACTTATCATCACCGTTTGCTTATTATTGGTATTGGTGATTATGGTACAAAATCCTAAAGGAGGCGGACTTTCTTCTTCATTTGGTGGAGGGGGAAACCAAGTAGTGGGAGGTGTTAAAAAAACGGGGGACTTTTTGGATAAAAGTACTTGGACGTTGGCTGGTTTGTTAATCGTTTTGATTTTGGCATCCAACATTGCACTAAAAGGAAATTATGGTGATGTTGATTCTAAATTATTACAAGGAGACGATATAGAAACTACGGTCCCAGAAACCTTGCCAGAGGAAGTTACTCCACCGGCAACTAACGAGACGAATCCTACGGATAGTCTTTAAAACAATTCAAAACATACTTTAAAATGCCAGCTTAGTGACAAGCTGGCATTTTTAGTTTACAATTTGTCAGTTATTGGGCAATGGCATAATTTCTGCCTTTAAATTCTCTAGAATCTTTAAAAAATCAATTTAAACATTAATAATTATGGCTAAAGTTAATATCAAACCATTGGCAGACCGAGTTCTTATTGAGCCAATGGCAGCTGAAACAAAAACTGCATCCGGAATATATATTCCCGATACTGCAAAAGAGAAACCACAAAAAGGCAAAGTAGTTGCTGTGGGTCCTGGCACAAAAGATGACAAGGTTACCGTTAAAGTTGGCGATACTGTTCTTTATGGAAAATATGCCGGAACAGAATTAAAGCTGGAAGGTACGGATTACCTGATGATGAGAGAAAGTGATATTCTTGGTATTATCTAAATAGTTTTTAGCTCATGGCCTTTGGCCATTGGCTTAACCAAATACACTCAAAAATTAAAAAATAATATTATTGGCCAGCGGCAAATCGCTCAAGGTCAAAAGCTAAAAAACAATTAAAAATGGCAAAAGAAATAAAATTTGATATTGATGCAAGAGATGGCCTTAAAAGAGGTGTTGATGCATTGGCAAATGCTGTAAAAGTTACATTGGGCCCTAGAGGTAGAAATGTAATTATAAGCAAATCCTTTGGCGCGCCACAGGTAACCAAAGATGGTGTTACAGTTGCAAAGGAAATAGAATTATCGGATCCCTTAGAAAATATGGGCGCGCAGATGGTGAAGGAAGTTGCTTCCAAAACCAATGATTTGGCCGGTGACGGTACCACAACCGCTACGGTATTGGCGCAAGCAATCGTAAAAGAAGGATTAAAGAACGTTGCAGCTGGTGCAAATCCGATGGATTTGAAAAGAGGTATCGATAAGGCAGTGGAAGCAATCGTCGCAAATTTGGCTAAACAAGCTAAAAAAGTAGGGGATTCTTCAGAAAAAATTAAGCAAGTAGCTTCAATATCCTCTAACAACGACGAAACGATTGGTGAATTGATTGCCCAGGCTTTCGGCAAAGTTGGTAAAGAAGGTGTAATCACCGTAGAGGAAGCCAAAGGTACCGATACTTACGTTGATGTTGTGGAAGGTATGCAGTTTGACAGAGGGTATATCTCTCCATATTTTGTTACCGATTCAGAAAAAATGGTATCGCAATTGGAAAACCCATACATCCTATTGTTCGATAAGAAAATTTCTTCCATGAAGGATTTACTTCCTGTTTTGGAACCAGTTGCACAATCTGGAAAGCCACTTTTGATTATTGCGGAAGATGTTGATGGGGAAGCATTGGCTACTTTGGTCGTAAATAAATTGAGAGGTTCCTTGAAAATCGCTGCTGTTAAGGCACCAGGATTTGGTGACCGTAGAAAAGCAATGTTGGAGGATATAGCCATCTTAACTGGTGGAACGGTTATTTCTGAAGAAAGAGGTTTCTCCTTAGACAATACTACTCTTGATATGTTAGGTACTTGTGAAAAGGTAAGTATCGATAAGGACAATACAACTATCGTAAACGGTGGCGGTGTTGCCAAGGATATCAAAACAAGGGTCAACCAGATCAAATCCCAGATCGAGACAACAACATCTGATTATGACAAAGAAAAACTTCAAGAACGTTTGGCCAAATTGGCTGGTGGGGTGGCCGTACTTTACGTAGGCGCTGCTTCCGAAGTTGAAATGAAAGAGAAAAAAGACCGTGTTGATGATGCCTTACACGCTACAAGAGCTGCAGTTGAAGAAGGTATCGTTGCCGGTGGTGGGGTCGCCTTGATAAGAGCTAAATCTGTTCTTTCTAAAATTGCTACGGAAAATGAGGACGAAGCAACAGGATTACAAATTGTAGCCCGTGCTATTGAATCTCCATTGCGTACCATCGTTTCCAACGCTGGTGGCGAAGGTTCTGTGGTAATCGCCAAAATCCTTGAAGGTAAAGGTGATTATGGTTACGATGCCAAATCAGAGAAATATGTTGACATGATGAAAGCCGGTATTATCGATCCTGCGAAAGTGACTAGAATAGCATTGGAAAATGCTGCTTCGGTTGCCGGAATGATCTTGACCACCGAATGCGCTTTGACAGACATTAAAGAAGATTCTCCTGCCGGACCATCAATGGGTGGCGGAATGCCAGGCATGATGTAAGTCGGCACGCAGACACAGGCAAATTTTTAGCTTGTTTGCGGATAAATCAAAACCGCTCTTGGATAACCCAAGAGCGGTTTTTTTATTACCTACCTGTCCCGTCCTGAAATAGACTATTTCAGGACAAGACACTTATTAAATAAAAAACCACCTTCTTTTTAAAAGGTGGTTTTCTTATCCAAAAAGTAAAAGCTTATCCAATAAGCTAAAACCAAACTACTTCTTTCTAGGAGCAGCCTTTGGAGCGGCCTTTTTACCAGCTTTTGCTGGAGAAGGCTTTGCAGCTGGTTTCCCTGCTGATTTTGCTTGTGCCATTAGTTTAGAATTTAAATAAATCTAAGCTAATGTATTTCAGATTTCGATTCGTGATTCCCACATTGGCAAAATATTAACTAAAACTGTCAATGGTAATTTCAGTTCGTAAAACACATTATCGTAATCAATTATATTTCAATTAGTTATATCAGCATATTTTTCAATATTACAGCTAATATCTTAGTGTAAGAATAACAAATACTAAAACTTTCCGGAAATCCTTTTGAATCCAACAATTTGAATACTGGAAACGATATAAAATAGACCCATAAAATCAAGCATGGTTCCACGTGTACTCCAATAGCGGAAATTTAAAAGACATGCCTCGAAAATCAGATAATGCATTAAAAAACATATTTTTCACTGGCCAAGGCCTCAAATTATTAAAATTACGCATTTGACGTGCTAAAATTATTAACGATTATTTAAGCGCTACCTTTTGTAAATATTGGTTTTAAGCATCATTTTTGCACCTCACACTAAATTAGCTGCCTATGTTTGATGCTTTACGACCCTTGGTTAGTTCTATTATTGACACCAATACCACTACCGAAGTCAAGTTGCAGGAAATCTGCAAGCTTTTGAAAAATGGAATTACCCATTATGATTGGGTGGGATTTTACTTCAAAAATGGCGATAAGAAGGAATTGAAATTAGGACCCTACGCCGGGGAACCGACTGACCACACTATCATCCCTTTTGGAAAAGGTATCTGCGGTCAGGTTGCGGAAAGCAATGAAAATTTTGTGGTGCCCGATGTAAAGGCTCAGGATAACTACATAGCCTGTAGTATTACCGTAAAAGCTGAAATCGTAGTGCCCCTATTCGTAAATGGGGAGAATATTGGCCAAATTGATATTGATTCCAACACCTTAGATCCCTTTACCGAGGCAGATGAGCACTTTTTGGAATTCGTCAATTTTGAGGTTTCTAAAATTCTTTAAAACTTTAGCTTATTTGTTGATAACCTAAGGTCTTTCCTAGCTGCAAAAAAATTACTTTTGTCTGCTTATCAGAAACTTTAAGCATCCTACAATGAGCAGTGCAAAAAAAGCGTCCTCGGCCTTAATTTCAGTATTTCATAAAGATGGCCTAGAACCAATTGTCAAAAAATTTCAAGAACTAGGAATTACTATTTATTCTACCGGAGGTACCGAAAAGTTCATTACCGATTTAGGAATCGATGTTGTTGCTGTAGAAGATGTGACGAGTTACCCTTCTATTCTTGGTGGTCGTGTAAAAACGTTGCATCCAAAAGTCTTTGGTGGCATTTTGAACAGGCAGGACAATGAAAATGATGTTGCACAATTGGCGGAATTTGAAATTCCACAAATAGATATTGTTATCGTTGATTTGTATCCGTTTGAGAGGACGGTTGCCAGCGGCGCCCCGGAGCAAGATATTATTGAGAAAATTGATATTGGGGGTATTTCGTTGATTCGCGCAGCTGCAAAAAACTATAAGGATGTAATATGTGTTTCTTCTATGGAAGATTATTCCGATTTCCTTTCTGTAATTTCAGAAAATAACGGAGAAATCAGCATAGAAGACCGAAAGCGTTTTGCCGCCAAAGCCTTTAATGTTTCCTCACATTATGACACCGCTATATTCAATTACTTCAATAAAAACCATGATATTGCTTCCCTAAAAATTAGCGAGACCAATGGTAAAGTGCTGCGCTACGGAGAGAATCCACATCAAAAGGGATTCTTCTTTGGAGATTTTGATGCGATGTTCAGCAAATTGCACGGGAAAGAACTTTCCTATAATAATCTATTGGATGTTGATGCCGCCGTAAATCTAATGCTGGAATTTAAAACCGACTCCCCTACCTTTGCGATTTTAAAACACAATAATGCCTGTGGTCTAGCGCAACGGGATAACTTACATCAAGCCTATGTAGATGCATTGGCAGGTGATCCAGTTTCGGCTTTTGGAGGTGTTTTGATTAGCAACAAAGAAATAGATAAAGCTACCGCTGAAGAAATACACAAACTTTTTTGTGAGGTCGTGATTGCCCCTAGCTACGCTTCCGATGCCCTTGAAATCTTAAAAGGCAAAAAAAACAGAATTATCTTGGTTCAGAATGAGGTGGAGATGCCAAAGATGCAGGTTAGAACTTGCTTGAACGGCATGCTACTTCAAGATAAGGACAACAAAACAGATGTTCTTGCCGATTTATCTTATGCTACAGATAAAAATCCATCTGAAAGTGAATTGGAAGATCTATTATTTGCTTCCAAACTTTGCAAACACACCAAGTCCAATACCATTGTATTGACCAAGAACAAGCAACTTTGTGCCAGTGGAACGGGTCAAACTTCTAGGGTAGACGCCTTAAATCAGGCGATACATAAAGCTCAATCCTTTAATTTCGATTTGAATGGAGCGGTCATGGCAAGTGATGCCTTCTTCCCTTTTCCAGATTGCGTTGAAATTGCAGGTAAGGCGGGTATTACGAGTGTAATTCAACCCGGTGGCTCCATAAAAGATCAATTAAGTGTTGATTATTGTAATGCAAACGAAATTTCTATGGTGATGACGGGCACACGTCATTTCAAACATTAATTTCCTTACTTTTGTCGATTAAATACACCCTTTTATCTAAAACCTAAATACTAAGTATGGGATTTTTTGATTTCTTGACCGAGGAAATAGCAATTGACCTTGGTACTGCAAATACGCTGATTATTCATAATGACAAGGTAGTGGTCGATAGTCCGTCCATCGTTGCCAGAGACAGAATTAGCGGAAAAATCATTGCCGTCGGTAAAGAAGCCAATATGATGCAAGGAAAGACCCATGAGAACATAAAGACCATTAGGCCATTGAAAGATGGGGTAATCGCAGATTTTGATGCCTCTGAAAAAATGTTGATGATGTTCATTAAGAACATTCCGGCATTAAAGAAAAAATGGTTCCCTCCTGCTTTGAGACTCGTTATCTGTATACCTTCAGGTATTACCGAAGTTGAAATGCGTGCCGTAAAGGAATCAGCGGAAAGGGTGAACGGCAAGGAAGTGTATTTGATCCACGAGCCTATGGCTGCGGCAATAGGTATCGGCTTGGATATCATGCAACCTAAAGGTAACATGATCGTTGATATAGGTGGTGGTACTACCGAGATTGCGGTAATCGCTTTGGGTGGTATCGTTTGCGATAAGTCGGTAAAGATTGCAGGCGATGTATTTACCAATGACATTATTTATTTTATGCGTACACAACACAACCTTTATGTGGGTGAAAGTACCGCAGAAGCAATAAAAATTGAAATAGGTTCCGCAACAGAAGATCTTCAATCCCCTCCAGATGACAAATTGGTACAAGGACGTGATCTTTTGACTGGTAAACCAAAACAAGTTCAGATTTCGTACAGGGAAATAGCTAAGGCGCTGGATAAATCCATTCTTCGTGTTGAAGATGCGGTCATGGAAACTTTATCCCAAACTCCACCAGAGCTGGCAGCCGACATCTACAATACCGGTATTTACTTAGCAGGTGGAGGATCTATGCTACGTGGTTTGGACAGAAGATTGTCGCAAAAAACTGATTTACCAGTTTATATTGCAGAGGACCCTTTACGGGCCGTAGTGCGTGGTACGGGTATTGCCTTAAAAAATCTGGAACGGTATAAAAGTATATTGATCAAGTAAAAATATATTAGTACAATACGGTACTTTCTTGATCTTAAAAATTTAGGGGTGAATGCAACAGATCGTAAATTTTCTAATTAGATATAAAATATTTCTTCTATATTTATTTCTGTTATTTATATCGCTGATTTTCACGTTTCAATCGCATTCCTATCATCAATCCAAATTTTTAAATTCCTCCAACTATCTCTCTGGAAGCATTTATTCCTTTTCGGAGAACATTACTTCCTATTTTGATTTACAAGATGAAAATAAAAAGTTGTTGGAAGAGAATGAGATGTTAAGGCGAAAAGTTTTTAATAAAGTGCAATTAGCGCCTACCTTCCCCGATTCCATAGATATCAACTACGAAGTTATAAGAGGGAGGGTCATAAATAATAGTTACGCGGATCAACGAAATTATATCACCATAAACAGAGGTGAAATCGATAGTATCAAACAGGATATGGGCGTAATCACGGAAAACGGAATCTTAGGCATCGTGGAAAACACCTCTAAAAATTTTGCTACTGTGCAAAGTATCCTAAATGAAAAATCTAACGTCAATGCTAAAATTAAGAACTCCAATCATTTTGGTTCATTGGTCTGGAACGATACCGAAGATTACAATGTAGTGCAGTTAATCGATATTCCAAGACTGGTTCCGTTGACCATTGGCGACACGATAGTTACAGGCGCAATGAGTAGTATTTTTCCTGAAAATATTCCGATAGGTACCATAAAAAAGTTTGACCTGGATACTTCTAAAAGTTTTTACTTTATTGATGTGGAACTTTTTAATGATATGACGAATATTGGGAATATTTACATCATTAAAAATTTGAATCGCCAAGAAATTTTACAACTAGAAGCAGAAACCCGGGCCAATGATCAATAGTACCTTCTTTTTAAACGTACTCCGATTTATATCCTTGGTCTTAGTCCAGGTACTGGTCTTCAATAGATTGAATTTTTTTGGATACATAAACCCGTTCATATATATCCTATTCCTTTTTTGGTATCCAATCAAGCAGAATAGAATTACCTTTATCGTAATATGTTTCTTTTTGGGACTTTGTGTAGATATTTTTTCGGATACGCTTGCCATAAATGCGGCTGCCATCATTACCATTGCCTATATGCGGCCAACTATTATGCGTTTCGTCTTTGGTGTCAACTATGAATTTCAAAGTTTTAAATTAAACAATAGCACTAAGGCACAACAATTTACATTTTTAGCGTTATTGATTATAATACATCACTTGGTTTACTTTACCTTAGAAATTTTCAGCTTTTCAAATAGCTTATTAATTTTACAAAAAACAGTTACCGTAGGTATGGCCACATTGATCGTAAGTGTATTGTTAAGTACTTTATTCAGTAGTAAAAAGGAATGAGAAAAATTCTTTTATCATCCATTATAATTATCATAGGAATTACCTTTTTGGGAAGGCTATCCTATTTGCAGATATTTAGCTTTTCTCCCAATCAGGTTCTAGAAGACCCAGCAATCAAAGCTATTTATGATTATCCTGAACGAGGCTACATTTATGATAGAAATGGAAATTTATTGGTGGGCAATGACCCCGCATATGATGTCATGGTCATCCCGAGGGAAGTAAAGCCTTTGGATACACTGGAATTTTGCAGTTTACTAGGCATTGACAAAGAAAAATTCATAGATAAATTAAATAAAGCTAGGGTATACTCCCCTAGATTACCTTCAGTACTGGTACCGCAACTTTCCAAACAAGATTATGCCAAACTGCAGGAAAAAATGCGCAAGTATAAGGGCTTCTATATTCAAAAGCGCTCTTTACGCTATTATGATACGTCCAGTGCTGCCAATGTACTTGGCTATATCAGTGAAGTAAATGAGGGTGATCTTGCAGTCAACAAATATTATGTTCAAGGTGAACTTAAGGGCCGAACAGGGGTAGAACGTTACTATGAAGACCTGCTAAGGGGAAGAAAGGGTGTACAATACATTCAGAAAGACCGTTTTAATAGGGATATTGGCCCCTATAAAAATGGGACCTCGGATACCTTGCCCGAACAAGGAAAACAAATAAGTATCACGATTGACAAAACGCTTCAAGAATATGGCGAATTGTTGATGAACGGTAAGCGAGGAGGCATTGTAGCCATAGAGCCCGCCACTGGCGAAATCCTTTCCATGATTTCAGGCCCCACTTATGACCCAGCTCTATTGGTGGGAAGGGAACGCTCTAAAAACTATACGAAATTGTATAACGATACCATTGCAAATCCGACATGGGATCGCTCCATACATGCCCAGCAACCACCAGGGTCGCCCTTTAAAACCCTTAATGCGTTAATTGCATTGCAAGAAGGTGCAATGGATGAATCCACTACCATTCAATGTTACCATGGCTTTTACGTTGGGAAGAAAAAAAGAGGTTGTCATTGTGGTGGAGGTCTGCGGGATATGAATAAAGGTATCTACATGTCCTGCAACGCTTATTTTGCTGGCACGTTTCGAAAAATATATGAAAAATTCGATACCACCGATGAGGCTATGGATGTTTGGGAAAAGCATATGCGTAGCTTTGGTCTTGGTGATTATCTAGGATATGATTTACCCTTCGGACAAAAAGGCAGAATCCCCGATAAGGAATATTACGATAAATGGTATGGAGATAATAGGTGGAGTTCTTCCTATATCATTTCCAATTCCATAGGGCAGGGTGAAATTTTGGCCACACCGGTTCAATTAGCCAATATGACCGCGGCCATTGCAAATAGAGGGCACTATTTCACCCCTCACATCCTTAAAAAAATAGAAGGATCGGAAATTACCGATTCAAAATTTACAGAAGCCAAGCACACCACAATTGACCCTAAATATTTTGAACCTATTGTAAGGGGTATGGCAGATGTATACACAAAAGGTACGGCAAGCAGGTTACAAATACCGGATATTGAAATGGCCGGTAAAACGGGCACTGCGGAAAACTTTACCAAAATAGATGGGGTACGTACACAATTGACAGACCACTCCGTGTTTGTAGCATTTGCGCCTGTTGACAACCCTAAAATCGCCATTGCCGTATACATTGAAAACGGTTATTTTGGTTCAAGATTTGCGGGTCATATTGCCTCTTTAATGATTGAAAAATATTTAAAAGGAGAGATAACCAGAACTGATCTTGAAAAAAGAATGCTCGAAAAAACCTTGGAACATGAATACGCAAAACCCTACAGTGGCGAGGAGTTCAAAATAAACGAGCGTGTCTGGTAGAAGTATCCTAAAACGTATAGATTGGTTAAGTGTACTCATTTATTTAGCCCTAGTTTTCATCGGATGGACGAACATATACTCCAGTACATTTACCGATGCCCATAGCTCGATCTTTGATTTCGGAACCCTATATGGGAAGCAGCTCTTTTTCATTGGTGCAAGTTTTGTCGCTATTATACTTGTTCTTGCCTTGGAGGTCAATTTTTACGAACGGTTTTCAAGTATTCTTTACTTGATTTCCATGATTTCCCTTTTAGGTCTTTTTATATTTGGCAAAACGATTGCAGGAGCCACTTCTTGGTATGATCTAGGTTTTTTCAATTTACAACCCTCAGAATTGGCAAAAGTTGCGACCGCCTTAGCACTCGCAAAATATCTAAGTGACATTCAAACAGATATAAAACGTAGAAAAGATCAATTGTATGCCTTATTGATCATTCTAATACCCGCTGTATTGATCATCCCACAACCCGATCCAGGAAGTGCCCTAGTATTTTTTGCGCTGGTTTTTGTAATTTTTAGGGAAGGTCTACCCCTTTTCTACTTGGCTATCGGATTTAGTTTTATCCTCATTTTTGTAATAACATTAATGTTCGGTACCATGTGGCTTGTCATTGGATTGGCGCTATTACTAATCCTATTATTTGCATTTAAACGAAAAAGTTTGAAAATACCCATTATACCAATGACCATAGTGACTGTGAGTATTATCCTTTTTTCATTATCAGTGAATTTTGTTTTTAACAATGTTTTTGAACAGCGCCATAGAGATCGGTTTAGTTTATGGCTACGACTTGAAAATGACCCGTCCAAATTGGAAGAAATTAGAAAAACCATAGGCTACAACACCTATCAATCTGAAAAAGCAATTGAATCTGGAGGCTTCTTTGGTAAAGGTTTTTTGGAAGGAACCAGAACCAAAGGAAATTTTGTTCCCGAACAACATACAGACTATATTTTTAGTACCGTAGGGGAGGAATGGGGTTTTATTGGGACCGCCACAGTAATTTTTTTATTTTCCATTCTCTTTTTACGATTGATTTCTTTAGCGGAAAGACAGAAGAATTCTTTCGCAAGAATGTATGGTTATGGTGTAATTTCCATTCTATTGGTTCACTATTTCATAAATATAGGAATGGTTATAGGAGTACTGCCTACTATTGGAATACCCCTCCCCTTCTTTAGTTACGGCGGTTCTGGCTTGTTGTTCTTTACCATTTTACTTTTTATTTTCTTAAGATTGGATACCAACCGATTAAAGGAAAGTTTCTAAAATT
>JBBSKR010000012.1:0-32919 GCA_038256135.1 Flavobacteriales bacterium | reverse complement strand
GGATTTCTCCAACTTTTTCAAAATCTTATTTGCCTTTTGAATCACCTGCTGTGGCATACCGGCCATTTTTGCGACGTGAATACCAAAACTATGCTCACTGCCCCCAGGTACCAATTTTCTAAGGAACAATACATTGTCCTTTAACTCTTTGACCGCTACATTGAAGTTTTTGATGCGATTAAACGTATTCGTCATCTCATTCAGCTCATGATAATGGGTGGCAAACATGGTCTTGGCCCTGGCCGGGTGTTCATGCAAGTATTCTGAAATAGCCCAAGCAATCGATATGCCGTCATAGGTACTTGTTCCTCTTCCTATTTCATCCAATAAAACCAAACTTCGTTCAGATAGGTTGTTCAGGATTGAGGCGGTTTCGTTCATTTCTACCATAAAGGTAGATTCCCCCATCGAAATATTATCACTGGCACCCACCCGGGTAAATATTTTGTCCACCACACCGATTCTAGCACTGGCTGCTGGTACGAAACTTCCCATTTGGGCAAGCAACACAATGAGGGCGGTCTGCCGTAATAAAGCAGATTTACCACTCATGTTGGGCCCGGTAATCATAATAAATTGTTGGTTGGATCGATCTAGCTGAAGATCATTGGTAACATAGTTTTCCCCTAAAGGTAGTTGCTTCTCAATAACGGGATGCCTACCGTCGGTTATGTCCAGATCGGTAGAATCATTAAGCTCGGGACAATGGTAACCATTTTCTTTTGCCAATTGGGCAAAACCACAAAGGCAATCCAATTGTGCGATGAGGTGGGCGTTATTTTGTACCGGAGCAATATATTCTTGCATCCATACCACCAATTGGGAAAAAAGCTGCTGCTCGAGACTTGAGATCCGGTCTTCGGCGCCCAATATTTTTGCTTCGTACTCCTTTAACTCTTCGGTGATATAACGCTCCGCATTAACCAAGGTCTGTTTTCGTATCCAAGAATCGGGAACCTTGTCCTTATGGGTATTTCGTACTTCAATATAGTAACCGAATACATTGTTGGATGCTATTTTTAGGGAACTAATGCCGGTTGCAGCGGTCTCCCTTTCCAACATATCACTTAAGTACTTTTTGCCAGATTTTGCCAACCCCCTAAGTTCATCAAGTTCTTCTGAAAACCCTTTTGCTATGGTACTCCCTTTTAGAATATTTACGGGAGCTTCCTCATTGAGCATTTTCTTGATTTTTGCTCGTAGCAGGTCGCACGATTGTATTTGATCACCGGTAAGTGCCAATGCTTCATTTTTAGAGAGCATTGCCAATTGTTTTATGGGTATCAATGCTTCCAAAGAGTTTTTGAGCTGTACAACTTCTTTAGGGTTTACCTTGCCCGTTGCAACTTTCGAAATTAAGCGTTCCAAATCACCCATCTGCTTAATATGGTGTTGAAACTTTTCTAAGGTAATTTCCTGTTCAAATAGAAAGGATACAATCTGCTGTCTTCTTTTTATCTTTTCGATATTTTTTAAGGGTAAAGCCAACCATCTTTTTATCAATCGCCCACCCATTGGGGAGATGGTCTTATCTATAACATCTAAAAGTGTCACAGCATTGACGTTGGTAGAATGGTACAATTCTAAATTTTTAATGGTAAAACGGTCCATCCAAATAAAATCATCCTCGGCAATACGCTGTAATTTTGAAATATGCTGTAATCGACGGTGTTGTGTTTCCCCCAAATAATGTAGAACTACACCCGATGCGATAACACCGCAGTTCAAATGGTCTACGCCAAAACCTTTTAATCTTTTTGTCTTAAAATGAGCCGTTAGGTTCTCAAGGGCATAGTCTTCTTGAAATACCCAATCTTCCAAATAGAACAGGTGATGGTTTTTGCCAAATATGTCAATAAATTCTTTTTTATGGGCCTTTGAAATCAAAATTTCATTGGGGGCAAAATTTTGTAATAACTTATCAATTTGCTCCTCGTTACCTTCTGAAGTCAAGAATTCACCAGTGGAAATATCCACAAAGGAAATTCCGATTTTTTTTCTTCCAAAGTGAACGGCAGAAAGAAAATTGTTCGTTTTGGCGTTTAAGATATCATCGTTCATGGCCACTCCGGGGGTAACCAATTCCGTAACCCCTCTTTTGACTATGGTTTTTGTTTGTTTTGGATCTTCCAACTGATCACATATGGCTACACGTTGACCTGCCTTGACCAGCTTGGGTAAATACGTGTTGAGCGAGTGATGAGGGAATCCGGCAAGTTCGGTGCGTTCACCGCCATTGTTTCTATTGGTCAAGATAATACCCAAAATGCGCGAGGCCTTAATGGCATCTTCCCCAAAGGTTTCATAGAAATCACCTACACGAAATAGCAATAGTGCATCAGGATATTTGGTCTTGATGGTATTGTACTGTTTCATCAAAGGGGTCACCTTTTTTTTCTTGCTTTTATCCGCCACTTTGTCTTTTACTCTTTAATTTTGCACCTTCACGAAAATATGATTTTATCTACGGATTTTAAATCATTGTTGATATTTGAGGATAAGTTTATCCTCTTGTGTTGCATCACTTTTAATATTAACAAGGAATGAGAAAACTAAGAAATGAGGAACTGGACAGAATCGATGTGGAAGAATTTAAGCTCGCTGGAAAAACACCTATTATTCTTGTATTGGACAATATTCGAAGTTTAAATAATATAGGTTCTGTATTCAGAACTGCGGATGCCTTTTTGGTGGAAAAAATTTACCTGTGCGGCATTACGGCAAAACCACCTCACAAAGATATTCACAAAACCGCTTTAGGTGCGACTGAAAGTGTGGATTGGGAATATGTAGCCGATACTGCCAAGTTGATACAACATTTAAAAGCGGAGGATTGTCATATAATCTCGGTAGAACAAGCGGAGCATGCAACCCGGCTGAATTCGTTTCTTCCCACAAGGAATAAAAAACAAGTATTTATTTTTGGCAACGAAGTGAAGGGAGTTGCCCAAAGTGTGGTTTCAAAGAGTGATGAAGTATTGGAAATTCCACAATTCGGTACAAAGCATTCCTTAAATATTGCGGTAAGCGCAGGGATTGTGGTCTGGGATTGTTGGAGTAAGTTAAATGCATAAAAAAACCTGGCGGTGACCAGGTTTTTAATATAGTTTGAGTTAGTTAGTTGCGCTTATATGTCACAATAAAGTAAATCCTTTTCATTTACGCAAGAATTTGCACAAGTATCTATACATTTAATAAGACAGCGCGAAGTTTTCGATACGGGTCAATATAGTTTCATAATCCGCGGTAAGGCCTACAAAATCCAAATCGCTTACATCTATAATCAATTGATTTTCTTTGGGATAGGTCTTTAAAAAATCAAAATAACCCCGATTAATTCGCTCTAGATAAGAGATTTCAATGTTTTGTTCATAATCCCTTCCACGTTGCTTTATTTGTTGTAGCAGACGTTCAGTAGTTTGATACAGATAAACGTATATTTTTGGTTTTTTGACTTCCTTGTACATAAAATTGAACACTTTTCGGTATAGGTCAAATTCATTTTGCTGTAAAGTAACTTTTGCAAAAATCAATGATTTATAAATATTGTAATCGCTGATCATAAAACTCTTAAAGAGATCAAGTTGATTGGTGTCCTCTGTGAACTGTTGATATCGATCAGCTAAAAAGGACATTTCAAGCGGAAAGGCATACCTAGCTTGGTCATCATAAAAACTTGGCAGAAAGGGGTTTTCAGCAAACCGCTCTAAAATTAATTTGGCATTGAAATCTTCGGCAATTTTAGTTGCTAAGGTTGTCTTCCCAGCGCCTATATTCCCTTCAATAGCAACGTACTCTAGGCTTGCGAAAAGGTTGAGTCGGTTCTTGAACAGTTTTTGCGACGTTCTGGTAATAATACTTTTATCCTTGCATTCTTGTAATAAGTTCCTGGTATCCTTGTTTAGTATGGGGTGGTAGAATTGCGGGGAAATATCGGCCAATGGTTTCAGTATGAATTTGCGTTCCTGCATTTTCGGGTGCGGAACAGTTAACCGTTCGGTATCTATTATTTCTTTGTCATAATAAATAATGTCAATGTCCAAGGTTCTACTTTGATAACCTTGGCTATCGTTCCTCTCCCTTCCGTATTCGATTTCAATCGCTAAAATTTCAGACAATAATTCTGCCGGGGTCAATAGGGTATGTATTTCTAAACATGCATTTAAAAACTCATTCCCTTCAAAACCCCATGCAGGAGTCTGGTAGATACCGGAAACCTGTCTAATTTCCCCGGCTTTTTTTCCGATTTCGAAAATAGCTTTTTGGATTAGGAATTCCCTTTTCCCTAAATTACTGCCAATGGATAAAAATGCCGATTTGTATACTCCCATAATATTGGAACAAAATAAACAAAACATATTCACATTGGTTATCTTTGTCCACTATTTAAAAGAAAGAATTGCATGAATTTTTTAAGAAATTTTTTGGCTTCCATTTTGGGTTCCTTATTCGCTTTTGGAATCCTTTTTGTTATGTTTTTTATTTTTATAAGCCTTCTGGGTAGTACCGAGAATACTGTTTCCATTAAGGATAACGCTATATTGGAACTTCAGCTACAGCGCCCTATTTCAGATTATGTTGGTGATAATGCTTTGGATCCCTTCTCAGGAATATTTGAGCACTCGCAAGGTCTTGATGAAATTATTCAAGCCATTGAGGTCGCAAAATCGGATGACCGTATAAAAGGGATTAGTATCAATAATAATTTTATAATAGCCGGTCTGGCCCAGACCCAGGCCATTAGAAAATCATTGGAGGATTTTAAGGCAAAAGGGAAATTCATTTATGCATATGCCGATTTCTACATGCAACGTGATTATTATTTGGCAAGTGTTGCGGATTCCATTTTCATGAATCCGGTGGGTGCATTGGATTTTAAAGGATTGTCAACCGAAGTGCTTTATTTTAAGGAACTACAGGAAAAATCTGGTGTAAGGATGGAGGTTATTCGTCACGGAAAATATAAAAGTGCGGTTGAGCCATTTTTGGAAAATAACATGAGCGAGGCCAATCGAACCCAGTTAAGGGAATTACTACAATCGCTTTGGAATTCCATGGTGACCGATATGTCAAAATCCAGGTCAATATCCGAAGAAAATTTAAATGTCATCGCCGATACCTTGGGGGGAAGAATACCTAAGTATGCCAAAAATTCGGGGTTAATAGATGATATTATTTTCTACGATGAATATGAAGCTAAATTAGCGAACGCAATAAATATAAAGGACGATGCGGAAATAAACTATAGCATGTTAGATGACTATGTAAAGTATTCCAACAAAAAAACGTTAAAATCCGGTGATGGCAAGATTGCTATTGTTTTTGCGCAAGGAGAGATTTTTTATGGAGAAGGCGGCCCTAATATCATCGGCCAAGGAATCATAAATGAAGCATTGATAAAAGCCCGTGAAGATGATAAGGTAAAGGCTATAGTGTTACGCGTTAACTCCCCTGGAGGCAGTGCCTTGACTTCCGATATTATTTGGAGAGAAGTGGAACTTACTAAAAAGATAAAACCTGTCGTAGTTTCTATGGGCAATGTAGCGGCATCCGGTGGCTATTACATCGCAGCCGGGGCGGATAAAATTTTTGCTGAACCCACTACGATAACGGGTTCCATAGGTGTTTTCGGTATGGTACCCAACATAACCGAGTTGGCGGATAATATCGGAATAAATGCAGAACAAGTTGGGACCAACAAAAATGCGGTGGATTATTCCTTATTTGAACCGATGCAGGAAAGTTTTAAAAATCAAATCCAGGAAAGTATAGAAGATACTTACCAAACCTTTTTGCAACGTGTATCGGAAGGTCGAAATATGACCATGTCCGAAGTGGACAGTGTTGCCCAGGGTCGTGTATGGAGCGGGACCGAGGCATTGGAAATCGGTTTGGTGGATGAATTGGGCAATTTGGACGATGCCATAGCGGCAGCGGCGGAAATGGCTTCACTAAAAACGTATGGCATAAAAAAGTTCCCAAAGTATAAAAGTGGGTTCGAACGTTTTATGGAGGATTTGGAAGGTGCAAGTCTACAGCTCAAAGAGAAATTATTAAAGAATGAAATTGGTGATGAGGCGTATTTGATTCTTAAAGAATTGAAATCCATTAAGGAACAAAAAGGAATACAGGCTAAAATGCCATTCGCGTTGGATATTAAATAGATGATGACCTTAAAGGATAGGAAACTGGCGCAACGTATTTATTTGTATTTGGGCGCCTTGTTCATTACCTCCCTAGTAGTTTCTAACCTCATTTTTCAAAAGTTCTTTTATTGGAATCCTTTCGGTGAAGTAACCATATTTGATGTTTCCTTATTTGAAGTATCCGTTGGTATCTTACCGTATCCCATAACGTTTTTGATAACAGATCTCATATCGGAGATTTATGGTCGAAAAATGGCAAATCAAATTGTGACCGCTGGTATCTTTGCCTCTTTCTTTTCCATGGGCATTATCTTGTTGGCGGAAGCTGCCCCAGCCATTCCTACATCCCCTATAGATGATAAAACGTTTACCCAGGTTTTCGCATTATCACCTATAGCCGTATTAGCTTCCATGATGGCCTATTTACTGGCCCAATATGTAGATGTTGCCATTTACCACTTTTGGAAAAAACTTACCAAAGGCAAGTATTTGTGGTTGCGTAATAATTTTTCAACATTTCTTTCCCAGTTTCTGGATACGTTTACGGTAGTGGGTCTTTTATGCCTTTTTAAAGTATTACCGTGGGATCTATTTTTTGGCCTTGTGGTCAGCGGATTTGTTTTTAAGATTTTTATAGCATTTATCGACACTCCTTTCCTCTATTTTTGCGTATATATATTGAGAAAGCGTTTTAACCTAAAGCCAAGTGAAGAATTGAACTTGGACGGAATATAGAATATATTAATAAAGTTGTATAAAATACATTATGGGCAAGAAAATATTGAAGATTGTAGGGGTTATAGTTTTGATTTTTATAGTCGTTCTAATTGCTGCACCATTTTTCTTGGAAGCAAAGATTGGGGATATTGTGAAAAATAATGTAAATAAAAATATAAATGCTACGCTTGATTTCTCTGATGCGGATTTAAGCTTGTTCAGTAATTTCCCGAATGCCGAGGTACAGTTTAAAAATGTGGTTTTGGTCAACAAGGCACCATTTGAAGGAGATACACTATTTAGGGCAAATGAACTTGGCTTGACCATGGGTATCATGGAACTCTTCAAAAGTGCCGGCGAACCTATCGGCATCAAAAACTTTAATTTACAAGGTGCATTTTTAAATGTGGTCATCGATGCCGAGGAGAATGCCAATTATGATATTGCAATGGATACTGCGAGCCCCACTACAGAGGAAGCAGCGAGCACGGATGGTTTTATCTTGGACCTCCAATCATATCAGATTTCAAACTCCATTGTTCATTATACGGACAAGGCTGCTGGAATTTCCTTAATGGTAGATGATATTCAACATTCTGGTACAGGTGATTTATCCTTGACGAATTCAGAATTGGATACGCATACCGATGCCCTAGTTTCTTTTGAGATGGATAGCATCAATTATCTGAATAAAAACAAAGTAAAATTAGACGCCTTAATAGGTATAGACCTGAACCAGAGTAAATACTCTTTCTTGAAAAATGAAGCCCTCGTCAATCAATTGCCATTGGTTTTTGATGGTTTTGTGATCGTTAATGAGGATAATCAAGAAGTGGACCTGACTTTTAAGACACCTTCTTCAGATTTCAAAAACTTTTTAGGGGTAATACCTGAAGCGTATTCGAAGAATATAGAAAATGTTACTACTACGGGTGATTTTACCGTCAATGGCAATTTCATCGGTATTGTTGACGATACGCATATTCCTAAGTTCAACATTGCGGTAAAGTCAAATAATGCATCCTTCAAATATCCAGATTTACCGAAATCGGTCCGGAATGTATTTTTAGATATATTGATAAGTAATACTACAGGAATAGCAGAGGATACTTATGTTGATATTAATAAAGCTTCTTTCATGATCGATGAGGATAAGTTCAACCTTACTTCAAAGATTACAGAGCTTATGGGAAATACAAAAGTCAACGCCCATATCGATGGTACAATGCATTTGGACAATATTTCAAAAGCGTATCCTGTCCCAGCTGGGTATGATTTAAAGGGACTTTTAAATGCGGATATTACAACTGCCTTCGATATGGCTTCCGTAGAAAGAAAAGAGTATGAAAAGACCAATACTTCAGGGAATTTAAGCGTTGCTGATTTTGAATACAATTCAGAAGATCTTGCGAATCCTGTAAAGTTCAATACCGCGCGCTTAACGTTCAATCCAAAAACAGTTACCCTAAATAGTTTGAATGGGACTACTGGAAAAACTGATTTCGATGTAACTGGAACTATAAATAACCTTTTGGGCTTTATGTTCAACGACGAAAACGTAGAAGGTAATTTCAATCTAAAATCGAACACTTTCGCACTGAATGATTTTATGGTGGCTGAAACGGAATCCACTTCATCAACAACTAAAGATTCCAATGAATCTGTAGGAGTAACTTCGGATGAAAAAATTAAGATCCCTTCATTTCTTGATGCTACCATCACCGCTTCTGCCAAGCAAGTACTTTATGATAATATCGTGTTGAACAATGTCAACGGCGTTTTAAAAATAAAGGATGAAACTGCTACCTTGAGCAATATGACTGCTGGACTTTTCGGAGGAAAAATGGCTTTTAATGGAGAAGTGTCCACAAAAAATCAAATTCCGACCTTTGCAATGAAGTTAGACTTGACCCAATTGGGCATTGGCGAAACTTTTAAATCTATTGAACTATTCAAGGCTTTGGCACCAATTGCGCAAATATTAAAAGGCAAATTAACTTCTGATATTGCACTTTCTGGAAATTTGAACGACGAATTGTTACCCAATCTGTTATCCTTAAGTGGTGACCTTTTTGCCGATGTGATGACGGATGAAATTAACACGGAATCCGCTCCGCTATTGAATGCTCTTTTTAGTAAATTGGAATTCATCGACCTAAAACAATTAAACCTAAAAGATTTAAAAACATCGTTGTCCTTTAAGGATGGCATTGTGGCCGTGAAACCATTTACCATTAACTATAAGGATATTGCAATAAACGTTGATGGTAGTCACACATTTGATCAAAAGTTGAATTATAAGGCTTCGCTTCAAGTTCCGGCAAAATACCTAGGGTCAGACGTGAATAAGCTGATAGCCCGTATAAATGATTCAGCCTTGGAAAATCTAACTATTCCGGTTATAGCCAATATTGGAGGGATGTATAACAGTCCGCAGGTAACAACAGATTTGACTTCGGGAATTAAGCAATTGACCACCAAGTTGATAGAAGTTGAAAAACAAAAACTTATCAATAAAGGAACGGATAAGGCCAAGGATCTAATTGGGGGAATTTTAAGTGGTAACCAATCGAAAACCGATTCTACAAAAACAGGCAACGCTACTAAAGAAGAGGCAAAGGATATACTTGGCGGAATTCTAGGCACTAAGAAACCTGCCGATTCTACTGCAAACAAGAAGGATTCAATCCCTGTTAAAACAGAGAAGGACGTGGTAAAGGAAAAGGCAAGGGATATCTTAGGTGAATTGTTGAAAAAGAAAAAGGATACCGTTAATTAATGGTAAGTCCGACGTAGTAACCTTCGCTACCCCTTACATTAAAAACGGTGTTATCATCGAATAGCAAGTACTGACCTTTTATACCTTTTAATTTTCCTTCAAAAGAGGGGATTTTACCTAGATTAAGACTTTTTACCTTATTCGGATACTGTAATACGGGAAACTCAAGATGGGTCTCACTTGTATTATCTAAATAGTAGGGCAGTGCTTCTTCTGGAATATATGGTTTCAGTTTTTCACGCCATTCCAGTAAATTTTCATCTACTACAGTATTCGTTAGCATCGTACGCCAATTGGTTTTATCCCCAACATGGTCTTTTAGGGCGACTTCAGTAATCCCGGCCAGATATCTATTGGGGGCCTCAACTATTTCAATGGCTTCATGTGCTCCTTGGTCAATCCATCTAGTCGGTATTTGCCCTTTTCTGGTTACTCCAACTTTAATGTTGCTTGAATTGGCCAAATAAACGATATGAGGCTGTAATTGTACTTTTTTCTCATAAGCCAAATCCCGGTCCTCCTGATCTAAATGGGCTGTACTAAGCTCCGGTCGCATAATCCAATCTCCAGCAGAGGGTATTTCAAAGAAACAGGTCTTGCAAAAACCCTGTCTATATATCGGCCTATCGTTTCCACAATTGAGGCATTGGAATTTTATAAACGCTATCTTTAAATTTTTATCGATAACTTGGTTAACATTTAAAAAATCTGATTCAAAAAGCATATAATATTGTATCGGACTGCCAATTTCAGTTTGCATTTTTTTTAGTACTCCCTCGTATTGCATGTTAAGCTTGCTTTATGAATAATCAATTTGAAATTAATGCCTAGATACGCTATTTTTAGCAACACAAAGATACCCATAAATGCCAATTCCTTTATTTAATTCCATTGCCTCTTGGCTTCTGAAGAAGCGCTATCATCAAATAGAACTTTTTTTAAAATACCCAGAGGAGGTACAAGAAGAGGTATTATTGCAACTGCTCGAATTTGCCGAGGATACCGAGGTTGGTAGAACATATGAATTCGAATCTATAGATAGCTATGCCATTTTTAGGGAAAGAGTACCCATTGTTTCCTATGAAGAAGTTGAACCTATTATTGAACGAACCCGTAAAGGTGAGCAAAATCTTTTTTGGCCTACTAAGGTAAATTTGTTTGCCAAAAGTAGTGGCACTACCAATGCAAAGAGCAAGTTCATTCCTGTGAGCAGTGAAGCTTTGGAGGATTGCCATTATAAATCTAGTAAAGATTTGTTGTGCCTATATCTGAACAATAATGAAAATTCACAATTGTTTACCGGTAAAAGCCTTCGGTTAGGTGGCAGCAAGGATCTGTATGAGGATAATGGGTCTTTTTTTGGCGACTTGTCCGCAATCCTAATAGACAACATGCCTTTGTGGGCAGAATATAGTAGCACACCCAGTAATAAAGTCTCCTTGATGAGCGAATGGGAGGCCAAACTAATGGCAATTATCCATGAAAGTGTAGAAGAAAATGTAACTAGTCTTGCCGGCGTCCCGTCTTGGATGTTGGTCTTATTGAATAAGGTTTTGAAGGAAACGGGAAACGATTCTATATTTCAGGTATGGGAAAATCTCGAAGTTTACTTTCATGGAGGTGTAAATTTCCATCCGTATAAGGAGCAGTATAAAAAAATATTACCTGAAGCTGATTTTAGATATTATGAAATCTATAATGCCTCGGAAGGTTTTTTTGCAATTCAGGATAGAAATGAGGCCGACGATCTTTTACTTATGCTTGATTATGGAATTTTCTATGAATTCATTCCTATGGATCGTTATGGAACACAACAGGAAGATGCCATACCGCTGTGGGAAATTGAACTGGGAAGGAATTATGCCATTATTATCACCACCAACTCTGGCTTATGGCGTTATAAAATAGGGGATACGGTACGCTTTACCTCAAAAAGCCCGTACCGAATAAAGGTAACGGGAAGAACAAAACATCATATCAACGTCTTTGGCGAGGAATTGATTATTGAGAACGCAGAGGAGGCCTTAAAAATGGTTTGCCTAGAAACAGGAGCGGAGATAATGGATTATACTGCAGGCCCCATATTTATGGTCGATGGTGAAAAGGGTTCTCACGAATGGATTATGGAATTTAGAACCTTGCCAAAAGATTTGGACCAATTCATTGAAATTTTTGATCTTTCGTTGAAATCGCTCAACTCTGATTACGAAGCCAAACGCTATAAAAATAGTACACTTAATAGCCCCAAAGTACATGTAGCCCGTACTAATCTGTTTTATGATTGGTTAAAAGCAAATGGGAAACTTGGAGGCCAGCATAAGATTCCACGCTTATCCAATAAAAGGGATTATGTTGAGGAACTTTTGCGAATGAATGGTTAATTTGCTATAAGCCTATTGATTATGTCGCTTACACAATTATTGCTGCAAGTTGTACTATTGTTTTGTTTGTTGCTTATTCTTTAGTGAATTTTGATTTCGAACTTTTTAGAAAGTTCAAATACTGTTCAATTTGGTTAAAATGGAACTACAACGAAGTTTTCAAGCGGGTAAACAATTAAATGAAGTATTTTAAGTTTAAAAATTGAACTTGCTGCAGGAAAACTTAACCGAACAAAAAAAGACTACTATTATGGCAGAGAAATTAGTGATTGTTTCCGATATGTGGGGCGCTAAAAGAGGCTTATGGATTACATCTTATCTGGGTTACCTTCAACAATATTTTGACATTACCTTTTATGATAGCCAACAATTGGCCAATCTGGATATTATAGTACAATCTGAAGAAAATGTTCATAATGCCTTTATTGACGGTGGCATCGAAACCGCTGTCGCCCATTTGTTGAAAAAGGAAAAGGAACCTTGCTACTATCTTGCTTTTAGTACGGGAGCTACTATAGTTTGGGAAGCGGCTATAAAAGGATTACCGGTAAAATCACTTTACTGTGTATCTGCTACAAGAATTCGTTTAAAAAATGAAAAGCCAAATATTCCTTTTCAGTTGCTTTATGGCAAAAATGACACCTTTAAACCTAGTAATGATTGGGCCAACCGCTTAGGGATTGATATGGAATTGGTCCCAAATTATGGCCATACCTTATATTCTGATGAAATGATTGTCCAAAAAATCTGTTTGGATCTATTACAACAAGTAACGCAAATAGCACCCGCCTTTAAAAAGGTGGTATAGATCTACAAGAACAATTTAAAATAAAAAAGCGTGGATTTTACCACGCTTTTCTTATTCTTAATCCTTTGCGATTTTATGAAACTGCCTTTAGTTTCTTAATGGTGTCGTAAGATAACATTTCCTCGGCATAAGGTTTGGTTACCTTAAATTTGGTTTCACCGGTACTTGGCATTTCAAACATCGCATCCGTAAAAATTGCCTCGCATAGAGATCGTAAACCTCTAGCTCCAAGTTTGTATTCAATGGCTTTGTCTACGATATAATCCAATGCTTGCTCTGTAATGGTAAATGTGATATTATCCATTGCGAAGAGCTTTTCATATTGCTTGATAATGGCATTTTTTGGCTCGGTCAATATAGCTCGCAATGTCTTTTTGTCCAATGGGTTCATATGCGTAAGCACCGGAAGCCTACCAATTATCTCTGGAATTAGTCCAAATTCCTTTAAATCCCTTGGAATAATGTATTGTAACATATTGGTGGCATCCAAAAATTTGTCTGCCTTGGACGCGCTATACCCTACCGCCTGCATATTCAAACGTTTGGTAATAGCACGATCGATACCATCAAAAGCACCACCTGCAATAAAAAGAATATTTTCAGTATTGACTTCAATGAATTTTTGATCAGGATGTTTTCTCCCCCCTTTGGGCGGAACATTCACCATAGTTCCCTCCAATAATTTTAATAGTCCTTGTTGCACTCCTTCCCCAGAGACATCCCTAGTAATGGATGGATTGTCACTTTTACGGGCGATCTTGTCTATCTCATCAATAAAAACAATTCCTCTTTCGGCTTTTTCTAAGTTGTAATCGGCCGCTTGTAAAAGACGGGTAAGAATACTTTCTACATCTTCACCAACATAGCCCGCTTCCGTAAGTACGGTAGCATCTACAATTGCAAGCGGTACATTAAGTAATTTTGAAATGGTTTTGGCCATAAGGGTTTTACCTGTACCGGTCTGCCCGACCATAATGATATTACTTTTCTGTATTTCTATTTCATCTTCCTTGGAAGATGGTTGAAGCAATCTTTTATAGTGATTGTAAACGGCAACGGACATCACCTTTTTTGTACGTTCTTGACCAATAATATAGGTGTCCAAGAAATCCTTGATTTCCTGCGGCTTTTTTAAGACCAGTTCTGATGAAAGGTCTTTGGTCTTAGTTTGTTTTGATTCTTCCGCTACAATGCCGTGAGCCTGTTCAATACAGCGGTCACAAATATGCGCATCAAGACCCGCAATCAATAAATTTGTTTCTGGCTTTTTCCTTCCGCAGAATGAGCACTCTAAATTTTCCTTTGCCATTTTCTAAATTCTCTAACCTATTTCTAAAACGAATGATTTTCGTTTTTGGTTTAAAAATCACTGTTTATTTAGTTCAATTGGTCGGATTTAATCCTTGTCCCTAACCAAAATTTCATCGATCATACCGTATTTAAGTGCCTCATCGGCTTTCATCCAATAATCCCGATCACTATCTTCCCTTACTTTTTCAATGTCCTGACCCGAGTGATTTGCAATCAGTTCATATAATTCTTCCTTTAATTTTAAAATTTCCCTTGCGGTAATTTCAATATCACTTGCCTGGCCTTGTGCCCCGCCCATAGGTTGGTGTATCATAACGCGGGAATGTTTCAATCCGCTACGCTTGCCTTTTTCGCCAGCGCATAACAATACTGCCCCCATTGATGCTGCCATGCCCGTACATATGGTGGCTACATCGGGATTTATGAACTGCATGGTATCATAGATGCCTAAACCTGCATATACACTGCCTCCAGGTGAATTGATATAGATTTGGATATCCTTGGATGAATCAACACTGGCCAAGAACAATAATTGCGCCTGTACAATGTTCGCAACCTGATCGTTAATACCCGTACCCATAAAAATGATACGATCCATCATCAATCTTGAATAAACGTCCATGGCTATAATGTTCATGGATCTTTCTTCGATAATATTGGGAGTCATGTTTACTGGGTACATGCTGCTCATTATCCTATCATAGTAAGTACTGCTAATGCCTTGGTCATTTATAGCAAAATTCTTGAATTCTTTTCCGTAATCCATAAATTGTATGTCTATTTTTTAAAGTAAAAAAAGGTGCCGAAAATTTTATTTCCGGCACCGTAAAGATACTTAATTTATTGTTCGAAACTATCCGTAAACTTCTTTCACAAAGTTTTCATAGGTTACTTCCTTGGTCTTAAGGTTTGCTTTTTCCTTATACAGGTTCAATAATTTTTGACTCATCAATTGTTCAGAAAGTCTTTTTACTTCATCCTTATTTCCAAGAACTCGGGCAGCGATCATATCCAATTCTTCTTCTTTTGGATCCATTTGACCAAATTGTGCCATTTGAGTTCGTATGAAGCCTTTGGCAAATTCCTTTAGTTCATCAAACTGAACCTGCAATTCATTATCACGAATTATTTTACCCTCAATAAGTTGGTAACGTAACCCCTTTTCTGATTTCTCATATTCCTCGCTCGCCTGTTCCTCAGATAAGGGTTCTTCTCCGGTCATTTGGATCCATTTGGTCAAGAAACCGGCAGGGAGCTCAAACTTGGTATTATCAATGAAATATTCGGTTACGTCGTTCAGTAACTTTTGATCGGACTGTTGCTCGAATTGTTTTTCGGAATCCTCTTTTATACGCTCCTTTAATTCCTTCTCGGATTTTACGGCATCTGGACCAAAAAGTTTATCGAACAATTCTTGATTTAGCTCCGCAGCTTCCCTCTCGTTTATTTCGGTAATCGTAAATGTGACTTCGGTATCGAAGGTTTCAGCTTTTTGCTTGTCAATCCCTAAAAGGCTGGATAGCAAATGATCTTCTTTGAACAGGCCTTTGGTTTTTAAAACAACTTCATCCCCGACTTTTTTGCCTTTTAATGCATCTAAAGCCTTCTTGCTTTTCAACTTGTCCAATTCCAGCATGGCTTTGTTGTCGATTTCTTCCGCTTCGTTCAGGAATGAACCACTGACCTCGTCGTGCTTGCCAACAACATCTTTACTTACCAGTTTGCCATATTGTTTTTGGATACGCTCAATCTGCTCCTCGACCATTTTTTTGTCTGCAACGATCTTATATTGCGTTATCGCTTTTTTTGTTTTTAACGAAACTTCAAAATCTGGGGCTAAGCCTAGTTCAAATTCAAAGGCAAGCTCATCTTGGTCCCAATCAAAATTATCTTGTTGTTTTGGAAGGGGATTTCCAAGAACGTCTAATTTTTCCTCTGTAAGGTATTTGTTAAGGTTGTCCTGTAGCAATTTGTTTACCTCATCTACCAATACCGATTTACCGTATTGTTTTTTAATAAGGCCCATAGGTACCTGTCCTTTTCTAAAACCAGGTATATTGGCTTGTTTTTTGTAGTCCTTTAAAATTGAATCTACCTTGTCCTGGTAATCTTCTTTGGTGATAGCAACTTTGACTACTGCATTTAAATCGTCTATCTGCTCTTTAGTAATATTCATTCCTTAAAATCTATTTGCATGTATAAAATGGGATGCAAAAATACTATATTTTATAAAGTCCACCAATTTTTTAAAGTATTGAATTTCAAATCAAAAGGAACTACGATTTATCCTCTTTGAGCAGTGAAAAAAAGATGGATTGTAAAAAGGATAGTAAGAGACTAAAAACTAACGCCCACCAAATATTGCCAACAGCAAAACCATCAATAAGTTTATCGACCAATAAAATAATTATCGCATTTATGAACAAAAGGAAAAGACCTAACGTAACTATGGTTACGGGCAGCGTCAAAATAACCAAAATGGGTTTTACCAGAATGTTCAACAAACTTAGCACGACGGCAACGATAACCGCGGTCATAAACGAGTCTACCGATACATTTGGCAATACGTTTGCAAGAATGATTACCGCTAGGGCACTTAAAAGTATTCGCAATAGTAGTTTCATACAAATGGTTTTAGGTTGATGCTATTTAAGTTCTAGTAATTAAAATTAAGTATTCAATGATTCTTTATTGGTTCAGACTGAAAAATTTCATTGATTCCTCAAAAAAGTGCTCAGGATTTTCAGCATGTAGCCAATGCCCGGCATTTTCTATGGTTTCCAACGTTGCTTTGGGGAAGTGGTTCTTAATTGCCTCAGTATCGGTTTGGGTTACATATTCGGAGCGGTCACCTCTTAAAAATAGGGTCGGGCCATGATAACGCTCCGTGCTATTGATGTTTTCCCCAACCTCTTCCATTTTTTGACTTAACACCTCTAAATTAAAGCGAAAATCCAAATTTTTACCATCCGTTCTGTAAAGATTTTTTAATAGAAATTGCCGTGTTCCAAAATCTGGAATGTATTTTTTGAGTTGCTCATCTGCAACCTTTCTAGATTCCAAATCCTTGACCTTGATAGCGTTTAAGCCGTCGATTATGGTTTGATGATGGGGTGGATAAAATTTAGGCGCAATATCTGCAATCAATAATTTTTTTACTCGTTCTGGATGCGAACATGCAAACTGCATCGCCGTTTTGCCGCCCATAGAATGGCCGATAAGATAGATCGCGTCCAAATTGTGAGAATCCAAATATGCTACCAAATCATCGGAGAGAACATCGTAGTTAAAATTTGGGGAATGAAAACTTTTACCGTGATTGCGTTGGTCTATGAGATGTACTTGAAACCCATTTTCGGAATATAACGTACCCAATGTTTTCCAATTATCAAGCATGCCCAAAAAGCCATGCAGTATACAAAGTGGTCTCCCCTTTCCTAAAATTAAAGAATGCAGAATCGGATTCATTTCAGTTTATGTAAATACATGTTCACAACATTGTCCAACCCGAGATATAGGGCTTCGCAGATAAGGGCATGACCAATCGAAACTTCCAGTAAATTAGGGATATTTTCGGCAAAATATTGAATATTATCCAAACTCAGATCATGTCCGGCATTGATGCCGATACCTAATTCATTGGCACTTTTGGCGGCCTCGATAAAGGGTTGAATGGCCTTGGCTTTATTCTGAACATATTCCGAAGCGTAGCTTTCGGTATAGAGTTCAATACGATCCGTACCGGTAGCTTTTGCTCCAGTCACCATTTTTGGTATTGGGTCCACAAATATGGAGGTCCGAATACCCGCATCCTTAAAGGTTTTGATTACATCGGTTAAAAAATCCTTATGCTTTATCGTATCCCAACCAGCGTTTGATGTTATCGCATCTACCGAATCGGGTACCAAAGTCACTTGTTCCGGCTTCAAATCCAAAACCAGGTCTATGAATTTTGGAATTGGATTGCCCTCAATGTTGAATTCGGTAGTCGTGTTTTTTTTAAGATCTCGCGCATCCTGATATCGAATATGGCGCTCATCGGGCCTCGGGTGAATGGTAATTCCTTGCGCTCCAAATCGCTCCAAATCCCTTGAAACTTTTATCAAATCTGGAACGTTGCCTCCACGGGCATTCCTCAAGGTGGCTATTTTGTTCACATTAACGCTAAGTTTTGTCATTATGTCGGATTTACCTTCAACGGGTCTCAAAAATACAAATAAGGCACGCCTTTTGATATTATTAATTGTTATTTTGCGTTATAATTAAGTCTATGGACATTCAAGAACATATCATTACGAATATCCCGATCTTTAAGATTGAGGATACCTTTGAAAAAGTTTTGGAATTTTTTCAGGATACTACCTATGCGCATGTAGCAATCATCGAGGAAGGTAGATTTTTAGGTGTCTTTTCTGAAAATGATTTAGAAGGGCGACTTCCTGAAACCAAAATCGAAGAATTTCGGTATGAGCTGGAAAGCTTTTTTGTGCGTAGTGAAGCTAATTGGCTTGATGTATTAGAAGCTTTTGCCAGAAATGAAGCTAATCTTTTGCCTGTATTGAACCTGAAGGAAGAAGTGGTAGGGTATTATGACCTTACCGATATCGTTTCTTTTTTTATCGATACCCCATTTTTTACCGATCCAGGTAATATTCTTATAGTTGCCACGGGGATTAAGGATTATTCATTTAGTGAAATCGCCCAAATCGTGGAAAGCAATAATGCCAAACTCATAGGAGGCTTTATCACGGATACCCAAAATGATATCATTCAGGTAACCTTAAAGATAACCACTGAAAATTATAATAAGGTAGTGCAGACGTTCAGAAGATATAACTACCATATTCTTTTTGGAAATAACGATGACCAATTCTTGGAAGACCTCAAAAATAGGTCAGATTACTTGGATAAATATCTAAATGTCTAGTATGAAAGTTGCCATTTATGGACAAACCTATCAAGATAATGCCATTGAATATCTAAAGGAATTATTGGATGAGCTGCACAAGGTAACTGCAGTGGTGTTCATAGAAAAGGATTTTTACGATTTGTACCGCCGCGCGGGAGGCTCACAAAAATTTACAACATTTACATTGCATTACGGTCTTGATGCTAGTTTTAATATGTTCGTAAGTTTTGGCGGTGACGGCACTATACTTAGGGCCACAACCTTTGTAAAGGATTTGGGAATTCCTATTGTGGGGGTAAATACAGGTAGGCTTGGTTTCCTTTCCACCTTTAAGAAAGAAGATGTGAGAAAGGTGGTGCAAGAATTCAAACAAGGGGCATACACAGTTGTTGAGCGAAGCTTAGTACAATTGAATACCCCACTTTTAGACGTGGAATTTGGTGATCTTAATTTTGCCTTGAACGAGATTACTGTCAGTAGAAAAGATACAACTTCCATGATTACCGTAGATACATATTTGAACGATGAGTACTTGACCTCCTATTGGGCAGATGGGCTCATTGTTTCAACACCGACCGGGTCGACCGGGTATTCCTTGAGCTGTGGAGGTCCGGTTATTGTACCAACTGCGAAATCATTGGTCCTTACCCCAATTGCCCCGCATAATTTAAACGCAAGACCATTGGTAATTTCAGATGAAACCATAATCCGTCTAAAAGTATCCGGTCGTGAAGAAAATCACTTGGTATCTTTGGATTCTAGGATAGCCTCTTTGGAAAATGGTGAAGAGATAACCATCAAAAAAGCTCCATTTACGATTAAAATGATTGAATATACATCAGAAAGTTTTTTGAAGACCCTTAGGAATAAACTGCTCTGGGGCGAGGATCGGCGAAATTGAGCTTGGGTTATAACAATAAATGAACTTAATTGTTGTTTATCCATTGAGAACAAAGGATTTGTTTATTTCCTGTTTCAAATAGGAGGTGGAGACTATTAATAAAATTTATTATATGCGTTACCTGACGTTATTAGTACTATTATTTTCCATTAATATCATAAAAGCACAGACCTATGAGGTCGGTATTTTTGCCGGTGGGGCAAATACCATAAGCGATGTGGGAAGAACCAATTATATTTTACCTTCAGATATCGCTTTTGGAGGATTGTTTAAATGGAACAAAAGCAAAAGATATGCATGGAGGGGAAGTATCATGTATGGCCAATTTACGGCAGACGATTCCAAATCAAGTTCAACTGCGCGCCAGCAAAGAGGTTACGTAGTAGACAATTCAGTTATAGAAGGTTCTGTTGGTCTGGAGTTTAATTTTGTCGAATATAATTTACATCGATTAGGCCCTGCGTTTACACCTTACTTATATACTGGTGTAACCTATTTTAGATATAATTACGAATATTTTAATGGAGATGTTTTGCAGGAAATTGGGCAGAAAGATGGCGCTTTTGCCATACCAATGACGGCAGGTTTTAAGTATCGTATCAATCAGTTTCTTATTTTTGGGGCGGAAATAGGCGCTAGATATACTTTTACCGATAATCTGGATGCCAGTAATCCGGAGGGATCAAATTTTGAGGAGTTTCAATTTGGAAATATTTTCAGTGATGACTGGTATGTGTTTTCTGGGTTGACTTTAACCTATACCTTTGGTAGAAAGCCCTGTATGGATTGCTTTGAGTGAAATAGAAATGGAAAGTATAGACGATATTGATAAACTAAGCGTTCCCAAGCATCTAGCCATAATAATGGACGGTAATGGTAGATGGGCCAAAGAGCGTGGCAAACATAGGGTATTTGGCCATGAACATGGCGTGCAGACCGTGAGGATCATCGTTGAACAATGCGCTGAAATAGGAATATCTTTTCTTACCTTATATACATTTTCTACAGAGAATTGGAACCGTCCAAAAGTAGAAGTTCAAACATTGATGCGGTTATTGGTATCCTCTTTAAAGAAAGAACTTAAGACTTTTAACAAAAACAACATTCGTTTGAATACTATAGGCAACATAGACGCATTGCCATCCAAAGCTTACAAAGAATTGATCGAGGTCATGGACCAAACAAAGCAGAACACTGGTATGACCCTCACTTTGGCATTGAGTTATGGGGCACGTGAAGAGCTGCAATCTGCCGTAAAAGCGATAAGTGCCAAAGTTAAAAATAATATAATTTCAATTGAAAATATTGACGAAACCATTATAAATAACCATCTTTACACGCATAATATGCCAGACGTAGACTTGCTTATCCGTACTAGTGGAGAACATCGGATCAGCAATTTTTTATTATGGCAAATTGCATATGCCGAGTTATATTTTATTGATGTATTTTGGCCCGATTTTAGAGAGCATCATTTGTTGGAGGCCATAAAAAATTACCAGAACAGAGAACGAAGATTTGGAAAGACTAGCGAACAACTCACGTAGCGATATGACCAGGTTCATATCCAAGAACCACATTGTAACCATCCTATTACTTTTATTCACCTTCATTGTTACCGCACAGGAGACCACCTATGAGGATGGTAAAAATTATATCCTCGGAGGGTTGGACGTCACAGGGCTTCAAAGCTACAATGAGCAAACGGTTAAAACCTACACAGGTCTAAGGGTAGGTCAGCCCATAACCATTCCTGGAGAACAGATAAGCGAGGTAATCAAAAAACTTTGGGGTCTGGAGCTTTTTAGTGAAATAGACTTCTACATCACCAATATTGAAGGAAATACCGTATTTTTAGAGCTGAACATTATTGAACGCCCGACCTTGACCAACGTAACATTTTATGGGGTTAAAAAGGGGAAAGTCGATGAATTGATCAAGGATACCGATTTGAAAAAAGGTAAGAAAATTACCGAAAGCCTTATTTCAAACTCCAAAAACTATATAGCCAATAAGTATAAAAAGCAGGGCTACCTCAATACCCAGGTCAATATTGCAACCGTTAAAGATACATCAGATACGAATGCACAAAGCATGGTGGTCAATGTAAAAAAAGGGGATAAGGTCAAAATACGTGATATCGTTTTTGACGGTAATGATCAATTATCGGATAAAAAATTACGTAAGGCCTTAAAGAGTACCAAGAAAAAGCGATTTGGTAGATTCTGGAAAAAGTCAAAATTTATCCAAAAGGATTATGAGGAGGATTTGGGCTTGTTGATCGATAAATTTGCGGAAAATGGATACAGGGATGCACGGGTAATTTCCGATACGATCATTAAAGTAGATGAGAACAATATAGACCTTAAAATTAAGGTTGAAGAAGGTGATAAATATTACTTCGGGAATATTGATTTCGTTGGAAATACCGTTTATACCGATCGTCAATTAAATCAAGTATTGGGAATAAAAAAGGGGGATACCTATAATGGGGTCTTATTAAGGGAACGTATCGCTGATAACTCTAAGCCAGATCCTGACGATGTAACCAGTTTGTACCAAAATAATGGGTATTTGTTTTCAACGATCAACCCTGTGGAGATTTCTGCCGCCAATGATACCATTGATTTTGAGATCAGAATTATAGAAGGTAAGGAAACCTTTCTGAATCACGTTACTGTTTCAGGGAATGATAAAACCAATGATCATGTCATTTATCGTGAGTTACGAACCAGACCCGGACAAAAGTATAATAAATCGGATATCATAAGAAGTATTCGAGAACTGGGGCAATTAGGGTTTTTTGATGCCGAACAAATAAAACCCGATGTTCTTAATGCCAACCCAAATGAAGGTACAGTAGATTTAGCATGGAGCTTGGTAGAGTCTGGATCAAGTCAAATAGAATTACAAGGTGGTTATGGCGGTGGCGGTTTCATCGGCACATTGGGACTCTCTTTTAGTAATTTTTCGATCCAAAACTTGTTCAAGGGAGAGGCATACAAGCCGGTTCCCATGGGAGATGGTCAAACGTTCGCTCTGCGATTACAGGCAAGTAGAACCTTTAGGGTTTATAGTTTGAACTTTTCAGAACCTTGGTTGGGAGGTAAAAAACCGGTACGATTTAATTTAAGTCTATCAAGAACGCAACAGTTTGCGGCATCCTTTGGGGGAAGAAATGGTATACAGGTTAATAAGGACCAACAATTTTCCATAACTGGTGTAACCGTTGGTTTGGCCAAGCGGGTGCAATGGCCTGATGATTTCTTTACCATATCCCATTCATTGGGGTATCAATTATATGATTTTAGAAACTATAATATAGGGCTGTTTAACTTTGGCAATGGGAAGGCCAATTCGTTGGCGTATACTTTTGGTATTTCTAGAAGTTCCCAAGGTCCTAGCCGTATTTTTCCTATGTCAGGTTCCACATTTGAATTGACTGGAAAATTTACACCACCCTGGTCTTTGTTTAGCAATAAGGATTTTAGGGGTTTACGGAATAGGTCTGAAGAACTGGATGATAAGAGGAATAGGGAAGGTATTACCCCTGCCGAAAATTTGGAATTACAGGATATTGACCAGCAACGTTTCAAATTATTGGAATATTATAAGATCAAATTTAAGGGAGACTGGTATACGACCTTGGTCGATAAATTGGTATTACGTAGTAATGCTGAATTCGGTTTCTTGGGAAGTTATAATAGTGCCGTAGGTAATGTTCCTTTTGAACGTTTTTATGTTGGTGGTGACGGTCTAGGAAACTTTACTTTAGATGGTAGGGATGTAGTGCAGTTGAGAGGTTACGATAATCAATCTGTTACACCTATTTCACCAGGGGCAAATGCACCAGACGGTGGTCTGATCTATAATAAATTTTCGTTAGAGCTTCGGTATCCTTTAACTTTGAAGCCTTCTGCATCTATTTATGGCCTAGCATTTTTAGAAGGTGGTAATGCCTTCAACAATTTTCAGGAGTTTAATCCGTTTCAATTAAAACGATCGGCCGGTATGGGGCTGCGGATCTTTATGCCAGCGTTTGGTTTATTGGGTATCGATTTTGGGTATGGATTTGACGAGGATCTAAGACCAACATCGGCAGGTCAAGGACCTAGCGGATGGCAAACCCACTTCATTATTGGTCAACAGTTTTAAAACGAGAACAGAGATTAGAGAGACGAGAAAAGAGTTTAGTGAGAAGGGAAGACCTGCTGCGGGCAGTTAGACACAATATAGGTTCGCAGTAGGCGGATATTTTTTAGTTTGATTTCTCTGCCTTCTTCTAAAAAGTGTTTTTCTTTGATGTTTCTTACTTTGTCCATATGGTTAGATTATAAGACGTGGAAAAAATAGATTAGACAAGAAGTAGATACAGAGATTTTAAAATAGATAAATGGCCTATCACAGTAAGTCTTTTTTCTATATTCTCTTTTCTATATTCTAAAAGATTTAATTTTGGCATGATATTTTCTATAGGGTTAAATGATATCAACAATGAGTTTGAAAACAAAAGTTCTTTTTCTGGTTATAGTTCTGTCAATGACCATAGGAGGTTATGCCCAGAGAGGGGTTAGGATAGCCTATGTGGATATGGAGTATATACTTGAAAACGTAGAGGAGTACAGGGAAGCATCCGAACAATTAGAAACAAAGGTGCAGCGGTGGAAAGTTGAAGTGGAGCAGAAGCAAAGTGTGGTGGAGCAAATGAAAAAGGACTTAATGGCGGAAAAGGTATTATTGACTCCAGAGCTGATTGCGGAACGCGAAGAGGAAATCCAGATTTTGGAAAGGGAAATGATTGAATACCAACAAGATCGATTTGGTCCACAAGGGGATTTAGTGTTGCAAAAAAGAAGACTGATCCAGCCAATTCAAGATCAAGTGTTCAATGAAGTACAAAAAATAGGGGCAAATAAAAAGTACGATTTTATTTTTGATAAATCTGCGGATGTTGTAATGTTGTACTCCGAAAAAAGACACGATATCAGTGACTTGATTTTGAGGGGTATTTCAAGAACAAGAAAGATAAGTAAGCCCACAAAGAATGCCGATGATCGAAGTAGGCTAGACGCTTTTGAAGGTGAAGATGAAATAGAAGAAGAAGTAATCAGTGAAGCGCTGCAAGAGCGGTTGGATAAAGCCAGCGAAGCTGCGGAGGTGAGGGAAAAGACAGCCGCGGAGACTAGGGCAGAGCAATTAAAGCTAAGGGAGGAAAGAAAGAAGGCGTATGAGGCACGAAGGAAAAAATTGTTGGAGGAGCGAGAAGCAAAGAAGCAGGAAAAATTAAAGGAAAGAAATAGCGATACCGAAAAAGATGATAACAGCGGTACTATTTAAATAGGTTTTTTAACCATAAAAATTAACACTCAAAATAGATTTAAATTTTAACTCATGAAACAAGTAAAACAAGTAGTGGTAGCTCTATTGTTGTTCGTTGCGACAACAAGTTTTGTAAATGCACAAAGTAAGGTGGCGCATATCGATGTTACCCAATTATTATCCGCAATGCCAGAAATGAAATCTGCAGAGGCTGAGCTTAAGAAGTTACAGGAAACCTATAATGCGGATATTCAAGCTTCAATGACCGAATTACGTAATAAATTCACTCAATATCAGAATGAAGCACCTTCCAAGTCAAAGGAGGAGAATGACAAGCGAGCTGTAGAGCTTCAAGGTTTTGAAAAAAATATTGGGGAAGCACAACAAGTTGCCCAACAAGAGTTTCAGAAAAAGCAAGCGGAATTATTCGCTCCTATATCAGATAAAGCTAAAGCTGCTATTGAAAAAGTTGCGGCCGCCCAAGGTTTTGATTATGTTATCGATGCGCAAGCTGGTGGAGGTTTGATCGTTGCAAATGGTAAAGACCTTTTGGCAGATGTTAAAAAGCAATTGGGTTTCTAAAGATTAAGCAATAGAAAAGAAATAATGGCCATCTGATTCAGATGGCTTTTTTTATGGAGATAATTTTTGCTTTATGTTTTGCCAGCGTAAGTTCCTAATAAATTTTCCTTCCTGTTCACTCACTAGGTACGGAGATTTGTTTTGAAGTGCATTGAAATACCCGGTCATGTTGTTCCAAAATGATTTGATTGATTTGTTTTTTGTAGCCATCTTAACAGATGCAATACAAGTAATCCAAAAACCATAACGCATGGTGTACATGGCTTTTCCTTGTAGTCTTTTGGCGCTCTTATTATAGGCCCTACCTGTAGGTCTTAGATGTTTTAATTTAAGTGTTGGGTCGGTATGTAGCCTAAACCCATGGTATTTTGCCAAAAGTTCGTCAACTGTATCCCATCCCATGGCATTTTTAAGTCCGCCCATTGCCTTAAAACACGACTTGGAATAGGCTTTAAAAGCACCTCTAATATGTTCCGTATCCATAGGGTGATTTAACTCCCAATTTCCATTATCTGTTTGTTCATATATGAATCCACCACAAATACCTATACTGGAATCGTTCTTAAAATGAGTACTTATAATTTCAAAGTAATTAGCAGGGAGAATAATGTCGGCATCAAGTTTTACCATGAAATCATATTCATCATCCAAAAGTTCCAAACCTTTATTAAAGGCATTGATTACCTTGCTGCCAGGCATATGTTCGGTGGTTGAAATAGTATTCAATTTTAGAAAAATAGGGTTTTTCCGTAGATATTCATCTATTATGGCTTCGGAGCCATCGGTAGAATTATCATTCACTAGAACTACTTTTTTAGGAAGTAGTGATTGGTTTAAAATAGAATTTAAGGTACTTTCTAAAAAGTCCTCTTCGTTGTGCACAGGGATGACTATATAGTAATCCATTGTCTCTGAATTCTATTATTTTTTGGTAGCGTAAACAATATAATATCTAGGGGTGAAAGATCTTAGTATCGGTCGTATACCCAATTTCTTGACAGGGTTGGTCCATTTTTGAGTGTCTTGTAGTTTCCACCCAGCTTTTTCCAACAGCCAATCAAATTGCCAATCCTCAAACTCATGATAATGTCTGTCCCATGTATCGGTCTTACTCCGGTAAGCAGGCGAGAACCATAATCTCAAGGGAATACTCGCGACCAACTTATTCGCTTTAATATTGGATAGAATATGCAAAGGAGCTAAAAGATGTTCAAAAATCTCAAATGCGGTTACAACTTTCGCGTCCGAATTCAGAACGGAAGAATAATCAAAATCCAAATCCTCACCTTGTGTATTTTCGACATTATACCCGTTTTGTACCATTATTTGGGAAAACGGATTTTCAACGCCCAAGTCTAAAATAGATTCGTTTGGGTTGATGTGCTTTTGTAGAAATTGTAAGGTATGTTCAAAGCGTTTATTTGGAAAATTATTTTCGTACATGTTAGATTCTGTAAACCATTGCATTGACGTTCATTCCGGCGCCAACACTTGCAAAGATAACAACATCTCCCTTTTGAACTTCTTGATTCTGCAATTTTCCGTGGCGTACCAGGTCAAATAAGGTAGGGATGGTAGCTACAGAACTATTGCCTAATTTGGAAATGCTCATGGGCATTATATCCTTGGGCATTTCTTTGTCATAGAGCTTATAGAACCGCTTTACTATGGCTTCGTCCATTTTTTCATTGGCCTGATGAATGAATATTTTTTTAACATCATCAATAGGAATCTTGCTCTTTTCCAGACATGAGGCCATGGCCTTTGGTACATGGGTTACGGCAAACTCATAAATCTTTCTACCGTACATTTTTATGTAATTGGTATTATTGCTTCCGGCTTTATTATAGCTGCCGCCAAAAAATAGGTAGTTGGCTTCCCCATTGGCAAAAGTGGCGGACTCATGGGAGATAATCTCTCCGCCATCCTTAGTCTTTTCTATAATTACAGCACCGGCGCCATCGGAATAAATCATGGAATCACGATCATACTTATCAACAACCCTTGATAACGTTTCCGCCCCTATGACCAGACATTTTTCGGCAATACCGCTTTTGATGAATGCATTGGCCTGAATCATGCCTTCCAACCAACCAGGACAACCAAACAGTAAATCATAAGCAACGCATTTGGAATTTTTGATTTGCAATTGATGTTTTACCCTAGTGGCTAAACTGGGCAAGGTATCCCCTTGGCTGTAACCGTCAACTATATCGCCAAAATTGTGTGCGACAATGATATAATCTAAGGTTTCCTTGTCTATTCCGGCATTGATAATGGCTTTTTCGGCAGCAAAAAAGGCAAGGTTGGAAGTAGTATGTTCTTTTTGGGCGTATCTTCTTTCCTCAATTCCTGTAATGGCCTTGAATTTTTTTATGATGACCTCGTTGTCTTGATCAAAGGCCGTACCATCTAAATTGAGAAATTGGTGGTCGTTAAAATCGCTATTGGTAATGGTTTGGGAGGGGATATAACTACCGGTTCCCGTAATGGCTATACTCATTTTACAATATTGGTTCGTGGTCGGAATATAATGAACTTGTTTCAACTTTTTATGCACGCATAGGAAATATTACGATGTTCATTTTACCTATCGACAATACCACTCAACAAAAAAAGCCTTTTCGATTCGGCGAAAAGGCTTTGAAATAGCTGTATTACATGATTATTCCATTTCGGCATAGGCTTCGATAGGGGCACAAGTACAGATTAAATTACGGTCTCCATAAGCATCATCGACTCTTCGTACAGAAGGCCAAAATTTATTTTCCTTGATGTGGGGTAAAGGAAAGGACGCCTTTTGTCTGGAATAGGGAAATTTCCAATCATCTGAAGTGATCATTTCCAATGTATGTGGTGCATTTTTTAGAACGTTGTCCGGTTGATCTGCAGAAGATTCATCGATTTCTGCCCGTATGGAAATCATCGCTTCACAAAAAATATCCAATTCCGCCAAGTTTTCACTTTCGGTAGGTTCTATCATTACGGTTCCCGCAACCGGAAAAGAAACGGTTGGCGCGTGAAAACCATAGTCCATGAGTCGTTTGGCGATATCGGTAACCTCAATGCCATTTTTCTTAAAAGGCCTGCAGTCTATTATCATTTCATGTGCGGCTCTTCCTTTTTCCCCGGTATACAATACCTCAAATTTTCCGCTCAACCTTTGTTTAATATAATTGGCATTTAAAATGGCAATCTTAGTTGAATGGGTTAGTCCATATTCTCCTAGCATTTTAATATAGGCATAAGATATAAGGCATGCCAAGGAACTTCCCCATGGTGCTGCGGAAATGGCTGTTATCCCTTTTTCGCCACCAGTTTCAATAATAGGATTACGTGGTAAAAAAGGTACTAATTGTGGTGCGACACAAATTGGTCCTACCCCAGGTCCACCGCCACCATGTGGTATGGCAAAGGTTTTGTGAAGGTTCAAGTGGCAAACGTCTGCACCGATTGTTGCAGGATTTGTAAGTCCTACCTGTGCATTCATATTCGCGCCATCCATATATACTTGTCCGCCATGGTCATGTATCAATTTGGTAATCTGTTGGATCGATGATTCAAAAACACCATGGGTAGAGGGGTAGGTGACCATTAGCGCAGCCAATTGATCTGAGTAAAGGGTAGCCTTTTCTTCAAGGTCGGTTACGTCTATATTTCCTTTTTCATCGGTTTTGGTTACGATTACTTTCATACCGGCCATAACTGCAGATGCAGGATTGGTACCATGGGCCGAAGCCGGAATCAAGCAGATATTTCTGTGGGAGTCCCCTCTAGATTCATGATAGGCCCGTATCACCATTAAACCTGCATATTCACCTTGCGCACCTGAGTTGGGTTGCAGCGATGTATCTGCAAATCCAGTAATAGTGGATAGGTCTTTTGCCAATTCCTTTAATACGGTTTGGTAACCCGAAGCTTGTTCTATGGGCACGAACGGATGAATATTGGCCCAGTTCGTCATACTTAAGGGTAACATTTCCGTTGCCGCGTTCAATTTCATGGTGCAGCTTCCTAATGCAATCATACTATGATTGAGTGAAAGATCTTTTCGCTCTAATTTTTTGATATAGCGCATTAACTCCGTTTCGGAGTGGTAAGAATTAAAGACCTTATTTTGCATGAACGCACTTGTTCGCTGCAAATTCCCAGGAATTGAAATTTCTTGAACCAGGCTTTGAACCTCGATAAATTTTTTGCCCTGACCTTCAGCAAATATCCCGATGATTTGATTGAGATCTTTGATAGAAGTTGCCTCGTTAACGGCAATGGAAATAGTATCGTTATCTACATATAAAAAGTTAACCTCTTGTGTCTCTGCAATTTTTTTTATTTTTTTAGCATTGGCTTTTACTGTAACTGTATCGAAAAACGCCGTATTTACTTGATATATGTCCAATTTCTCTAGTGAATCCGTTAAGGTAACGGCAGTCGAATGAACCTTTTTTGCAATATATTCCAACCCTTTTGGTCCGTGATAAACGGCGTACATCCCAGCCATTACTGCCAGAAGTACTTGAGCCGTACAAATATTGGAAGTAGCCTTGTCCCTTTTGATGTGTTGTTCACGGGTCTGCAAGGCCATACGTAAGGCCGGTTTGCCATCCGTGTCCTTGGTTACACCGATTATACGGCCAGGGATACTTCTTTTGTATTCTTCCTTGGTGGCGAAGAATGCAGCATGAGGTCCACCATAACCTAAGGGGATGCCAAAACGCTGGGTAGTGCCAACTACCACATCAACACCAAATTCTCCAGGAGGGGTCAATAAAACTAAACTCAAAATGTCGGCAGCTACCGCAACTTTAATCTCATTTGCTTTGGCCTCGGCCACGAAAGTTGAGTAATCGTACACTTGCCCATGTTTTCCAGGATATTGCAAGAGCGCTCCGTAGAAATCGTTTCCGAATTCAAATTCTTGGTGATTTCCAATAATCAATTCTATGCCTAACGGAATGGAGCGTGTTTCTAGTAACGAAATCGTTTGTGGTAAAACTTCCTCTGAAACAAAGAATTTTAGCACCCCGTTTTTCTTCTGATCCCTACTGCGAACATCGTATAACATAGTCATGGCTTCTGCGGCCGCGGTACTTTCGTCCAATAGTGAAGCATTTGCCAATTCCATACCGGTCAAATCAGAAATAACGGTTTGGAAGTTTAGTAAAGCCTCTAATCGACCTTGGGCTATTTCTGCCTGATAAGGAGTGTAGGCAGTATACCACCCAGGGTTTTCAAGAATATTTCTTTTGATGACGGACGGAGTAAGACTTTCATGATATCCCAATCCGATATACGAACGGAAGACTTTGTTCTTTTTGGATAAGGCTTCGATATGTGCCAAAAATTTGTGCTCGCTCATCGGGGCGTCCAATTTCAAAGGCGCTTTTAAACGGATATCCTCCGGTATCGTCTCATAAATAAGTTGTTCCAAATTCTCAACATTTATGATGTTGAGCATGTGCTTTAAATCATCTTCCCTTATGCCGATATGGCGCAGTGCAAACACGTCAGTCTTCATAACTACAATTCTTAATTAAGGTGCAAAATTACCAAATTTATATGGGTAATTAGGTAGTTGAAACAGCGATATAATTAAAGTTTTTAACCGAAACAATGGGTTATAAACACTTTACCTATTTTTGTTCAATGACTTGGATCAAAAGGATTTTTGATTTTTATTTGGACGCTAGTATCCATGTGGCTTTGGCTATATCCAGCTTGGTTCATATAACGGAACTGACCTTAAACATAAACGTACCTGCAGCGCTATATTTTTTTATATTTTTTGGCTCTATAGGCTGTTATAATTTTGTGAAATATGGCGTAGAGGCTGAAAAATATATATTGGTCGCAAATAAATACCACAAAAACATCCAATTTTTTAGTTTAGGATGTCTTCTCGTGGCCTTTTATCAAGTCTTTTTTTTATCGGAAAGGGTTTTAATCGGACTTTTGGTTTTGGGGGGTATCACGGGACTTTATGCCCTTCCGGTTCTTCCGAAACATAAAAATTTCAGAAGCTTAAGCGGATTAAAAATTCTGATTGTAGCAACAGTTTGGGCGGGCACTACTGTTATATTGCCCGTTATTTCGCAAAATGAACTAATATCGTGGACTGTGAAGGTGGAAACTTTTCAACGTTTTTTGTTGATGCTGATACTAATGATACCTTTTGAAATACGTGATATGAAATATGACAGTCCAGAATTGAATACATTACCACAACGGGCAGGAATTAAAGGAGCTAAATGGATTGGATTGTGTTGGGCAATTCTTTTTTTTGGAATCACATTTTTGAAGCACGACTTCGATGTCGCAAGTATATATGCTGAAGCAGTACTTTTTATAATTTTATTGGTCGTGCTATTCCGAACTAAATTAAATCAAGGTAACTATTTTTCCTCGTTTTGGGTGGAGGCAATTCCAATATTTTGGTGGCTTATTTTACTCGTTGGAAGAAACAATTTCTAATTTTTTGTAGCGATAGATTCTCTCAATTTCTTTTTCTCCTCTTCTGAAAATGCTACCAGTTTTGCCTTTTCGCAAAGTGATGTCAACGTATTGTTTTGGTGACTGTGCTTAGAACATGCCTTACAAATAAATATATGGAATCTTAACTTTAAGATGTCCCATACAGAAGCTTCTTTATACTGAGTCTTGTTGCAAATACAAACCGCCTTTTCACAAGAAATCATCATACTCAAAACCAATTTTGATTTAAACAACCCATTAGGCCCGTTCTGGCCCTATGTATCATTACCCACAGGTTAGACGCATTAATTCCCAAGGCATTACAAATATCTTCAGTTTCCATGCCTTCTATGGTTTTCATGGTAAAAACCTGTGCTTGTTTTTTGGGCAGTTTGGAAATGCATTTTTGTATGGCCATGCCCAGTTCCTCATTCTCCATAGCGTCGTTCTCAAAATTACTATTGGGGTCCGCTATACGTTCCTCTAGCCAATCACCTTCCGCATCGGTTTGGGAGCTGTAGCTCATTCTAACTTCTGCTTTTCCTTTCTTTGAGTTTATTTTGCGATAGTGGTCTATCACCTTTCGCTTTAAAAT
>JBBSKR010000011.1:0-33526 GCA_038256135.1 Flavobacteriales bacterium | reverse complement strand
GTAAATCTGGGTTAACTACGTTTTTTCAAATTATATCTATCAAACTGAACTAAATAACGGTTTCAAACAATAAGATTATGGCATTACCAAATAGAGGTAAACTTTTACGATTCGGCGGTAGTGTTCGCCTTTCCGTATGCCCTAAAAATTTCCATTTATATGGGTAGGGAATTGCATTTAAAAGTATCGAAAAACGCAAAAAGATGGAAGTCGGTTAACTTCCATCTTAAATTTCAAGCAATATTTTAAAGCTTCGTCTCGAAGCGCCAGTTAAGAGACTGCAATTGCAGGATTATGCAAGCACTTTAGTTTAAAGTTCTTCCTGTTCCCCTTGATGACGACTTTTATATTCGGTTCGTTGATACAATTCAGTATCATGGTCTTGCCGTTCTTGCGAGCTAAATTCCAGGTCATTATCGCGGTTGTACGATTCGAGCACGTTGGTCTCGTAATGCCTATCGATTACCGAACCCTTGCCGATCCGTTTGGTTTCGGCAAAAGTCCGTCCATTTAGTTTAGGGGTATGTACGATTTCATCATCAATATCAAGATTGACCATACCTATGGGAATGATCAAATGGTTTTCACCCTCTTTGTTCGTGTAATCCTCAGAGCCTGCGTAGTTCGATCTGGCATAAGGTTTATAGTTATCATCGATAAGGGATTTATTTACCTCCATATTGAGGTATACCACTCGGTTGTCCCTTTTACTGATCAATAGATCGTCAATTTTCCCAATGATTTTACCTTGGGCATCTTTTACATTCCAGTTCCGTACGTCCTTATCGCTATCGGATACCTTGTAATCGGAAAGTTCGTTTAAATAAGATAGATTTCTGTCATTTTTATTCTCGGTGTTCATACGCTTTATTTTATAGATTAAATCATTTGCTGTAATAGTTCGGCAGCTTCATCGAAGTAACCGTTCACTTTCTCCTTTTGATCCAGGGTCAATACTTTCGGATCGATACTTTCGGCGGCAGACCGCACTTCCTGCAATTCGTCGGACAACTGGGGAAATTTTTCCATTTGTACTTTTTCGATTGCATCGGTAACGGACAGGTAGGCCTGTCTGATCTTGTCAGAATGATTCGTATCCATAGGGTTTTCGGTAATGGCTTCCGCCTTTTGATTGACCGATCGTAGTTCGTTATCGATATTTACACCGGCAACCTTGGCGTGTTCTATTGTCGCATCTACCAATTTCGTCATCGCCTCATTGGTATATTCATGGTCTATGCCCATTTTGGATTTGTCCCCTATAAAGGCGGTGAATTCAGCAGTTTCTGCAAAACCATTCGCCGTAATATCCATAGCTGACGAATTTTGCATATCTCTTTCCCTAGACGAATTACCAACCCCGTTGTCGTCGGTCTCTATACGTTCGATATCGTCGACATCATCGATGGTATCATCATCGTCATTCATTAGAAAATACACCAGCATAGCTGCCAGTATGAGACCCAAAACGATCCAGATCCAGTAATTGTTGTTCTTTTTTTCAACTTTAATCTCTGCCATAATTTTATTATTTAAGTGTTTGTTTATTAACTTTTGAAATTAACCCGTACATGCTTTCTATCGCTGCCAAGTTCTTTTTGGTTACATTGGAAAAGTATCGCTTAGTTTTGCGTAGTTGTCGGATACTTTTCAAAAATGGTGTCCACCGACTCCGAAACTTCCTGAGAGGCGTTTTGTTGGTAAATGTCAAAATCGGTAGCCGACCCGCTCCATATAATATTCTTTGTTTTCCGATCTACGATATTTATGGTCATCCCTGCATCGGTATGGGAGTTCAGGTTAACATCATAATCGACAATACTATTAAAGTTGTCGTAACCGCGATAATAGTATGGGTCATAATAGCTATTTACGGGGAGTGCAGAAGTATATGGGTAATAGGCATTGGCATATTCCCTGTCGACTGAGATGTTCGTATCCTCATTGTAATTGGTGTTGACGATCACCAACAGGTCGGGATTGTTCCTTTCAAGGGTATAGCCCGCGCTCTGCATATTACTATTGATAGCATCCACTATATTTTTACCGACATCTTCCGACTGTTGTGTGCTCTCAGGCACCTCGGCATTACTATTTGGAAGGTACGCATAGGTTTTATACGCACTGAGATCCTTTTGAGTGCTCGTGGTCGAAGAAATTTTTGGGCCGCAGCCCCATACCAATACCAGCGAAAGTATCGCAAGTACATTAAAAGCCATTGTTTTCATAGTGTTTATATTTTAAGTGTTATTAGTATTGTGTATCGCATCGAATACCAAATCATTGTTATGAGAAATAAAACATATTTCTTTGTATTAAAGGTAAACATGACCAATACCGACCATTGACCCTAACGGAGTTTAGATTGACCCTAAACCCTCTCCTTTAAAAATTTTTTTATCGATTCCATTTTGGGTGGTTGTGGATGCCCTATGGTTTCGAAAATCGTTTTTTTGGAACCGGTATATAAATGAATAAGGGAAAGCGGGTCTTCAAGAGCGATATTTTCAAGAATTCACCGTACGGTCGTCCCGCATCAATTTTTTTCTTTATAGCAGTGCTTCGCATTTTAAAGAGATTGTACGTACGAAATAAGTGCATTCAGACTAACTGACGATAGGATTGGTAAACTTTTTTAACCAGATAAGGCGGTGCCTTAAAAAATGGATTATGCCAAGTAAGGTGAAATAGAAACTGCTAAAAGACAGCTTGCCAAGGCTGGGATGTAACGAAATAGTATGGTCCTCAGCCCAATTTTAGCAGAAATTGTTTGGAAGCATCCAAGGGAACACGAAGTTACCTCGCGCTAGGGCTTTAGGTCTATAAAATAGTATTTTACGGTACCGATATGTTCCATCATCATTTCCATTTGCCGAATTTCGCCCTGATCTTTTAATGTTTGTACATGCTTTGCATCGAATTGGTCCAGTAAATCGCTCGAAATCAAAATGTATTCCTTCGATTTTAGGTCGTTCTTTAAAAACCGATGCGCCACGATGACCTCTTCCCCAATTAGTTTTATGCGGTTGCCGATTTGTGTCATCCCTACTTCCTTCCCGAAATGTAAGATTATTTTTAGGCCGAGATGTTCTGTAATCAGGCTGAAGTCCCCCGTATCTTCATTTTTGTCGCTTAAAGTTTTCAACTTACCGTAGAAATCTGAATAAAATCTTTTGCATTGCGTAATAATCGCCGACAAGGATGGCATTTCGCCGAATTTATAGAACAAGACAGCATCGCCCTCTATTTCGGAAACCTTGAGTCCGATTTCGTTCGAATAAATAATTTCGTTGAGCAGGGCCGGAATGATTTTCGAGCTGAGCTCAAAATCGGCCTCGGACATAAATTTGGTAAACCCGCTAATATCGGGAATGCATATCAAAGCCGGTCGCGCTTCCATTGTTTGATCTGCATTGTCTTTTTTATTTTTCATAGCACTTTAAGTTTGATATACTGATATTTTGAATTCTACTACCTTGAAAAGCTTTGGTTTCTTAAAATTTTCTTGTGCAATATGCCCAAATATGTCAATCCAACTTGCGAACCGATTGATAATGGGGGCATGGTTTCATTCAATGGTTTTAAAATTTTATGATACTACCTTTATTCGGGATTCTCAAAGCCCCAATGCGTGCCGTCGTCCCACTTTTCTCTGGAATTTCCATAGTTGGCGTATCCATCTTGATTTTTAAGCATAGAAGCCAGATGTAACAAATTATAGGTCATAAAAGTTGTATTTCGATTTGTGAAATTTGAATCATAGCCAATAGGAGGATGGCAAGGTTGATCCTTCCAACTTGTATCGCCATAGCTAGGTCCCGGACCTACCGCCCCGATCCACCCACAATCGGCTTGAGGCGGAATGGAATAACCTACGTGTTGAAGGGCATATAAAATTCCCATAGCACAATGTTTTATCCCATCTTCATTACCCGTTACCATACAGCCCCCTACTTTTCCATAAAATATATATTGACCTTTATCATTCGTTTCGCCGCTCATTGCGTATAATCGCTCAATCAATTTTTGGGCAACAGATGACTTTTCTCCAAGCCAAATGGGAGTGCCTATAATAAGAATATCAGCTTTCATAATTTTTTTGAAAAGATCTGGCCAATCATCTTGGTCCCAACCATGTTCGGTCATATCGGGATAAATACCGGTAGCTACATGGTAGTCTATTAGCCGAATCTCGTCAAAGGCTACATTTTCATTGTTCAAAATAGTTTGGGAGACCGACATCAAATTGGATGTATGGCTTACCTCTGGGGATTTTTTTAAGGTGCAATTGGCATATAATACACTTATATCACTAAAATCTATTTTTTTCATAGTGCAGTTTTAGGTGATTTATTTCTTCAAAACAGGAAAAGTGCCCAATTGGAAGTACTAAAAATCGCTGTTCACTTTTTAATTCTGGTTGTTGAATTTTTGACCTTAAGGGGTATAAGTCCGTTCTATTCCAAGTACTATACATTGATAACACGCAAGTCGGTTATCACTCAACACCATACTTGATCTTAAAAATCCTTTATAACTACAACGGGAACGTGCTTAAGATAAAATATAGTTTAAACGGGGTTTATACGACCAAGGAACTGGAAATTGCCGTTTCCATTCGAGCTAAATTCTTGCGTAGTTGTAAAACCCCGCTTCTATTTCTGGTTTTCACCGTGCCGATTGGAATATTCAACTGTTCGGAAATTTCACTATGGGTATATCCCTTTAAATAGAACAAAATGATTACCATCCTATTTTTTTTGGCCAAATTTCCAAGAAGGGAGTTCAACCCTATCGTATCTATTTGCCCATCCATGACATAGCTATTATAACAATCAAAATTGGAAATGTCTGCCGAGCATATGGTTTTACTATTATTTTTGTACACTTTGGACCGAGTGCAATCTATTGCAGAATTTCTTGCAATATTAAGCAGCCATGTAAAAAACCTCCCTTTACCGGCATCATATTTATGGGAGTTGTGCCAGGCCTTTAAAAAAACATCTTGGCAAATCTCTTCGGCATCATGGCGGTTTTTTACGATATGAAAGATTATACCGCACATATTCTCGGCATACATAGTATATAATTTTTCGAAGGCGGATATTTCCTTTTTCTGAAATTCGGCAATTAAATTTTCTAGATCCATGCTGGTTTTGGGTAATTGTGGGTTTTACTTATTTTGTTCTGAACCTTTTCTTAAGAACGTGTAGATTATGACATGAATTCGGAAATAATACGATACTTGTTTTTAAACGGTTGAACCAAAGTTACTTGGAGAACTAAGATTGCCCTATTGCCAAAAGAATAATTTTTGACCCTAAAAGATAATTACCCGTTTGATACTATTTGGAAAACAAAATTTAAAACTATGTAGCATATAATATGCAATATCAGATTGACCTTTAATGCCCAATATTGTAAGCCTAGGCCAGCCATAAAAATTTCAAGGATTCCCTTTCAGAACCTATTCATGAACTGGAACGGCAACCGAGAAAATCCGCTTAGAAAAATGAAAGCCATTACCTCAATTTTCAGCGCTGTTGTTGATATTTCAATGGATGAGCGAATCCGTCTGATAACAAATTTTGAATTGCCCATTAAGGAAAGAGGCTGTCTAAAAAGTCTGATTTTTATCAATCTACCACATCGAGACCTTCGGTAACGCTCAGGACAGATTTAATCGAGATGTTTTGAATCCCAACAGTTTGTAGTTCTACCCTGAGGTTTCTAGGCTCGAATTGACAACGGTATGTACTTTTTAGACAGCCTATACTATATTTAGTATTATAATCGACCTAAACACCTCGGCCGGTGACCAATTTGTAAATAATCAAAATTACGGCTATCACTAAAATAACGTGGATTATTCCACCCACATTGGGGAACGCAAAAAATCCAATTAGCCATCCGATTACAAGTACTGCTACGATGATCCATATAATATCTTTCATAATTTATTTAGTTTAAGTGTTACTATTTAATTTTTGTTTAAAACAATTCCTATCAAATGTACCAAATGTTAAATCTTTTTGTTGACCTTAAAAGCCTACATAATAACGCTAAAAGAATTTGTTATCAATCAAAACAGCCGCTGGTTAAGTATATAGGGAACTTTTCAATCCCAGAGCCTTTTAGCGGGTCGCGCAATAATTTTTTATCCTCAATTGGATTCATATTGTTAGCCTAAGCTTCCAAATCGTATCTGCATCGAAAATATTTTATAGGAAAACCATATCTTTTGGTAAGGCTGACAATATCGAGCTTTGCATTGTGAATATGATTCTTTAAAAAATGAAGATTTAATTATGGCTTTGGGGCAACCTTAAATCTTTTTGACGGATTCAACCAAAAATAGAAATGAAAAAATAGGGAAAATAGAATTACAGAATGCCCAATTTGCCATAGCAGAACAGGAACAGGAGCTGTTATCCATGTTAGGTACTACCTATCAAACGTATCTAACTAACATCAATCTTATAGAATTGGAAGGGAGCAATGAAGTTGTCACTAAAGAAAATTTGGATATCACCGTAGAGAAGTATCGAATAGGGATTACTACCATTGAGTTAAAAAAGGCCCAATTAAACTATTACTGCCAAGGTTCGGTCTGAAGTAATCCTGAAACAATTGTCCGGTAATCTGTCCTTATAATTGTTTTTGAAAATTATATCGCTTCAATGAAAAAGGGAAGATTCCAAATTTGGAAATCTCCCCTTTTCATATATTCCGATATACTAAAACTTCTAAGCCACTATAAATAAACTTGCAATCGCAGTAGCTTCGTCACCAGTTAATGGTTCATCATAGGCTTGTGTAGTAGAAACCATGCCAAATGGATCGCCAGAGCCTAACGTGGTCACATCAAGTCCGCCTTGGGTGATGTTCTCTTCACCATTATAGACAGGTTGGGTAGCTTCGGGCATACCAGCTCCCCTTTCATTGTTGGTAATCCAACCTTGCAATCCTCTTAATCTTCTAATTTCGGAAGCGTGCCTCGCCTCAACGGAGTGAATCTGCAATGCAGCTGTTAAAAATGGAGAACCTAAGAGGTTTCCTGCTTGTCCTTTATAGGCTCTTACCCCCGTATCTTCAAAAGCTTGTGCCAAAGCTAACATTTGTGCATAAGCAGTTTCTTGTCCTGTACCATTGTCATTAAAGGGATCGAACATTCCGCCAACGGTAAAATCAAATGTTGGTTTTTCAACAGGTGTTACACCGGCACCTTCCAAACCTGCAATCAAGAAATCTACATGTGCCTGCTCGTGCTTTGAAATTTGCATGTAAATGGTTTCTGGTCTACCTGATGGTAAAACGCCAGATTGCAATGCAAGATCATAGAATTCGTCTTCCAAATATTCTAAGGTCAATGCTAATTGTAATGCGCCAACTGGATCAGCGGACATGGATTGTGCGTATGTTTTGGTTGGCATTGTTGCCAGACCAAAAGGAACTGCGGCCATTGCGGCTTTCTTTGATAAGGAACCTAGGGTTCCAAATATATCTCGTCTTGATGATTTACCTTCTAAAAGATTATCAGTGGTAAATTCATCTAAAAATTTTATAACATTCATAATTTTATTTTTTTTCTAGGTTAAAGATTACGGTAAGTTGTTTGCGGTGAACGGGGTAGTGATAAAACCTGTATCACCAACAGCTGAAAGAACAGCTGATGGATCTAAAGCCAAATCAAGACCTGTCACTACATCAATAATATCATCACCGGCAAAATCAGCAGAACCTGGATTGATCAGTGTGCGAATAGCGGAAGCATGTCTTGCCTCGACCGAGACAATTTTACCCGCCAAAAGCAAAAAATCTACATTTTGCAATAATCTCCCGGCACCATTATAAGCGGCTACTCCCGTATCCTCTAAAGTTTTGGCCGTTCCTAATACCTGATCTCTGTTGTTGAAGTCCAAGTTGCCATAATCAAATTCCAGTGTCGGCAATACCAATTCGGTATTACTACCAACTGCTGCAGTAATTGCCGCTTTAAAGAATTCACGGTGATTTACCTCGTGGTTATAAAGGTCAGTCAATACCAAACGTTCTTCATCACTAATATTTGAGTAAAAGGAGTTAACGACCTTGGTATAGAAATCCGCTTCTAATTGTTCTAGAGCGTACGCATAATTTAAAACAGCTACATCCCCAGACCCTAAATCAAATATACCGTTTGCAGGTGGCATTGGATCGATAACAGCCATATCGTCATCATTATTACAAGCCATAAATAAACCGGCTCCTGCAATACCCATTCCACTCAATCTTAAAAACCTACGGCGATTGTTAGGTTTAAGATTGGCGTCTACTTTAATTATTTTTTTATTCATAACACTTAATTTTTAAATTTTAGAATCACCCTTACTTACGTACCAAAAAAAACAAGGTTCAGTTTTAATTGCTAATTAAAAATTAAAGCTTTGAAATTTGAGGGTGAAGGGATTGTTGCAAACTTAATTCGGATGCTTAAAATTGTTTTGTTCTAAAGACTTTATTCTTGACTCCTTACAATAACCTTCGCATATTCCTATTTTGGCGGGATCTTTGAATCATACCATTTTATAATTTTGTTACGTTTACTACATAATTTAAATAGCAATCAACCCTACTGCCGCTGGTTGGATTGAAAAATATGGATCAATCGTTCAAAATACCAAAATTCTTTCCTAGATTTTTATGCTTAATGAAATACTCTGAAAAGAGTAATTGGCTATGTGTTGCGTGGAACCATAACAGATTTACTTCCTCTGGAACTTGGGCTTTCTTGAGCTGAAGAAGCAAAAATAATTATAATCATCTCACTTAATTCAAGTTTTGACTGAACAACCAGGTAGGGGGTTTTCCAAGTATTTTAGAATGGGTTTTTAAGATTTGTCAATTTTCGAAAATTCATGTCGACTTTCTTGGATTACTTATTCTAGGACGTTACAAGGGGTTAATTTCTATTTTAAGAAAGATTTATGTATTTTCCTAAGATGGTTTGTGCCAATGGATTTTCCGTATTTAATTTTGAGAACGTGTTTTTTAGGTCTAGGTTGCAATGGTTGTGAACAGTTTTAATTTTTAGTAGGATAAAAGGAATGAACTTATTTTAATGTGTTTAACATTGCTTAATTTCATAAATTCGTTACTGTGAACAAGTTATTTTCCATATTCATATCATCCATAATCTTGCTGCAAAGCTTTGGGATTCATTACAATGATATTGTTCAATTAGACAATTTTATCGAACATGCCCAATTTCATAACGACCAATATGGGGATAATTTAATCGTATTTCTTTCCAAACATTATGGGGAATTAAAAGCAGATCATCAAAAAAAACATCAAGAGGAAAAGAAGGATCACGAAAAACTACCGTTTGACCATAATTGCCATATCGCCCCAGTTATGGCATTCGTTACGGAAACATTCAAAGCAGAATTGAATCAATTGGAAATTTTGGATTTTAAATCGCGTAATTTCTATTATCAGGAACCTTCATCTTCACTACACTCAGAAGGTATTTTGCAGCCACCGCGCATTTCATAACGCAATCGATACGTTTATTTTTTAGTCCTAGCTTACCGAACCGATTTAGGGCGACTAACATTGATTTATTATGAAAAAATGCTATCACAGATTATCAATTTCAGCATAAGGAACAAATTTGTCGTTCTATTATTCACCGTTTTTATCGTAGGATACGGGTTATATTCCCTATCACAAATTCCTATTGGCGCCGTACCCGATGTGACCAATAATCAGGTGCAGGTCATCACGACATCCCGAAATCTTTCTACTAAAGACATGGAGCAGTTTATTACCTATCCCATTGAGTTGGAGATGGCAAATTTGCCTGGGGTAATGGAAATTCGTTCGGTATCCAAGTTTGGTTTATCTGTTGTTACTATTGTGTTTGAAGATAATCTAGGCACTTATTTGCCTAGACAATTGATTGCGGAAAAAATAAAATCCGCAGAAGAGAAAATACCACAAGGGTTTGGAACCCCTCAAATGGGACCTATTACCACAGGTTTGGGAGAAATTTATCAATATGTTCTGGAGGTAAAACCCGATTATAAAGATAACTATACCGCAATGGATCTGAGAACCATACAAGATTGGATCGTAAAACGTCAGTTATCTGGTATTCCGGGTGTGGTTGAGGTAAACACATGGGGAGGCTTTTTAAAGCAATACGAGGTTGCCATTAATACGGAGAAGCTGAATGCCATGAATATTACCGCTAGTGATGTATTTAAAGCACTTGAAAGTAATAACAGCGTTTCTGGCGGTGGCTATATAGAAAAGGTGAACCAAGCTTTTTTTATCCGTGGAGAAGGGTTGGTTTCCTCCCTTGAGGACATCCGTAATATTGTAGTTAAAAATGATGATGTCATCCCCATTTATATTAAGGATGTGGCCACCGTGGGTTTTGGAAGTGCCATTCGTTTTGGAGCGATAACCGGTAATGGAGAGGGCGAGAAGGTTTTGGGGCAAGTGATGATGTTAAAGGATGCGAACTCCAAAAAAGTAATTGAAGCAGTAAATGAAAGGGTTGCGGAAATTTCCAAGACCTTGCCTCCTGGCGTTTATATCAATCCGTTTTTGGATCGTAGCGAGCTCATTGCCAGGACAACCTTTACGGTTACCGAAAATCTGGTTTTGGGATGTTTGATCGTCATTTTTGTAGTGGTCCTGCTTTTAGGAAATTTCCGATCGGGATTGGTGGTAGCTTCAGTAATTCCGTTAAGTTTACTTTTCGCCCTATCGCTCATGTATATTTTTGGCGTAGATGCCAACTTGATGAGTTTAGGGGCCATTGATTTTGGAATTATCATCGATGGGGCTGTCATTATTGTAGAATTTATTGCTTTCGAAATAACCAGAAAGCAGCAAGAAATAAACGCGTTGGCAAAAGCGGATAGGCAGGCCCTAAAAGATGACATTACGTTTAATGGTGCTTCAAGAATGATGAATTCGGCCATCTTCGGGCAACTTATTATACTCATTGTTTTTATTCCGATTCTTTCTTTAAGTGGTGTGGAAGGAAAAATGTTCAAACCTATGGCACTTACCTTCAGTTTTGCACTAATAGGAGCCATGATCCTATGTTGTACCTATGTACCGGTGGCCGCTTCCATATTTCTAAAACCCTCGAAAGAATCTGATAAGAATATTTCAGTACGGTTAATGAAATGGTTGAGCAACAAGTACGAACCCATTATACAATGGGCGTTACGCAGCAAGAAATTGGTCTTGGGGTTTGCCGCTGTTCTTTTAGCTATTTCGATTTACCTCTTTACCGCAATGGGTGGGGAGTTCGTGCCTACCTTGGACGAAGGTGACTTTGTGATACAACCGATTTTAAAAACAGGGACTTCTTTAAGTAATACGGCAGCTATTACAACCGAGATTGAGAAAATACTGCTCACGAATTTCCCGGAAGTGAAACAGGTGGTGACAAGAATTGGTGCGGCAGAGGTTCCTACGGATCCTATGTCTATGGAGGAGAGCGATGTTATTATTATTTTGGCACCTAAAGATGAATGGACCAGCGCAGAAAGCAAGGATGAATTGGCCGATAAATTTAAGGAAGCCTTAGCGGTGATACCTGGGATGGAAGTAGAATTTACACAACCTATAGAAATGCGGTTCAACGAACTTATTACCGGAGTACGGGCAGATATTGCAATTAAGATATTCGGTCCGGATCTGGACATTCTAGCTAAAAAAGGAAACGAAATAAGCGCTTTGATCCAGAATGTTACAGGTGCTGCGGATATTACCGTCGAGAAAATTATAGGGCTGCCGGAAATGAGCGTCAATTATGATTGCACAAAAATCGCGCGCTACGGACTCAATATTCAAGAATTGAACGACATGATTTCTATGGGTTTTGCCGGTAAAACCGCTGGTAGCGTATTCGAAGGCGAAAAACGATTTGATTTGGTGGTACGCCTAGATCAGGATAGAAGACAGGATATCGATAATCTAAGGAACCTATATGTTGATGTGCCCGCTGGAGGTAAAGTTCCGCTCAGCGAATTAGCGGATATTACCTATAAAAAAGGGGCAGCCAAAATAGCTAGGGATGATACAAAAAGGAGAATTGTCGTGGGCATTAATGTGCGTAACCGCGATTTGCAATCCGTTGTTGACGATGTCCAAAAACTGGTCGACCAGAATGTAAAACTACCTGTTGGCTATTCAATTACCTACGGGGGTCAGTTTGAAAATTTACAAAGTGCCCGCGATCGACTTTTAATAGCGGTTCCCATTGCCTTGATCCTTATTTTCATATTGTTATTCTTTGCCTTTAAGTCGGTGAAGGAGGCACTAATGATCTATTCTGCGATACCACTGGCGGCCGTTGGTGGCGTAATGTTATTATGGATTAGGGGATTGCCGTTCAGTATTTCCGCAGGAGTTGGGTTTATCGCTCTTTTTGGAATTGCGGTTTTGAATGGAATCGTATTGATAGAACACTTCAAGGAATTGAAAAAAGAACCTTTCGATAGTTTGGAAGATTTGATCAAGCAGGGAACCAAGGATCGGCTAAGAGCGGTATTATTGACAGCATCTGCCGCAGCACTTGGTTTTCTTCCAATGGCTATTTCTACCAGTGCAGGTGCTGAGGTGCAGCGGCCATTGGCAACCGTTGTCATTGGGGGACTGGTTTCAGCTACCATTTTAACCTTGGTGGTATTACCAGTTTTGTATTCCATATTTGATGGGGATTTTAAATTAAAGGAGTTGTCGCCAAAAGCCTTAGCTAAGAAAGGACTAGGGGTTATTATTTTTTGTTTTGCATTTGGGGTTTCTGGACAGGAACAACGAAGTCTAGGTTTAAACGGGCTAATTCCTTTAGCCATTGAAAATAATATGGGTTTAAAAGCGGGTAAGCTTAAAGTGGACCAATCCGAGGCTTTGGTCGGTAGTGCTTTCAATTTCAATAAGACCCACGTATATTATGAGTATGATGAGAATAACATAGCACCAAATAGTATACCGCTTAAGGTATTTGGCGTTCAGCAGGATTTTCGATTTCCCACAGCTTACTTCTCTGAAAAAAGGGTAAAAAAAATCCAGTCAGATTTGGTGAAAAGTGGTTTTGATATTCAACGTAAAGCACTGGAACGAAGGGTGACCACCGGTTATTACCACTATCAAATAGCTCGGGAAAAAGTTAGGGTGTATAGTTTGTTGGATAGTTTGTACGCCAACTTTGCCGCAATGGCTGCCAGACGTTTTGAGTTGGGGGAAACCAATTATCTGGAAAAGATTACTGCGGCCTCCAAACAGCGCCAAATCGATTTAAATTATAAGCAGGCGATTCAAGAGGTTTCCAATGCATATCGTAATCTCCTGAAAACCGTGCAAGTGGAGGATAGTCTTCTTATTGCGGATGCCTTGAGCCTTAAGATAGGTCTGAATGCATTACCAGTAGACACTACTCCTGAGGTAGCCTATTATGAAAATAACAACACCGTATTGGCTGCGGAAAATAGCTTTGAGAAACAACAGCTGTTGCCAGATATTAGTGTAAGTTATTTTCAGGGGACTAATGATCAACTCGATACTAATTTATACGGATATCAATTGGGTCTTAAAATTCCATTGTTGTTCAGTGGGCAAGCCTCGAGGATCAAAGCCTCAAAAATAGCAGAGGAAAGGGCATTGGCCGAGACTATGGATTATAAGATTCAAATTAGGGCGAAACACGAAGTGCTTTTGCAACAAGCTGCGCAAATTCAAAATGCATTGAATTATTATGAAAATGAAGGAGCTGCGTTGTCCGATGAAATTTTAAAAACGGCCCAAATTAGTTTTAAAAATGGGGAGATTGATTTCTATCAGTACATCCAAAGTTTGGAAAGTGCCTATCAAATTAAATTGGGATACTTGGACAAACTTAAAGAATACAATCAAACCGTAATAGACATTAATTTCCTAACATTATAAATACCGCGCCATGCAACGAATCCTATATAAAATAATAATACTAGTGAGTGTTGCCACGCTTTGGAGCTGTGGGAATAAAGAAAAACAAACGGAAGAAAGTGAGGAATCAACCTTAATAACGGATGACCGCATTCAAATCTCCCAAGAACAGTTCAAGCAAAGTAAAATGGAGATGGATGTAATCAAAGAGCGTTCTTTTCCTCTAATGGTCAATACAACGGGAATGATTGACGTTCCGCCAGAGAATAGGGCCGTGGTCAGCGCCATTATGGGAGGGTACATCAAAAGGACACCGTTATTGGTCGGGGATAGAGTTCGTAAAGGGCAATTGTTGGTCACTATTGAGAATCCGGAGTTTGTGTCCATGCAACAACAGTATATGGAGGTTCATGGTCAATTGAGTTATTTGAAAGCCGAAAATGAGCGGCAGCAGACCATGGTAGCGGAAAACATTTCATCACAAAAGAGTTTTTTAAAAGCGGAGAGTGATTATAAGACTGCGTTTGCTAAATATAATGGGCTTCGTAGACAATTAACGATGCTCAATATTTCTCCGGAACAAGTGGAGCAAGGTACTATTAGCTCCGTTGCTACCATATTTGCACCAATAACCGGGAGCATTACCAAAGTCAATGTTTCCAAAGGTTCTTTTGTTTCCCCTTCCACTCCAATTATGGAGATTATCGACAATGATCATATCCATTTGGAGTTATCGGTCTTTGAAAAGGATATTATGAAGGTAAAGGAAGGCCAAGAAGTAGATTTTAGGATACCCGAAGCTTCCTCAGAAACCTTTAAGGCAGCGATTTATTTGGTAGGGACTTCCATTGATGAAAATAGGACCATTAAAGTACATGCCCACCTAAAAAATGAAGAGGAAGCCAATTTCCTGACCGGTATGTTCGTGGAAGCGAAAATAATAACGGATACTGCCAACCATGCATCATTGCCTACCGATGCCATCGGTGTAATCGATGATCAATCCTATGTACTGCTATTGGATGAAAGGAAGGATAATAATTATTATTTTAAGGAGATGGCCGTTAAAACCAGTGGCAGTTATGAGGGTAGGACCGTGTTGGATAGTACTTCAATTTTTAAGCCGGATGCACAATTTTTGATAAAAGGAGCGTTTAGTTTGATAGGGGAATGAGCAAGCAAACAATCTGATTTTTAAATATTGGATTTCAAAAAAAAGTAACCGGTACAGTATTTGACTGTTCGGATTGGTGCGCCCCATGTATCAAGTTGGATCGGAAGGTTTGGAATACAGCTGAATTCAAGCATTATGCAAAAGATCATTATGTGCTATTGCAAGTAGATTTTCCTAGAAGAAAGGGTAATGTCTTAATTCCTATACAAACAGATGATAGGGCCAAAGATTTATTGATTTCAAAAGGGGTAGTTTCTGGGTTTATAAATGCATCAGGGATATGAATACATGGGGTAAACAACCCGATGGTAAAGAATGGAAAGTGGCGATGACCAACCCGATGGACAAGAACAAGGTTTTTGCCTTGTTACCAATAACCAACGGCGCCGTATTTACTTCAGGTAATTTTGAAAAGTTTGTTAATTTCAATGGCGTACGGTACAGCCATATCATAGACCCAAGAACAGGGTATCCCGCAATGGATTAGCTTTATCACTTAGGAAGCAAGGGTTAAGTTACAGGCATCTAAAAATGATAAAGGCCGGAATGTATCCGGCCCTTGATTTTAATTAATTTTATGGATTACCCCACCACTGGTTTTTCGGTGATGAAGGGTTGACTATAATGTCTTCGTCCGGTTGCTCTATACAAGGCGTTCGCCAAGGCACCCATGATTGGGGGTAGGGAAGGCTCTCCCAGCCCGGTAGGGTCTATGCCGTTGTCTACAAAAAAACTTTCAATTTCCCTAGGGGCTTCCTTTTGACGTATTAAACGATAGGTATCAAAATTCGATTGTTGAGGTACACCATCCTTAAACGTCATTTCACTATACGTGGCATGACCGATACCATCGATGATACCTCCTTCAATTTGATTTTTCGCCGCTAAAGGATTAATGACAATGCCGCAATCTACCGCACACCATACTTTGTCCACTTTCGGAGGATTTGTATCCTTTGAAAGGTCCAATACTTGGGCAACATAAGAGTTGTGGCAATAATAGGCTGAAACCCCTCTGGCAGCTCCATTTTTTTCATCGCCATCCCATCCTGATTTTTCTTTCACTAATCTTAATACGCCTGCATAGCGTTTTGGGTCATAGTCATTTTTTTCAGGATCTCCGACCGGGCTGTCAATCGCTCTATCAAATAATTCAAGTCTAAACTCAATAGGGTCTTTTCCAGCTGCTTCCGCAACCTCATCAATAAAAGACTGTTCCGCTCCTGCAACAAAGTTGGATCGGGGGGCTCTCCAAGCTCCTGTAGTCACATTCGTCTCCAGACTAAATTTTTCGGCTAAATAATTATCGACTGCACCTGCAGGGAACCTATCTTCAAAAATTAAATCGTCATTGGAACCGGCACCTTTAACATGCCAGGCAATCAATTTGCCGTCCTTATCAAGACCAGCCTTGTATTTGACGAGATATGTTGGGCGGTAGGTACCTTGGGTCATATCGTCTTCACGGGAATAGACCAGTTTAATAGGAGTCCCCATTTTCTTTGAAATAACCGCGGCCTCCACACCAAAATGTCCATATAACCGTCTACCGAAACCACCACCCATACGCGTCATCTGTATGTCAATTTTTTCAACGGGCATATCCAAACGGGATGCCAAGGTCTTTTCCAGAAACTCAGGGGTTTGTATGGGTCCGTTCAGCACTGCTTTTTCGGCTGTTACATCAGCAAAAAAGTTCATGGGTTCCATGGTATTATGGGCTAGAAATGGAGCGCTATAGGTACGTTCTATAATTCGGTCAGCATTCTTAAAGGCTTTGTTTACGTCACCATCTTTTCGGGCAGGTTCTTTTGAAGTGGTATTCAACAATTTGGTCAATGCCTCTACATGCCCAGAGGTGCTTTCCAAGGTGGAGGTTTTTTCCCATTCCACTTTTAATGCCTTCTTCGCTTGCATACATTGCCAGGTACTTTCACCAACAACGGCTACCAGCTTGGCGATGCCACCCCCGTCCGACCATTGTTTTTCCACTCCTTCGGGGTATACATCAATAGGAAACACATCTTTGATGCCCGGCATGGATTTTACGGATTCCGCGTCCATCGATTTATAGCTGAGGCCAAACGCAGGTGGATGAACGATCATGGCAATAAGCATCCCTTCTTCTTGTATGTCCAGTCCAAATAATGGTTTTCCGGTTACCAATTTAGGCCCGTCCACATTTTTTCTATCCGTTCCTACGATGGTGAATTTAGATGTTTCTTTTAAGGTCACTTCTTCCGGAACGTCCATAGTAGCCGCCGCTGATGCCATTTCACCATAACCTGCAGATTTGCCTGAGGCAGTATGGGATAAAACACCGGCATTGGTAGTTATTTCCGTTGCGGGCACTTGCCAAGCTTCCGCGGCTGCAGCGATCAACATATGTCTTGCGGTCGCCCCTGCCATACGCAATCCTTCCCATCCAGCTCGTATGGACTGGCTACCACCTGCCAACTGTCTTTGAAAGATATCCGTATTCAACGGTGCCTGCTCCACAATTACATTGTTCCAATCGACATCCAATTCCTCAGCTACGATCATGGGCATGGATGTTTTAACATTCTGGCCAATTTCCGGATTTGGTGACATAATCGTTACGATACCGTTATCACCAATTTTAAGGAAGCCGTTGATGTCAAACCATTCCTTCGGCATGCGCTGCACCTGTTCAGGAGTCGGATTACAAGAGGCTAGCCAACTAAAGCCAATTACCATTCCTCCACCGGCAAGCGCAGAACTTTTTAAAAAGGAACGTCTATTATATGTTGTTTTTATGAGTGTCATTTTTTTGTTTTTAAATTGAAAGTTAATAACCAATAACGATAGGGGAATAAGTACATGCCTTAGGCATTTTCAGCACTGGAAGCATTCTTAATCGCTTTCTTTATACGGGTATAGGTTCCACATCTACAGATGTTTCCGTTCATGGCATTTTCAATTTCCTCATCCGATGGGTTGGCGTTCTTTTTTAAAAATGCACTGGCATTCATGATCTGTCCCGCCTGGCAATAGCCACACTGGTACACATCTTCTTCCAACCACGCTTTTTGTACCGGATGGTCCCCATTTTCGGATAGCCCTTCGATGGTGGTGATAGCCTGTTCGCCTACTGCCGATATTGTTAGTTGGCACGATCGAACTGCGTTATCGCCAAGATGCACGGTACAGGCACCACATTGTGCTATACCGCAACCATATTTGGTTCCCACTAATTTTAAGTTGTCTCGTAAGACCCATAACATGGGCGTAGACGGGTCCACGTCTACCTGCTCATTCTTTCCATTTACTTTTAAACTGAAATTTGCCATTGTATACTCCTATTTAAGTTAACCGCTTCAAATTAAACAAATTTAAAATATGAATAAAGTTTTGTTACAATTTTAATTTTGTAGGCTACAGGCAATATGAGAATAGAGAAGTCAACAGATCAGTGAGTTTTACTTGCATTGATACTATTCCCTTGAATTTCAATAAAATATTCCGTGCACCTTTTGCGTCAATTATTGGCGGATTTAAGGCAAGGTCATAGGATAGCTTTACTTAATTTCAGGCAAACTATAAATCATGAAAATACAAGCATATTTAGCATTTAATGGAAATTGCCAAGAGGCTCTTAATTTTTACTCAAATCTATTTGATGCGGAAATAAAGAATAGGCAGACCTATGAAGATAGGAACATCGATGTTCCATCCTCCTTCAGGCAAAAATTACAACATGCAGAACTTAAGGGCAAGGGAATTTTTTTTATGGCATATGATGCTGCGCCCGATACACCATTGAACAATGGAAACCAGATAAACATGAGTATTGATGTAAACGATGAGGCTGAAGGGAGACAGTTGTTCCAGGATTTATCCAAAGGGGGACAGGTTCATCATGAATTCAGGGAACGTGAATGGGGTCATTTTGGAAGATGTACCGACCGTTTCGGAATTGGTTGGATGGTAAATGCAGACAAATAAAAATAAAACTATGGATATTATATACGAATACGACAATGTAACCGCTAGTCAACGACTAGAGGATCATGCAAAAGAAAAATTAGATAAACTTTTTATTAAGTTCGATGATATAATTAGGGCCGATGTCTTTTTTAAGGAGGAAAATACATCATCCGATGAAACCGGTAAAATTTGCAATATACGTTTAAGTTTACCGGGGCCTAGAATTTTCACCGAAGCTAGTAATGAGAATTATATAGATTCAATTAATGAGTCCATTAGAGAACTTGAAAGAAAATTGAAAAAGCGAAAGGAAAAAATGAAGAACTATTAATAGCTTCAAATGAAGAAAGCATTGATACTTTATTTTGGCAAAAAATTTTATAAGTACTGGTTGAAAAAGCGCCGAGCAAAAAAGGCACGCAAATAATTGTAGCTTTTGATTATCGGTGGTCGAATGGAAAGCTAATTAATAAAAAAAAAGCCCTTGCATCTGCAAGGGCTTTTTAGGCTGCTGGTTTTCTACCTATACTCTTCTAAAATTTCAGTTGTTTCCAAATCGTTTTGAAGCTTTTGTCTTTGGGCCCTTATAATTTCTTTGATTCTAGGTGGAACCATCGTTTCGGCCAATGCGTCATCATAGTCGTCCATAGCAGATTTGTCTCCCCTTACGGCTTCTTCTAACATTGCTTCGTCATTATCGCCTGAGAAAAAGGCTTTTACGTCCATCCATGTTCTATGTGCTGCACCTGCAGTACTTCCATCAATTTTTAAACTCCCTAAATCTAAATCGCTTGCAGCAGCTCTTAATTCCCTTAGAAATTGCATTCGTTCTACCACCTTTTTTTCAAAGTAGCTTTTAATACCTACTTGATCGGCATTTTTTGCGGCTTTTTCAAAACCTTTTATGGCATCTTCGTTTTTGGTTACCAAATCTTTTAATCTGTCCTCAATTTTTTCAATATCCTTGTTCATGATTATATTTTTAATGGTGGTTTTTGTATCCACCGGTTACTAATAGTCTAGGAGTAAATTAATACTAAATCGTTATAAGTATTAACTATATTGAAGAAGTCTTTGGCTGTATTGCGATGTACACTTTGTTAGATGAAAATGGAACAGTAGTTGAAGTTTTCGTTAATTATTTGTACGGATTGAGTCAACCAATAAAGGGACCGTATACTATTTTAGCGGGAACATTTAAAAATTATATCTATGGGATTGTCAGCATTATTTGGTATTGCAAAAGTCTTGGTAAGAAGCCGTAAATTGAAAATTGCAGTGGTAGGTCTTCAACTTGCTTATTTGGGATATACCTATATTTCAAATAAAAGTAAAAACAAGCAGGTAGAGAATTAAGCTATATTTATTTTTAACCATCTGAAATTCAGTATTATAAATAGAACCGTTAATCAATCAATTTTCATTTTCCTTAAAAACCTATGAATTTTTATTAAGAACGGATTGAATCTGTTGTCGGAACTTTGAGGTATTAACCCCCATAAATCCAACAATATGAACAATTCAATTAAATGCAGCTTATTGTTTGCCTGCATGGCCACTCTAAGTTACGGCCAGGATCTGGTCTACAATCAAACGCGAACAAATTTTCAGGAGAAAAAAATTACGGAAGTTTCCAAACGCGCCGAAAATTACAAGAAATTAAAATCTCTTGGTTTGGCGGATAGGGAAATTTTTGAAGACCTCGGCAATGCCAATTTTTTATCCAAAAAATATGAAAATGCCCTGTATTGGTATGGTAGGCTTATGGAACTTTCAGAAGATGGTACCCTAAATAAAAGCTATCAAAAAAGATTTGACCATGCCGTTTCAAAATTGGGCAAGGAGGTCGAGAATGAGATTACCGATGAAAACTGGACCGAACTGGTAAAGGAAGATTACAAAATGACCCACACGGCTATACCTACCCGTGTAACTTCAAATAACAGGAATAAATTTTTGCCATGGGATAATTCCGAATCCAACGAGGAACTTGTTTCCAATCTAAAAAGTACAACTGAACCATTAGGGGAATATGCACCGCCGGTGGCATTGACCAACGATGGTAATACCGCATATTTCAGCAAAGCCACTTACAGAAAACCGGTAACCGGTATGTTCTCCAAAAAGCAAAAAGTACACAAGATCTATAAGGCGGACAAAATTGCTGGAGAGTGGAAGAAGATTATAGAAGTACCACTTTGCCCTGGCGATTACTCAGCCAAGCATCCCGCAGTTTCGCCCGATGGAAACCGGTTATTTTTCGCATCGAACATGCCAGGAAGTTTTGGTGAGTACGACATCTATGTTGCTACTATTCAAAAAAACGGTGCTTTGGGAACGGCCATGAATCTTGGAGAAAAGGTGAACACCTTTAAAAATGAATTGCATCCCAACCCGGTGGCCAATGGTAACTTAGTATTTGCTTCGGACGGGCGACAAGGGTTCGGTGGATTGGATGTTTATATGGTCGAAGTAGGGCAGCGGAAAGTAGGTCTTGCCATGAATATGGGAAATTCCATAAACAGCAGGTATGATGAGTATTCCGTGAACTTGTTACAAAAAGATGGCTCTGGCTATGTTGTATCCAACCGTAATGGAACTAGGGGGATCACACAAAATGTGGCCTTCAATTTGAACGACGAATTTCCTAGCGAGAAGGATAAGGATTACCGTTTCTTGGAAGCCTTTAATACCGAAAAGCAAATACACTATCCCAGTTCCGTAATTGAAGATGAATAACCCCCCATTGTTCATTTCCCCCCGATAGTACAAGACAATTAGTTCTCTAATCATTAAAATCAAACGTTATGGAAAGTCCGTTAAAAATCAATAGTTTCCTTATTGCATTACTATTATTGGTTCTTGTCCAGACAGTCAAAGGCCAAGAAACCAACGCTAATCTAGGATCAAGCAGTACCTATCATAATCAATTGTTCTTCAATAGATTTTTTATCAATCCTACTTTTTCCTTGGTACGCGAAAACAAATCGTATTTGAACATATTGCACAGAAACCAATACGCCACCTTTGATGATAATAATCAAAACTATTTTCTAGGGTTCAGTAATAAATTAAATGACCATACCGCTGTGGGTATCGGTGTATATAGCCAGTGGTCTGGTGTTGTACAGGAATTTGGTTTCAATGCCAATTATGCAAAATCGGTACGGTTGGGAGAAAAATCACTTTTAACCTTTGGTTCTAATATTACCTATTTCAATCAAGGATTGGATAAAAATAGAGTTGTGGTCAGCGAGGAAGATCCCGAGATTGCCGATGCAAGAAAGGAAAGTAAGATCGCCGTACAGCCGGGAATCAATTTGTCACTTGGAAAATTTGATTTTGGATTTTATGCAGAAGACCTTTTAAAGTACAATCAGACCACGAATGAGTTTTTAACAGATCTGTCCGTAAAAAGTGTGAAGGCATCGGTACAATATACCCATTCCTTTGAAAATTCAAGGGGGCTTTTTGAAAATGCACGCCTGATGCCCTTGGCACAAGTTGGTCAAAACTTGGATGGAAGTCTATATTATTTTGGATCTCTCTTGCTGGACTTGCCTAGCTATGGATGGTTACAGACTACTTTGGATGAAGAGTATGGTGCTTCTGCAGGAGTAGGCTTTAACCTAAGTAAAAAAATGTCATTAGGTTATTTGTTGGAGAAAAATCTATCTAAACAAAATTCAAATTTGGGTTGGAATCATGAGATATCCTTGGCCTATACTTTCAAAGGTGATGATTTAGGGATTACCGTTGCAGACAATTCATCCGATAATCAGATTGACCGAATCGTTCGTAATTATGAAGAGCAGATAGCAGATTTAATTGCTGAGCGCGATAATGCCAAAAAATCAAATAAGGATAAAAAATATACCGAAGTATCTGAAAATGACCTTGCCTACGAGAACAAGATTATTTTGGATGAATTGATTCTTCGTCAAGATTCCATAGAAGAAGCAAGGATTGCTGCTTTTGAACAACGTTTTGAGCTGATTGTAAGAATGTTGCGAAGTGATATTGATACGAAGATTAAAAATTCACTACAGGATTTTAGTATTGAAGAGAATACATCTTACGTGTCCAATGCTAAAAATATGGACATTGAAACAGAACCTGCGAATGCCTTTGCCACTGATAGAAGGGAATCTTTCAAGGAATTACCGGTAAAAATGCTGGGTGACTCGGATGTTATAGGTATGAATTCGGGTTATTACGTTATCGCCAATGTGTATAGCAATACCAAGTATTTGAATGCCTTTATAAAAGATTTAAAGCAAAAAGGTTTAGATCCAAAGCAATTTTACAATAAAGAGAACGGACTTTATTACGTCTATTTAGCGGATTATGATTACAAGAATGATGCACAAATGGCCGCAAGCACAAATTTAAATGGAAAATACAACGAGGAAAAATGGATCATGCAAGTAAATGAAGCTACCGCAACTGCTTCCAATACCTTCGAAGATGATTATATAAGTAGGGAATAAAAGTATGGAACCCTACTGTGTTTTTTTAGAATTTCAATGATTGGTTTGAATTGTCAATTAAAGGAGGGGTGTTATCCGGGGGGATGACTGGGTCCCCTCCTTTTTTTTGTTTTAAAATTCAATTAAATGAAGATCAGAATACGATAAACTACACAAATTTTTAAGAAATAACTGCATTTGAGCGAAAATTCTGATGTTTTCAGCAGCTATGTTGCATTAATATCTATATTTCTCGAACCAAATTTATAGAAACCCATTGTTTAACCCCAAATCCCCCCAAAGACATGCAAAACATTTACCTACTTAATCTCAGTACCGATTTTCACTGTTTTACTGAAAGGAATCCTGCATTCTTTAGAGTAAGATATCTTCTTAAACCAAAGTTTATAGAGCGTTTTGGTGTAATTAATTTGAACCCACTGCGGCAACGCTAGCTGGTTCCCTTAAATTACTGCTAAGCTAGGACGAATTAGGGTTTTTATCTTTTGATTACCCTGTTCATCATTCATTTTAAATGGTCTTGAACCTTTAGTATAATCTAACGGCTCAGCACACTTGTCCTATGTTTAGTTGATTCAAGAACTAAAACAAGTTCTTGGAATTACTCAAAACTAACCTTTTGGCATATTTCCTTTTGGAATAATGTCGCTAAACTTTGAAAATTATGAAAAATTCTAAAATAAGAATAATCGTATTAGAACAAGAAAAATCACTTCTTCCAATCTATGAAAATCACTTTGAACATTTAGAGGATTATGAATTGGTCGGGAGTTATACCGCTGCGGCAGACGGTTTAAAAGACTTCAAAAATACTTTACCACATATTGTTCTGTCGGAAATAGCATTAACAGGAATCAACGGTATCGAAGCCATCAAATTATTCCGGAAAAAGGATTGGAGCATTAAAGTAATCATGCTCAGTGAAATTAATGATTTTGATGTCATTAAAAATGCATTTAAAAAAGGCGCCAATGGTTATTTGACGAAACCCCTGACCTTAGATAAATTGGAACATGCATTAAGAAGTATGGAAAAAGAAGGTGCTGCTATGAGCAATGACATCGTAAAGAAGATTATTCATAATTTCCATAAAAAAACATTTGCGTTTTTCTCGGATAGAGAGAATCAGATTGTGGATTATCTATGTCAAGGAGCTACCTATAAGATGATTGCAGAAAAGTTATTCGTAACCACTAGTGCGGTCAATTTCCATATCCAGAATATATATTTAAAACTGGATGTGAATTCGAAGTCCGAGGCGCTTTCTAAATTGGAACAGCTTCAAAATCAATTGGAAGAATATTGAAAAGGCAAACTTGAATGCCATACAATCAATTGTTTTACGAAAACCCTTTCGAAAATTTTCAAATTCTTTTTATTATTGTAACTATTTGATATTCATTGTGATAAATTGAAATTATTTTATTTCAATATGCCTTTAATTGGAGGTTACTATTAATTTTCGTTACGAAAATAAAGAATAGTAGCTATAGTGGTTATTTTTGGTTTAACTTATTACAACTAAAATCAACTCATACCAACTATGTACCATTTAGGATTGGATATTGGAAGTTCCTCTATAAAAATTGCCTTGGTGAACGCTTCAACGGGAAAAAGTATTGGAACGGTAACAGAACCGGAGACAGAAATGTCAATGGAAGCGATCAAGAATGGATGGGCCGAGCAAAATCCGGAAGATTGGTGGAGCTATGTTTGTAGTGGTATAGAAAAGATATGCCTTAAGCATAATGTAAGCGCTAACGATATTTCTGGGATTGGCATTTCTTACCAAATGCACGGTCTGGTCCTGATAGATAAAGAGGGCAATGCCTTGCGGAAATCGATTATCTGGTGTGATAGTAGGGCAGTGGAAATAGGTCAGAAAGCTTATGACCAAATAGGTCCTGACCTTTGTGATACCCATTTACTGAATTCCCCAGCGAATTTTACGGCCTCCAAACTAAAATGGGTAAAGGAAAATGAACCTGAGGTCTATGCCAAAATCCATAAAATGATGTTACCGGGTGATTATATCGCCTATAAATGATCAGGAATTGTAAATACTACGGTTTCGGGTCTTTCCGAGGGAATTTTGTGGGATTTTGAAAAGGATGTGATCGCAGACATTGTATTGGAACATTATGGCTTGGATATCGAAATGATCCCGGATATCGTCGATACATTTTCGGTACAATCAAAAGTGAACGAAAAAGGGGCAGGAGAAAGCGGACTTAAAGTCGGTACGCCTATTTTATACAGGGCAGGTGATCAACCTAATAATGCGTTGACCTTAAATGTTTTTAATCCCGGTGAAGTTGCCGCCACAGGAGGTACTTCTGGGGTTGTATATGCCGTTACCGATAATTTATCCGTTAAGGAAAGCTCACGGGTAAATAACTTTGCACATGTTAATTATTCCCCCGGAAAACCCGCAAGAATAGGTAAATTATTATGTATAAACGGAGCGGGGATACAATACAGATGGTTGTTAAATAACCTCGACGTAGAATCTTATGAAGAAATGAACACCTTGGCCAGTAAAGTACCTATCGGTTCTGATGGTATTGCTTTGATTCCTTTCGGTAACGGGGCAGAGCGAATGCTTAAAAATCAGGAAGTTGGTACGCGTATAGTCAATTTAAACTTGAATAATCATGGGAAAGCACATTTATGCAGGGCGGCACTGGAGGGCATCGCATTCTCCTTTGTCTATGGTATGGAAATCATGGAATCTGATGGCATTAGGGTAAATGTATTGCGCGCTGGTAACGATAACCTTTTTCGTTCCGAGATTTTTTCGACTACAGTGGCAACCCTAATAGGTTATAATATAGAAATCTATAATACTACCGGTGCTATTGGCGCGGCGAGGGCTGCAAACCTGCATAAAGGAGGTTTTAAAGCTTTTGGGAAAGCCATATTGGATAATGATTATGTGATGACGTTTACACCAACGTCAGAAAAGAAGGCCTACCAAGACGCTTATGCTACTTGGAAGAAAGAATTGGAATTATCTTTAAATAATAAATAACATCAACACAATGGGGAATAAGGAATATTTTAAAGGAATTGATAAAATTAAGTTTGAAGGAAAGGATTCCGATAATCCTTTGGCCTTTAAATATTACAATCCTGATCACGTTGTGGCAGGTAAATCCATGAAGGACCATTTCAAATTTTCAACTGCTTATTGGCATACGTTCTGTGGGCAAGGTTCGGATCCCTTTGGGCCGGGAACCCAAAAATTTGAATGGGACAAAGCTTCAGACCCAATACTGGCAGCAAAGGACAAGGCTGATGCCGCTTTTGAATTTTTTGAAAAGATAGGATTCGATTACTTCTGTTTCCATGACTTTGATTTGATCCAGGAGGGCCCCACATTTTCCGAATCAGAAAAAAGGCTTTCAACGATAACAGATTACATTAAGGATAAACAAAAGGAAACCGGTAAGAAATTACTTTGGGGTACGGCCAACTGTTTTTCAAACCCCAGGTATATGAACGGTGCAGCAACCAACCCTGATTTTAAGGTATTGGCCAGGGCTGGGGCACAGATTAAATTGGCTTTGGATGCTACTATTGCCCTAGGTGGTGAGAATTACGTTTTTTGGGGCGGTAGAGAAGGGTATATGTCCCTTTTGAATACCGATTTGGGTCGTGAACTGGACCATATGGGCCGTTTCTTGAACATGGCCAAGGATTATGCGCGAAGCCAAGGTTTTAAGGGGAATTTCTTTATCGAACCGAAACCAATGGAGCCTATGAAACATCAGTATGATTTTGATTGCGCTACCGCTATCGGGTTTTTGAAAGAATACGGATTGGAAAATGACTTTAAAATGAATATTGAAGTCAACCATGCAACTTTGGCGCAGCACACGTTTCAGCATGAATTGGCCGTTGCAGCAAAAGCCGGAATGCTAGGTAGTTTGGATGCCAATAGGGGCGACTATCAAAATGGTTGGGATACCGATCAATTTCCAAACAATATTCAGGAAACCACAGAGGCCATGCTGGTATTCTTGACCGCTGGAGGTTTACAAGGAGGTGGTGTTAATTTTGACGCGAAAATCAGAAGAAACAGTACGGACTTGGATGATGTGTTCCATGCCCATATTGGTGGTGCGGATACTTTTGCCAGAGCTTTGATAACCGCTGACAAAATTATTTCATCCTCATCATACAATAAGCTACGTGAAAAAAGATATAGCTCCTATGATTCTGGAAAAGGGAAGGACTTTGAAAATGGAAAATTAGATTTAAACGATTTGTACGCTTTCGCAAAAGAAAATGGTGAACTACAGCTACAAAGCGGTAAGCAGGAGTTGTTCGAGAATATCATCAATCAGTATATTTAATACCAATATGATATAATTAAAAAGGTCTTGAGTTAATTTCAAGACCTTTTTTAGTTTTGCCCAATGAAAAAAATAACCTTAAAGGAAATAGCACAACATTTTAATGTTTCCATTTCCACGGTTTCAAAGGCTGTAAACGACAGTCACGAAATCAGTGCCAAATTAAAATTAAGGATTCAGCAATATGCCAAGGAGAAACACTATAAGCCAAATAGGTTAGCACTTAATCTGTTGAACAAGAGTACCAAGACCATAGGGGTGGTGGTACCTAATATCTTAAATTATTTCTTTGTACAGGTTTTATACGGTATCGAAAAAATTACCAATGAACATGGTTATAATATAATAAGTTGTATAAGCGATGAGTCGGTTGTCAAAGAACGTAAAACGCTCGAATTCTTCGATTCTGGCACAGTGGATGGACTGATAATTTCATTGGCCGAAGAAACCCAGAATGAGAATAAATTGGACGCCCTGACCCATATCATTGATAATGATATTCCCGTCGTGCTTTTTGATAGGGTATCGGATATTTTGGAATGTGATAAAGTAGTGGTCGATGATTTCGAGGCAGGGTTTAAAACTACCAAACACTTGATCGATGTTGGCTGTAAAACTATTGCGGTAGTCAATCCCACAGGTAGCTCTAGCGTTGGTAAATTAAGACTTCAAGGGTATAAGAAGGCATTGCAGGAATATGAAATTCCTTATGACCCAAAACTACTCATACACCTTTCACCAAAGGATGATCTGGACCTGTTAATGTCATTCTTGCTCAATTATAAAACGATCGAGGGGATTATTGTTTTTGATGAAATTACAGCAGTAAAAGTATTGCATATCGTCAAATCCAGAGGGTACAACGTTCCCAATGATATTTCAATAATAGGTTTTACGAACGGACAGTTATCAAAATATGTAACACCATCATTGACCATGGTCAGTCAGCATGGTCAATACATTGGTGAACTTACGTCCAAATTGTTGATCAAAAGGATAACTACGCCCGGACTTCCTTATGAAACCAAAACGATAAAAACCAGTCTTTTGGTAAGGGATTCTACCAAAAAATTACAATAGGTTATACGGTATCCGGGTGTGGATGTTTCCATTCACCTCGGTAGTCCCGATGTAGCAATTTGGTCGCCTCCGGATCATTTAAAACCGTTCTGCTAATTGGATCATACGCTAATGGTCTGTTTAAATCCATGGATAGATTTGCCAATATACAGCTTGCTGTTGAAATGTGTCCCTGCTCAATATCCGCTACCGGCTTCGTACCATTTTTTATGGCGTTTAAAAAATCGATCATATGTCTGCGGGTCGCCGGGGCAGCGTGCAACTCGATATCCTTTTCGGTAAGGTCCTCAGGGAATTTCTCACGTTCATAAAGTACCTCAAAAAGGATAGGTTCTCCATCACCTACCGGAATAAATTCGGCCTTCGTTACATCGGCTTTTAAAACTCCCTTTTCTCCATATATCTTAAAAGCCCAAGGATAATCTGGATCGGCCGGATTCCCCCACGTACGGTGCTGCCAGTTGCAATTTAGTCCGTCATATTCAAATACGGCCGACTGGGTGTCCGATATATTCGATTTTCCATCCTTTTGCACATAAATACCACCTTCGGAGCTAATACGTTTGGGCCAGCCCAAGTCTAACATCCAACGCACGGTATCCAACATATGCACGCACATATCGCCGGTTATTCCATTTCCATATTCCCTAAACGTTCGCCACCATCTTCTATGTGGCAATCCATCAAAAGGTCGCATTGGTGCAGGGCCTGTCCACATTTCGTAATCAAAGAAATCCGGTACTTCCTGAATGGGAGGATTCCCATTGGCACGCATATGATAGTAACAACACATTTCCACGTGGCCAATAGTGCCTAAAAGTCCGGTATCGATAATTTGTTTTTTAACGTCCACCAAATGTGGTGTACTTTTTCGTTGGGTGCCTACCTGTACAACTTTATTATATTTACGCGCTGCGGCCACCATAGCTTCGCCTTCCATCACATCAACACTGATCGGCTTTTGTACATACACATGGGCTCCAGATTTCAATGCTTCGATACAGGTTAAGGCGTGCCAATGATCAGGGGTGCCTATGAGCACAATATCCAAATCATTCTTTTTTAACATTTCTCGGTAATCACTGTAAAGCTTAGGCCTTTTACCACTTTTTTGTCTTTTGGAAACCAATATGGCAGTTTCGTTCAAAAAGTTGGAATCTACATCGCACAGGGAAACCACCTCTACATTGGCTACCTGTATCAGCCGCATCAAATCACTTGTACCATACCACCCAGTGCCAATAAGTCCGACTTTTTTAGGTTTTTCGTCCTTAAAAAATTCAAATCCGTAGGCCCCAAAAGAGGACAGCATTAACGAGGCAGAAGTTATTTTGATGAAATTACGTCTTTGTAGTCTCAAATCTGAATTCGACATATGGATTATTTTAAGGGTTGGAAATTTAATTTACGTAATAATCGGATTAAGGTATGAAATGAAATCTTTTAAAAAAAGGCCAAGTTATTCAGCTGATGATTTTTTTAGAAACATAATTAGCTATATTTAAGTCGAATAAATCCAAACCTTAATGAACAAACTATTTGGTATTGCTGTTCTTTGGCTTTTTACCATAGCCATTGCGCAGGCGGAAATTACCTTACCTCAAATTTTTTCGGATAACATGGTTCTACAAAGGGAGGCCGATGTGATGTTGTACGGATGGGCAAGTCCTAACGAGGCCATTACCATACAGACAAGTTGGGACGATGCAACTTTTGAAATCAAGACCGGTAACGATGCCAAATGGCAGGTACAAGTTGCCACACCAAGAGCAGGCGGACCATTTACCATCCATTTTAAAGGGAAAGAAAATGAAATCGTATTGAAAAATATATTGATCGGGGAGGTTTGGCTTTGTTCAGGGCAAAGTAATATGGAGTGGAGTGCCAATAGCGGTATTGATAATAAAAAGGAGGAAATTAAGAATGCTGACCATCCGAATATAAGACTATTTAGGGTTGAAAAAAGAACGGCTGCAAATCCACTTGAAGATGTTGCAGGCACCTGGGAAGTTTGTTCGCCAGAAACCATGCCCAATTTTAGTGCCGTAGCTTATTTTTATGCGAAAAAGGTACAGGAGGAACTGAAAATTCCCATAGGGTTGATAGATGCTTCATGGGGTGCTTCTTGTGCAGAAGTTTGGACACCAAAAGCTGTTTTCGATGCACATCCAGAACTGGTCGTTGCCCATGAACTCTTACAACCCAATCCATGGGTAACCATAGAAAAGTCAGTCCTTTATAATGCGATGATCGCACCGTTGACCAAATTTAAAATAGGGGGCGTGCTTTGGTACCAGGGGGAATCTAATACTGCCAATGGGGAAAGTTATCAAAAACTGTTTACAGAAATGATTACTTCCTGGAGAAAGGAGTGGGCCACAGATTTACCGTTTTATTATGTGCAGATCGCACCCTTTAAGTACGGTAGGCCCTATGAGGGTGGAATCGTTCGGGATCAACAACGTAGAACCTTGACCCTAGAAAATACAGGTATGGCCATGACCAGTGATATTTGCACCGTTGAAGACATCCATCCGCAGAATAAACAGGATGTAGGACTTCGTTTGGCAAATATCGCGCTGAAGCAACATTTTAAGGTGTTTGATAAAGAAGTTTACGGTCCTTTATTTGAATCGGCAAAAATTAACGGCAACCAGATTGAAGTTCGTTTTACACATGATAACGGACTGTATGCGAAGGATAAAAAGCTAGATCAGTTCGAGATTTCGAATGAAGGTGGAACATGGTTTCCTGCAAAGGCCAAATTGAGGGATGGGACCATTCTGGTTAGCTCCAGGGAAGTGAAGAACCCTAAAGCGGTACGATACGCCTGGAAAAGTACCGATATGGGCAGTTTGTATAATAGGGCGGAACTACCCGCTTCAACTTTTACAAGTCAATTATAATTGGCATTTGAAGTGGTCGGTTGCCGGTAAAAAAATCAACGTCCATCCAATACCTAAAGTTATTCATCTAAAAACACATCGATTTTTTGATTTAATACCTAAATTGTAAGCTTTAACAAATTTCAAATTATGCAGATAAAAGAATCCTCTGAAATCTATGACGTCATTATTGTTGGTTCTGGCGCCGGTGGCGGTATGGCCACCAAACAGTTGGCAGATGCCGGTTTAAACGTTGCTGTGGTAGAAGCGGGCCCTTATTTTGACCCGGCCGACCCTGTGACCATGACCCAGTTGAAATGGCCTTACGAATCGCCTCGAAGAGGTGCTGGTACAGATCGCGTGTTTGGTGAATGGGACATGGCCTATGGTGGATGGGAAGTGGAAGGAGAGCCTTACACACAGGAAGGGGACACCGATTTCTGGTGGTACCGATCAAGAATGTTAGGTGGTCGGACCAACCATTGGGGGAGAATTTCTCTGCGTTTTGGACCTAAGGATTTTAAAGGAAAGACCCGCGATGGTCATGGTGATGACTGGCCCATAGGATATGATGACGTAAAACCTTACTATGATAAAGTCGATAAATTGATAGGGGTTTTTGGTACCAATGAAGGTTTGGAAGATGATCCGGATGGATTTTTCCTTCCGCCCCCAAAACCCAGGTTACATGAATTATTTTATATCAATGGAGCAAAAAAAGCCAATATTCCTGTAATTCCAGGGCGATTGTCCATGCTGACCAAAAAGATCAACAATGAGCGTGGGGTATGTTTTTATTGTGGACAATGTTCCCGTTCTTGTTCTGTTTATGCCGATTTTTCTTCGGGAAGCTGTTTAATTTTTCCGGCTCAAAAAAGCGGTGGACAGGTCAAGCTATTTGTGAACTCGATGGTACGTGAAATTACTACCAACGAAGAAGGAAAGGCAACAGGAGTTTCCTACATAAGCAAAGATGATAGAAAAGAATATAAGTTAAGGGGTAAAGTGGTCATACTTGCAGCCTCGGCCTGTAGTTCTGCACGTATCCTCTTGAATTCAAAAAGTAAACAACATCCGAATGGTTTAGGGAATAGCAGCAATTTGGTAGGGAAGTATTTGCATGATTCCACAGGATCTAGTGCTGCCGGATTTATACCCGGTTTAATGGACCGCAAAACATCCTATAATGAAGATGGTGTAGGGGGGATGCACGTATATTCTCCATGGTGGGGCGATAATTCAAAGTTGGATTTTCCACGGGGTTACCATATAGAAGTATGGGGCGGTATGGGTCAGCCTAATTATGGTTTTGGCTGGAACCCTAACGATTTTAATAAGTTCTTCGGTTTAAAAGTGGGAGGCTACGGGGACAGCCTTCGTGATGATGTAAAGAAATACTATGGTTCGGTCGTAGGTTTTGGAGGTCGTGGTGAAGGTATTGCCAGAAAGGAAAACTATTGTGAAATTGACCCAACTACTGTCGATGAATTTGGGATACCGGTGCTCAAGTTCAATTATAAATGGTCTGAATTTGAGGTAAAGCAGGCCAAACACATGCAGGATACCTTCGAGGAATTGATTCATAATATGGGGGGTCATCCATTAGGTGAAAAGCCTGGTAAGGATAGAAATTATGGATTGGAAGCGCCAGGAAAAATT
>JBBSKR010000010.1:0-33710 GCA_038256135.1 Flavobacteriales bacterium | reverse complement strand
GAATAGAATAACACAAAAACTACAGGAAGATAAAAAACTTCTCTCCATATATTTTACGGCAGGCTACCCAGCGGTAAACGATACCGTGAAAATCATTCAGGACTTAGAGAAAAGCGGGGTGGATATGATAGAAATCGGATTGCCTTTTAGTGACCCTTTGGCGGATGGCCCCACCATACAGGAAAGTTCTACCACCGCACTAAAGAACGGTATGACTACCGAAAGACTTTTTGATCAGCTGAAGGATATCCGTAAATCCGTTACCATTCCACTGGTGGTTATGGGGTATTTTAATCCGATGTTACAATTTGGTGTTGAAGCATTCTGTAAAAAATGTCAGGAAGTTGGAATTGATGGTATCATCATGCCAGACCTTCCGTTAGATGTATATCAAGAAGATTATGAGATTATATTCAAAAAATATGGGTTGATCAATATTTTCTTGATTACCCCACAAACCAGTAATGAACGCATCAAACAGATAGACGAAGCTTCCAACGGTTTTATTTATATGGTAAGCTCTGCCAGTGTTACGGGTTCAAAAGATGGATTTGGAAAAGCACAGGAAGACTATTTTGATCGTATTGCCAACATGAATTTAAAAAACCCTCAGATTGTCGGGTTTGGCATTAAGGATTCAGAAAGTTTTCAGCAAGCCACCAAAACGGCTAAAGGAGCCATTATTGGTTCTGCTTTTATAAAACATTTGACGGCTAATGGTATTGCCAAAACGGCCTATTTCATTAATCAAATACGTTAAATTGAACGCGTTTATAAATAATTGGAAAATGATACTCCTTTTATGCTTAACCTTGGGTATACACCTTTTTTCCCAGAACACCATATTTGAGGCGAACTTCAATGGATTATGAGCGGAGCCAAAGCGAGGGGCTTTATAGATTGGTTTGATGAAGTACTATACGTTTTTCCCTATATACTCTTAATACGATTACTAGTCATTAACGTGGTAAAGAAAAGCGCAAATTAATAGCCTAAAGAATACTATAGTCCTACAAAAATATTAACATCCTTTAATTTTTTCTGTTGGCTACCAAAACGTGGCAATTGGCTTAGACAATAATATCCTTAACATAGGATAAGCCATAATCTGAATTATGTTAACCGTTTTAATTCAAGCTAAACCTAGTTTAAAAAACCAAAATCTAAAGCACTTTGTTTACATAAACTGTTGCCATTACACCGTCATCTTTCAATTCTAGTGTTAGTTTTCCATTATTTTTCTCCAACATTTCACGACACACTAACAATCCGTTGCCAGAACCTATCTCGTTATTCGTACCTTTTGTGCTTTTTAATGGGCTTTTATCATTGTTATATTTCTCAATATTCTCTATTTCAGTAATTTCAATTTTATTAAAGACCTTTAGACTGAAATTTGTATCTCTATTTTCTAAATCAACGATAATATCATTATCCATGGGCGAGAATTTAACCGCGTTTACCAGTAAGTTTCTGGTAACAGATTCAATTACGTTTTTAGAGTAAAATATTTCTTTACGGTAATCAAATCTTTTAACAATCTTTATTCTTTTACGAAACAGCTGATCGGACAATTGGTTTTCAACTGAAACAATAAGGTCATCAACATTAATCATCGTAAATTCTTTTAAAGAGGTATCATTCTGCATAGCCCAATTCAAAAGATTCTCTAGCATATTATTAGCATTGCCTACAGAATTTTTCATATGACCCATGATTTCATTTCGTTCTTCTTCAGTTTCACTGTACGCCTCCACTTCAAGTAGGGATGACATTTGATTAACAGGATTACGTAGGTCATGCGCAATAATTCTAATAATATCTTTTCTAAAATTGGTCAGCTCCAAAAGTTCGGCATTCTGTCTTATAATAGTTTCATTATGTTTTTTCATTTTTCTTCTTACCTTAAAAAACTGTTCAAAAATCACATAACAAATAATACATTGTGCTGTTACAATAGACACATGATAAAGATAAGTTTCAACTTGAAAATCTTGCACAAGAAAAATACAAATAGTAGCAAACACAATGTTAAGTGCGCCCAAAATTAAACCATGGTATGGCCTAACTCCCATGGTTAGAATAAGACCAAACAACATAATCAAAAACTGTATTTCCAGAAAGTAAGAGTAAAAGTTAAAATCTTCTAGCTTGAATAGAAACGGTAAAACTAGCCAGAAGGAGATTAGTATCAAATAAGCAATAATGACTAGGAAGGTTGTTAACTTTATAAACCTCAAATAATATAATATTGCCAAAATTGCAATAACTACTACATATAGTAAATCACAATAAACCATAATGCCCAAGCCAAAGGTCCTGTAATTCATAAATGCATTCATGACAACGCCTAAGGAAATAGACGCGATAAGCAAACTTGCTAAGTATTTAATTCGCTTAAAGGAGAAATAAACTTTATCTGTCAGTTGCTCAGATGTTTTCATTATTCAATTGATAATTAAAGTTAAAACGAAAAAGAAGTACAATTCTTACATTAGCGACCTTTATTTTACATTTATAAAAAACGATTTCAATAGTCAGTCCTATATACACCCTTCCTTTTCGCAACTCAACATTCCAAACAACTTTTACCCATCTTATCTTGAATTATCAGTACATTTAACTTGACCAAATAATGAACACGAGAATGAAAAAAACACTAATTGTAATGGCTTTTTTAAGCCTTTTTACAACAAATGCACAAGATTCCATCCAACTGAAATCTAAAGTTGCCAATGCTATAAACGAATTGCGAGAATTTGTGGCCATTCCGAACGATGCACTCAACCCAGGTGATATTGACAGTAATCTTTTTTGGTTACGAAAAAAGTTCAATGAGCGAGGGTTTAATACCTCCATTTTGGACACCGAGGGACTACCACTATTCTTTGCTGCACTTCCAATGGATGACGCCAAACCAACAATTCTGTTTTATATGCATTTAGATGGTCAGTCTGTAGATGCTAGTAAATGGGAACAACCCAACCCCTATGAAGTCGTATTAAAATCAAAAAGTGAAACAGGATGGCAAATCCAAAATTTTGATGAACTAACCGAAGATATTGATTATGATTGGCGTCTTTTTGGACGATCTACTTCAGATGATAAGGGACCAATAGTCATGTTCTTAAATGCTATTGATATATTACAAAAGGAAAATATTTCCATCCCCTACAATGTAAAGGTTATACTTGATAGTGAAGAGGAAAAAAGTAGCGCTCCGCTACCACAAGCAGTACGTACCTATAAGGATTTATTAAAAGCCGATTTTTTGGTCATCAATGATGGTCCAGTTCATGTGTCGGGAAAACCAACTATAGTTTATGGGTGTCGTGGTATTACCACATTATCGTTAACTACCTATGGACCTTTAGAACCACAACATAGCGGCCATTATGGCAACTATGCCCCCAATCCTGGTTTTCAATTGGCACGGTTACTTGCAACGATGAAAGATGCTGACGGTAGGGTATTGGTTGATGGTTACTATGATGGCATTTCATTGAACGATGCTACGGTGCAAATTCTAAAAAGTGTTCCTGATGACGCTGAGGAAATCAATACTAATCTAGCTATTTCAAATCCAGAAAAAGTAGGCAACTTCTATCAGGAAGCCTTACAATACCCATCCTTAAATATTAGGGGATTGGGTTCTGCATGGATCGGGGATCAAGCGAGAACTATTGTGCCTGCTACCGCAACTGCAGAGCTGGACCTAAGATTAGTGCCAGAATCTGATGGTAATCGATTAAAATCATTGGTGAAAGAGCATATTAAAAAGCAAGGCTACTATATTATGGAATCTGTTCCTACCATAGAGGAACGAATGCGCCACGATAAAATAGTAACCGTAACGGAAGGCACTGTAACCGATGCTTTCCGAACAGATTTGGACAATCCCTTTGGAAATTTCCTAGTAAAAACCTTAGCGGAAAAATTTGGTGAGAAACCGGTACAGATTAGAATTATGGGGGGTACGGTACCTATTTCACCCTTTATAAATGAATTGAAGATACCCGCTTTTTTAGTACCTATGGTCAACCCTGATAACAACCAACATAGTCCGAATGAAAATTTGAAAATAGGTCAGATAGCTTATGGCATTCAATTATTTCATGCTTTATTGAGCACGCCTAATCAGTAAACTACTTCGGGGCAAGCCCACGAAGCATTGTAGGAAAACAAACTTAAAATTTCGAGGCAAGCCTCGGAGCATTTAAATCTCGATTATAGAGTAAATGAAATATATTCTTAAACCAAAAAAGGGACCAAATTGGTCCCTTTAATCATACTTCCTGAAAGGAAAACTATGCAGAATTTCTACTTGCATTGATATTCCCATATAACGAACGGGTTACAATTTTTTCATATAAGTCCTTATACTCCGTTCCCTCTCCGATTCTTTGGAGGGCATATTGCTGAATTACCAAAAGTGGCAAAACAATATTTTCCCTTATCATGATGGATTCCCTAGAAATAGCCTCTTTTTCCATTAAAATTCCCATCCCTGATAACTTTAAGAGCATGGCTTTTGATAGCTCATATTCCGCATGTAAAATATCCCAAAATGAGCCATATTCTTCATTCTCCTTCATGTAACTGGTAAGTTCAAAATAGCATTTGGAAAGGCTCATCATACTATTCAGCATAAGGGCTTGAAAAAATGGAACCTTTTCATACAATTCTTTTGCTTCGTCAAACCTACCATCGTCCAATAAGGTTTTTAATGCCGTGCCTATTCCATAATAACCAGGTACATTTTGCTTTAACTGGCTCCAAGACCCTACAAAAGAAATGGCCCGTAAATCTGACAATTCCAATTTGGCCTTATTTCCTCGTTTACCTGGTCTACTTCCAATATTCGCTTTCGTATAGTATTTGAGCGTACTCATATTTTCCAAATACGGCATAAACTTGTCATGATGTTTTAAATCATCGTATTTCTTAAAACTCAATTCAGATAATTCTTCTATCAGTTTTCTGTCGGCGTCAGAAATAGTTATCTCTTTTTCTAAAATGGTGTTCGATAGGCCCGCTGTCAGCAATTGCTCACTATTATAAATAAACTGTTCTTTCGTACCATAGGTACTCGTTATCGTTTGGCCCTGAATGGTTAGTTGTATCTCATTATTGGCCACCTTATTGGTCTGTGCTGCATAAAAACGATGGGTTTTACCACCCCCTCTTGCCGGTGGTCCTCCCCTACCATCAAAAAATATGGCAGCAATATCATTTTCGTCGCAAACAGCCGATAAGGTTTCCTTGGTTTTTAAGATAGACCAATTCGCTTTTAAATAGCCCCCGTCCTTAGTTCCATCAGAGAAACCAAGCATTATGGTTTGCCTGTTTTTTCGATTCTGCAAATGTGCCCTATACTCTGGCAAATTGAATAATTTCTGCATCGTTGCCTCCGCATTGTCCATACCCTTCATTGTTTCAAATAAGGGAACGATATCGAAAGTTATTTCTTTATTTGCCCAGCCACACCATCTAAAAAGTGCATACACAAATAGGATGGAATAAATATCTTCAGAATTACTGATAATATATCGGTTACAACCTTCCTCGCCATTTTTTTCCTGAATGGTCTGTAATTGTAGGATATTCTTGATGGTATCCTTAACGATTTCATCCGTATAATCATCAGGTACCAATTGTAAATTCTCGTGTAACAGAATATCGATTAGTCGCTCTTCCGATAGTTCATCCAGGTTTTCCTCAATGTACCCTTTAAGCTTCAAAACTTCTTCCATGACCTTGATGTGCATGCTATGATCTTGACGGATGTCGATGGTGGCAAAGTGGACCTTAAAAATCTTTACTTTATCAATAAAACGCTCCAAATCCTTTAGATAAAGCCCTTGATATTTCTCTACCAAGACTTCTCTGATTTCTTCAAGGGGTACGATTAAATCATGATAACCAATATCCTTTGAGCTATCGAACATAGCAATGTACAAATTGGAGCGTAGCTTTTGTAGTGGCTCCTGCACGCCTTTGAATGTGAGCTTATGCAACAGTCCCTTTAATTCATTATAATAACATTTCATCAATGTTAAACGAAGTTCGTTCATTACGTCTCTGGTAATATCTGCCGTAACAAACGGATTTCCATCACGATCACCGCCAGGCCAAAACCCTAGTTTGACAATGTCGTAGTTTTCAAATTTTTTACTACCGACACTACCTTTTATGTAGGCATACATGTCCCCAATGGCATCATAATACACATGCCTTAACGTATAGATAATGTTCTTGGCTTCATCTAAAGGTGTTGGTTTTTTGGCATTAACCAAGGAAGTAAGTCCCAACTGCTGTAAGCCAACATCTATTTCATCTATTTTATCCTCTAGAATGAGTGTTCTTAAATTGGTGATGATATCCAATACTGCGGGAGTATAGAATTGGGTTGGGTGGGCCGTCAAAACGATTCGTGCACTAAAACTGCTCAACTTTTCCCAAATAGTATCCCATGAATTGTTCTTTTCCACAAACTGAAAATAATCCTTTAAGGACAAAGAACTAGAATGTTTATGAAGCTTGGGAAACGCGGCATCCTCCACACTATCATATAGTACTACTTGCCGCTCTACATATTGAATGATGCGGAACATAAAATCGATCTGTTCCTTTTCGGATTTTATATCCACGAAATTTTCAAAAAAGTGCTCTAAAATTTCTTTTGGATTAAGTCCGTTACTCAATCCTTTTTCAGATTGGTCGAGCAATAGAGGAATCAACATCCCTACATTTTCAATATTCTCGTAGGGTAAATTAAGGAATAGACTGTTGTAAACATTGAATTTATTTTGAACGGATTTCTTAAACTCCGCTAATCTTTCTTGTTGCTGCATATTTCAAATCTTTTAACCAATACGGTATGGCAATCTTCTTAAATTTCGAACATAAATATCGCTATTCCAAGAGAATCTAGAGAATCATTTCAATGAAATATCATAATACTATAGGTATACCACAAAAAAAACCATATTGACAACAAATATTCGCAAATACCACTAAACCCATTTACCTTTATGTTGTAATCATGTAAAAGTTTTTTTCATTTTCATATAGTGTTCTCGTGAAAGAGTCTTGTTCAAAAAAACAGGACTCTTTTTAGTTTCTGTAGTATCCAACACAACTTCTACCGGAAAAAAGCAAATCCTTAAAAATAGTCTCTGTATTGCTGTACCCTATAATCCAATGTATTGAATGCGGGATTTTCAACCTTGAGCCTTTTATAACTTTCTAAACTACCGATAGCCCTGTTTGCAGCTCCCGAAGGTGCAATCAACGAAACCGTTCTTATTGTACTATTTGTTTTAGGATGTGCAAATTCATGGATTCTTGGAACGGTATCAGAAATTTTCTTCAAGGAAATACGATGTTCCTTCAAATGTTTTCTAAAAAAGTATTCCGGTCCGTTTTTACTGTTACCCCCAGTAAAAAGAACTGTGGTAATAGAAGGATATTCTTCTAAATAACCTATTACATTTCTTAATTTAATGTTCTGCATCCCTAAATCGGAGGCATCAATTTTACTACGCTCGGCAGATGCTACTATATCACAAATTCCTATCCGTCTTTTTATTAAGAACGACTTACGTTGTTCGATGGCCTCAATAGTTGTTTCATATTTTAGATCCAAGTGAAAAATCCGATCCAAAATAGGATATAATTGACCATCCCTACTGCCATAACAAAAATCAACATCCCTTTCTTTTAAATTTCCGGGAGTAAATCTAGGTGGCGGTAAGGTACCTACGATCAATTTAATCGTTCCCTTGGCAATGAACGGAACATAAGGATGGGTATGCAAAAACAATGTTTGGGAATTAGATTAAGTGATATGTGCCCCTTTTATTGACAAATCATTCCTAAATTACTAACTTTAATTGAATCTTAACGACGATCAACTATGGGTAAGGGAGATAAAAAGTCCAGAAAAGGAAAAATAGCCAATAACTCCTACGGAGCACGAAGACCGCGGAAAATTAAAAAAAGGCCAACGGTTGAAGAGAAAATAAAAGTGAACAAGAAGAAATAGGCTTACTCGTCTATTCTAAAGGTAAGACCTAATTGATTTTCCTCATCCAATGTAATTTCATAGGTATAAAAACCGATAGGTAAAGAATCTGAAGGTACTTCCGCAGGAAAGTAGTTTATACTTGTAGAATCCGTCAGAATAGTAAGTGCTGCTGTTTGATAGGCTATTTCATATTCCATATACTCAGAAAAGTCGCCAGCGGCAATATTTTCATACACGGTATCTCTTTGGGCTACCCTTACTTCATTAAAAAATTGTGCGGTACTGTTTTGAATGCGGATATTCACCATAGCTACATTATCGTCCCTATCGGTACACGATATTAGCAAGCCCAAAAATAAAATTGAAAGAAAAAGCACCCTTTTCATAAGCGTTATTTAAGTACACTTATTAACGGAAAATAACGAAGATTATTTTATCTAATGAATACCGGTTCGTTTTCCTTCACGGTATGTTCTTGGCTATATTTGTAATTATCTATATCGAAACCTTTAAGGTCGTCAAGGCTTTTCGCCTTTGCATCCAAAATATAGCGTACCATAGAACCTCTAGCCTTTTTTGCGAAAAAACTGATAATTTTAAGTTTATCATTCTTCCAGTCCTTGAAAACAGGTGTAATTATGGTCGCCTTTATTTTCTTCGGCTGTAATACACTATAATATTCGTTACTAGCCAAATTGATCAGCAATTCCCCTTCTTCCATTTCCGCATTCAAATACTCGGTCAGTCTTGTTCCCCAATATTCATATAGGTTTTTCTTTCTACCTACTTTCAAAGAAGTTCCCATTTCCAATCGATAAGGCTGCATTAAATCTAACGGTCTCAAAATGCCATATTGGCCTGATAGAATACGCAGTGTATGCTGTAGTCGTTCTATTTTGTCTTCCGGCAAAGAGTAAGCATCCAAACCTTGATACACATCCCCGTTGAATGCGTATATCGCTGGTCTGGCATTATCAGTTGTAAACGGAGTTTCAAATTCTTGATTTCGTTCCCAATTCAACTCGGCCAATTTATCAGATATGGACATAAGATCAGACAAAGCCTTTGGTTTCTTCCTTGCCAATATCTTGTTCAGCTTTTCGGCATCTTCTATAAATGCTGGAATAGTATATTCAGCCGTTGGCAATTCGCTCTCGTAATCCAATGATTTAGCCGGTGAAATAACAATTTTCATAGTGCAATTTTAAAATTAACTTAAAAATAAAAAGGAATTATAGGAAGACCTAAAAAAGTTAAAAAAGAGTTCCAATAGCTCTATCGATGAAAACTATGTTAAACACTGTTTTTACTGTAATGGCGCCATTTTTCTATGGCACTGCTCATATCTTCAGGAATTTCGGAATCAAAACGCATAGGTTGCCCTGTTACCGGATGAACGAAACCTAAGGTTTTGGCATGTAGCGCTTGTCTAGGGAGTAATTTAAACGTATTATCAACAAACTGCTTATACTTTGTAAATGTCGTGCCCTTCAAGATTTTTTCACCACCATAGCGCTCATCATTGAACAATGTATGCCCAATATATTTCATATGGACACGGATCTGATGCGTCCTACCCGTTTCCAATTTACAAGAAACCAAGGTGACATAGCCCAAACGTTCCAATACCTTAAAATGGGTTACCGCTTCCTTACCCGCTTCCCCTTCCGGAAAAACGTGCATTTGCAACCGATTTTTAGGATGCCGTCCAACGTTACCTACAACAGTCCCTTCATCCTCTTCCACGTTGCCCCAAACCAAGGCAATATATTCACGTTCAGAAGTTTTATCAAAGAACTGTTTCGCCAAGTGTGTCATGGCTGCCTCGGTCTTAGCTACTACCAATAACCCAGTCGTATCCTTATCAATACGATGAACCAAACCTGGACGTTCATTGCTATTTACCGGCAGATTATCGGTATGGAAGATAAGTGCATTTATTAAGGTTCCAGAATAATTACCATGCCCAGGATGCACCACCATACCGGCAGGTTTATTGACCACCAAAAGCACGTCGTCCTCGTAAACGATATCCAACGGAATATCCTCTGGCACCAATAAAAATTCATGGGGAGGATGTTCGAACAACACTTTTATCTCATCCCTAGCTTTGACTTTATAATTGGATTTTACAATCTGGTCATTGACCCAAACATGACCATCTTTTGCAGCTTGCTGAATTTTATTACGCGTGGCATTCTCAATAAAATTCATTAAAAATTTATCTACACGTAATGGTATTTGCCCTTTTGATGCTAAAAAGCGATGATGTTCAAAAAGTTCCCCGTCTTCATTTTCTGGTTGCTCTGTAGTATCCATTTGTTATTCTGAATCGGCTTTTATTACGGCACGATCCGTTATGGTGCCATTACCGCAAATCAATTCCAATTTGGAAGTTTTGGGCAATTTATCACCCGGTTTTATATATTTTCCCTTATACTTCAATTGGTATACCATGTCTTTGCCCAATTCATCTACATACGTAACTCTTTGTACATCTAGGCCAACTGCCTTCAGCATAGAGGATGCATTTCTTTTCGTCACCTGAATTATATTTGGAACAGTCACTTTTTTATATCCTGACGGATTCACCGTAAAATATATTTTTCTATTGGTCTTTACTTTAGCACCTGCGGCCGGGTTTTGTTCTATGATAGAAAATCGAGGAAAATCCGGATTAAAATTGGCAGAGTCCAATACTTCATATCTAAGTCCGGCTTCTTCAATAGAGGTACGCATCTCCATAACGGATAGTTTTGAGAAATCTGGTACTTCGACGAATTCCCCGTGATTGGTAGTACTACTAAGCCATCCTAACACAACAAAAACGGTTATAACCAGAACCACTAAGGCAAGACCTAACTGAATCAAAAATATCTTACTTTTTAAAAAATTGAAAAAATTCCTCATACCAATTATTTGACCCTACAAATATAGTAAAAGCGCCCGTACCATTTTGATGGTTCAATTGATAGTTAGCACATACTTTGTCCAATCACGTTTCTCTGAATGATTCAAGATTTCTTTTTTATTTTGTGCCAATACGTCATCTTTGTGCTACATTCCATTCACTTTACATATGAAAAAAAATATAGCGATAATAATGGGCGGCTATTCTAGTGAGTTTAGAATATCGTTAAAAAGTGGTAACGTGGTCTATGATTATTTGGACAAAGAAAAATTCAACCTATATAGAATCCATATTTTTAAGGAAAAGTGGGTCTATGTCGATAACTCGGGAAAAGAGACCCCTGTAAATCGAAACGATTTTTCTATTTTTTTAGACAATAGCACTATAAATTTTGATTGTGTATTTAATGCGATACATGGCACACCAGGCGAGGATGGACTCATGCAGGCCTATTTTGAGTTACTAGGTATTCCACAAACCTCATGTGGTTTTTATCAGGCGGCGCTCACTTTTAATAAACGTGATTTGTTAAGTGTGCTCAAGCCCTACGGTATTAAGTCTGCGCCCTCTTTTTATTTGAACAAAGGAGATGTAATTAATGAAATTGAAATTATTGACAAGGTAAAACTTCCTTGTTTCGTAAAAGCCAATAAATCTGGAAGCAGTTATGGAATTACCAAGGTGTACAGGAAAGAAGATTTAATGTCCGCTATTGACATCGCTTATAAGGAAGATGATGAAATAATCATTGAAGGTTTTCTGGACGGCACCGAAGTTTCGGTTGGGGTATTGAAACTAAAGGGCAAAACAACGGTATTCCCCATCACCGAAATAGTTTCCGAGAACGATTTCTTTGATTATGAGGCGAAGTATGAGGGGAAATCACAAGAAATCACACCTGCGAGAATTAATGATGAGCAGCTTGAGAGAGTAATTACTGTTTCAAAAAAAATATATGATGTGCTCAAAATGACCGGTTTCTCTAGAAGTGAATTCATTTTTATTGGCAATGAACCTTACTTTCTAGAAATGAATACCACGCCCGGATTGACTACTGAAAGTATTCTACCTCAACAAGCGAAAGCAGCCGGCATTGAACTGGGAGAATTATTTGAAAACGCAATATTCGAAGCATTGTCTTAAATTACCTATATTTAAAAATGTAAACACTAGGTATGAGACGAGCAATTTTTCCTGGTTCTTTTGACCCCTTAACCTTGGGGCATCATGACATTATTATGCGTGGGATTACGCTTTTTGACGAATTAATTATTGCAATAGGCGAAAATGCGGATAAAAAATATATGTTCAGCATAGAGAAACGCATGCATTTTATACAGGAAGCATTTAAGGAACAATCTACCATTTCGGTAAAAACATATCACGGTCTTACCGTTGATTTTTGTAAGAAAGAAAATGCGGATTTTATTCTAAGGGGGTTGAGAAATCCTGCCGATTTCGAATTTGAGAAGGCCATTGCCCATACGAACAGAAAATTATCCGAGATTGAGACCGTGTTTTTATTGACCTCATCCGGTAAATCTTACATCAGCTCTTCCATTGTAAGGGATGTAATTCGAAATGGCGGGGATTATACTGGTTTGGTTCCAGCCTCCGTAAGAAAATAAAGAGGCAAATTCACGTTAATCTAAAAATTTGTTAATACTAATTTTACAGGAACAATTCCTTAAGAGGGCATACCAAATTCCATAGTATCCTAGCATCTTTCTTTTCATGCATACTTATTAAAGAATATACTTTCTATCGATTCCAAAAAGCGAACTAATAACCTCCATGAATATCATGCTCCTTAGTTTTAAGTAGCATAATTATAAGATCTAGTATTGAATGTAGTGGGCAGTTAGCTGACCAATACTATGATGCCCAACTCAATTGTCGTATAAATACAGTTCATAAAACAATCTGATTTTGCAATTTGTCTTTCACATTTCTAAAAACCTGATTTAAGATTATAATGGGCTAATTAACTGCAACTACGACCTTCGTAAAATATTAAATTTTGAAAATATTCAATAAAAAAGTAAACTTTCCGAATCAGGGGGCATCATTTACCACTATTATGAACAGGTTCACAACAAATTTTAAAATTACTCCTACTTTTCGGTTAAGTTCGTAAGAAATTACATCGGTATGCTAAATGTTCCCCATATTTCTAATACCTCTTATTTAATAAGGCAATTGCCTACACCAACAGTTTTCATTGACAAGTTATTTAATGTTGTTCAAGTATCCGATAAATGGAAGAAAACATTTTATACTGAAAATGAAGAAGCAGAAGGAACCTGCCTTTTTAATGTATTTCCCGAACTAAGCCCTAAATGGAAAAGTGTTCTGGAAAATTGTTTCAATGGAAATCAACAACCTATGGGAATACACAAAACCAAGGACGTAGATGGAAGAGAGCGCTGGTTCGAATGGAGCAATGCGCCGTGGTATGATTCAAATGAAAATATTGTTGGTGCAATTATTCAACTAAATGATATTTCCCATACTATTGAAAGTGAATTGAAACTGAATAAAAAAGAGATTCTATCCAAGCAACAATCTGAACTCACCAATATCGGAAAATGGGAATATGATTTAATTGAAAACGGACTTACCTGGTGTGAAACTACTAAAGCAATTCACGAAGTTCCACAACACTACATGCCTAATATAGAAAATGCCATAAAATTTTATAAAGAAGGCCACAGCCGCAATGCAATTTCCATGGCGCTATTTGAAGCCCAGGACAAGGGAAAAGCTTGGAATTTAAGATTACAAATAATAACGGCAACAGGTAAAGAGAAATGGGTGATGGCAGCTGGAAAACCAATTTATAACAAAGGTGAATTGGTAGGTCTTATAGGAACCTTTCAAGATATTCATTATCAAGTTGAGGCTGATTTAAAAACGCTCAATAATGAAAAATTATTGAGAACCCTAATAGACAATCTTCCGGTCAACGTTTATATAAAGGATACCGAATCCAGAAAAATTTTGGTCAACAAAGCGGAATGTGACTATTTAGGATTTAAAAATCCTGAGGATCTTATCGGAAAAAACGATTTTGAATTATATCCTTCAGAATCAGCCATTAGGTCGCGGGAGGAAGATTTGAGGGTGATGAATTCATTAATACCCATAATCGGTAAAGAGACCGTAAACATAAAAAAAGATGGTAAGGAAACTTCCTTTCTTAGTTCTAAGATACCTCTGGCGGATAACAAGGGGGTCGCTTATGGCCTAGTTGGAATTAGTCTGGACATTTCCAAATTAAAAGAAAAAGAACGCGAATTAAGGAATATTATAAACATAGCATCGATTCAAAATAAGAAGTTAATTAATTTTGCCCATATTATATCACACAATCTACGATCGCATTCCGCCAATTTCTCCATGTTATTAAATTTCTTGGAAACCGAACAAGATGAACAGGAAAAAAATCGCATTATTGGTATGCTATCGGATGCATCGAATAATTTATTGGAAACACTAGACAATTTAAATGATGTGGTTTCGATCAATACGAATACGAATATTGATAAAAAAGAAATCAATCTAAATAAAAAGATCAGTCAAGTTCAACAGCACTTATCCGGTTACCTATTGAATAACCGATCCAAAATTATCAATAAGGTTCCTACAGATTTTAATGTTAAATCGGTTCCTGCCTATTTAGATAACATTTTAAACAATTTTATTACGAATGCTGTCAAATATAAAGATCCTGCCAGGGCACCACAAATAACGCTAAGCGCTGATAAAAATAATGGATATTCCATTTTGACCATAGCTGATAATGGCTTGGGTATAGACCTGAAAAAGTATGGAAAAAAATTGTTCGGGATGTATAAAACCTTTCATGAACACAAAGATGCAAAAGGAATTGGCCTTTATATATCAAAGAATCAAATTGATGCTATGAACGGTAAAATCGAAGTGACCAGTACCTTGGGAAAAGGGACAGAATTTAAAATATTCTTCAATGAAAAAAATTAGTGAAATCACTATAATAGATGACGACCCCATAACCGTATTTGGTCTACGTAAGTTAATTGGTTCTATAGTAGAATGTGGTGCTATAGAATCATATGCAAATGGTAAATTGGCCTACGAAGGAATTAGTGAAAAAATTCATAATAACCAACCGATACCTAAAATTATATATCTAGATATTAATATGCCGATAATGGATGGTTGGGAATTTTTAAAAGTGTTTTTAGAGCTTCCCATTTCTGAGATCGTAAGAATAAATATCGTTACCTCCTCAATTGACCCTTACGATAAAAAACAATGGGAATTTTACAAAGATAATACCCACCATTTAATCACTTTTAATCAAAAGCCCATAGACCGAAGTAAAATAGAAGAAATTACCCAAATCGCCTTAAGCAATTAATTCGGTATTGATTATTTTTACGGACATAAACGGGATTTGAATTCCAGAACATATGTTTGGTACATGAGATATAAACAGCTTTGCCTTCTTTTAATTCTTCTAATTTCTTGCGAGAAAAAAACAGAAAATACCGAGGCAAATTTTCCAACATCTTTTGAGCTTTCCAATAAAACGGAAACTGCCACCTATGAGGAAGTGATTGATTTTTACATCAAACTTGCCAAAGAATTTTCAAGCATAAATATCCAAACAATTGGCACTACGGATAGTGGCAAACCATTACATATAGTAACCTTTAATGCTGAAGGTGATTTTAATTTTCAAAAATTAGGTAAAAACAAAACGATACTCCTTATCAATAATGGCATTCATCCCGGTGAAAGTGACGGTATCGATGCAACCATGTTACTGTTGCGGGACCTGGCAAGCAAAAAAATAAAAACACCCGAGAATACTATCATTACCACTATTCCTATTTATAATATTGGTGGTGCACTAAATCGAAACGGTACTTCAAGAGCCAACCAGAACGGGCCCAAGGAATATGGTTTTAGGGGCAATGCCAAAAACTACGATCTGAACCGGGATTTTATAAAGACAGATACCAAGAACGCTGAGACTTTTTCCAGAATTTACCATCTGGTCAATCCAGATGTTTTTATTGATAACCATGTTAGTAACGGGGCCGATTACCAATATACCCTTACCCACCTATTCACACAGCATAATAAACTTGGTGGACCGTTGGGCGAATATATCCATGATCGTTTGATGCCGCAACTACAAGATTCCCTTTTAAAAGCAGATTGGGATATAACGCCTTACGTGAATGTTTTCAATAGACCCCCAGAAACTGGTTTTGAGCAATTTATGGATTATCCTAGGTACTCGACCGGTTACACCACGCTTTGGAATACAGTGGGGATGATGGTTGAAACCCATATGTTAAAACCATATGACAAAAGGGTTGAAGGTACATATGAACTAATGCGGCAAATGATTTCCATATCGGAAAAGGACGGTATCGAAATTAGGGCCCTTAGAGACACTGGAATGAATGCAATAAAAGAGAAAACATATTATCCAATAGCCTGGCAAGTAGATACCACTAAAGTATCCAAATACATATTTAAGGGATTTCAAGCAGATACGGTGCTAAGCGATGTCACTGGTTTTCCAAGATTAAAATACAATAGGGCTATTCCTACGGAAAAAGAAGTGGCGTATCAAGATTTCTTTAATCCTTCAGATTCCATCAAAATTCCTAAAGCCTATGTTATTGGAAAACAATGGAAAAATGTAATGGAAAGATTGGCGTTGAACAAGATAACCTACACAACGATAAAAAAGGATACTATTATAAACGTTGAATCTTATAAAATAGCTGATTACCAAACTGTCACTTCACCATATGAAGGTCATTACCTGCATTATAATACCACTGTCGACCCGCACAATTCAACTACGGTATTTCATGCCGGTGATATTATCGTACCTACAGACCAACCTGGGATACGCTATATTCTGGAAACCTTGGAACCTGCCGCGGTAGATTCTTTTTTTAATTGGAACTTTTTCGATACCATTCTTCAGCAAAAAGAAGGATTTTCACCCTATGTTTTTGAAGACACCGCATATAGTATGTTGGCGAACGACTCGGTTTTGAAAAACCGATTTGAGGAAAAAAAGAAACTAGATTCTATTTTTAATGCTAATTGGTATGCCCAATTAGATTGGCTTTTTAAACAAAGTGGGCTTTACGAAAAAGCGCATTTACAATATCCGATTTATAGAATCCCTATAGAAAAATAGGTAAGTATCGGTTAATCACCTTCAAACAAAATTTTGATATTCACATATGAGTTCTGCAAGGCCATCTGAATTTTCTTTGGGCCTTTCCATTTTACTTTCACGATACCTTCTTTTTTTTCGGGTTTCAACTTTCCGGTATAATCCGTTTTCATGGCATACCAATGTACTTGTTTAAGCGTGTAGGTGCCGCTATTTTTAAATATATGATAGGTTGTACGTAAGAAGTTTTCAATTTTAAGTTCCTTTACGCCTGTTTCTTCCATCACTTCACGAATTGCACAATCTTCTATAGATTCGCCTTTGTCCAACTTTCCTTTTGGCAAATCCCATTTATCGTTTCGGTAAATAAAGAGTACTTTTCCCTTTTCATTCGTAACCACCCCGCCGGCGGCGACCACCAATGGAATTTCCTGTGTAAACTTTTTTAGTATCTCCTCATGATTGGGATGGTAAATATAAGCCTCCTCCAATTTTTTCTTTTTCAATGATTTAATTGCTGCTTGGATAGAATCTTGATTGAGCAAAAAATACTCGCCATTTGCTGTTTCAGTGAGCTTATTTGTCAAAATCAAAGGCAATTCATTAACAAAAACTTTATACATTTGCGTCATGGTTTTAGACAAGAACACGGCCAAAAAAACAGCAGAGCTTCTCTTGCAAATTAATGCAATAAAATTGAAACCGGAAAATCCTTTTACTTGGGCCTCCGGATGGAAATCTCCCATATATTGCGACAATAGAATTCTGCTATCGTATCCGATCATCAGAAATTATATTCGCGATGAAATGGCAAAGCAAGTTGAGCAATTATACGGCAAGCCAGATTGTATTGCAGGGGTTGCTACCGGCGCAATTGGAATAGGCGCTTTGGTTGCCGATAAACTCAATCTACCGTTTATATATGTACGGCCAGAACCAAAATCACACGGTAGGCAAAATCAAATCGAGGGTCATTTGGAGGCCCACCAAACCGTAGTGGTTATCGAAGACCTTATTAGTACTGGAAAAAGTAGTTTAAACGCTGTTGACGCACTTAGGGCGATCGATGCCAATGTCAAAGGCATGTTGGCCATTTTTACCTATGGTTTTGAAACGGCCGTAGCTAACTTCGAAGTTAAAAAAACAGCACTGCATACCTTAAGTAATTATCATTTTTTAATTGAGCAAGCCGCTGATACCGCTTATGTAAAAGAGGAGCAGTTGAATACATTAATGGAATGGAGGAGAAATCCTTCGCAATGGAAAGCTAAATAATATGTTTATAGAAACACCTAAAGCGGAAGTATCAAAAAGTAAGGAGAACACTTATAAATTCCTAAACGAATTATCGAACTTTGAACAATTGATGCCCGATAACATCGATAAATTTGAAGTTTTAAGTGAAAATAAATTTCTATTCGCTCTAAAAGGGATGCCCGAAATTGTTTTGGAAAAAAAAGAACAAGTGCCCTACAGTAAATTGGTCTTAGGTGCTGCAAGCGAAAAACTTCCTTTTTCACTTACGGCCGATATTACAGAATTGAATGGTGACAAAAGTGAAGTTGTCTTGAGTTTTTCAGGTGAGTTCAATGCCATGATGGGTATGATGATCAAAACCCCAATTACAAACTTCATTAATACCTTATCCAAAAACCTGGGCAAGATTTAATATTGTAATTGAATTTCCTTTAATTGAAATTCACGTAGGTCCCCATTCATCAATTCGACCTTGAGCTTCCCATTATTGGTAATTCCCCTTATAATTCCCTTTGTAACCTGACCATCTTGTCGTAAGAAACTTGATGGTTTACCAATTCTGAACAAATTAGAATGATATTGCATAAACAATTCATCGGCTATGGAATTCAAAGGTTTGTTCAACTGTTGATTTAAATGTTCAATCAAGGATTGGAAAACCAATTCCAATTCAAAACTGTGGCCGACAATTTGTTTTAAAGAAGCGGCATGTGGAGCGTTTTTAAATTTATGTTGATTTACATTCAATCCAATTCCGATAACACTATGCTTTATTTTTGTGCCCGAAATTATATTTTCTATTAAAATACCTCCTATTTTAAAATTACCTGACAGAATGTCGTTAGGCCACTTAATACTCAATTCTGGAATTTCCAATTGATTCAAACTATCCAAAATAGCTAACGAAACAGAAATACTAACTAAAAAGCCATGTTCGACGGAAAGCTTAAAATTATTCTTCAAGATACTGAACGCTAAGTTCTTACCCGGTTCCGACTCCCATTTTGAATGCAATTGCCCCCTGCCCAAGGTTTGGTCCTTGGTCGTAACAACCGTGAAATCCTGTAGATTTTTTACTGCGGCCAATTCCTTCAAATAGGTATTGGTAGAAGCCGTGGCATCAAGTTTGATTATTTGCATTCGCAGTTTACTAGGTCAATCTATAATGTATTGTTAAAAACTAGACCTAAAAGAACAAAAAAATAATAACTTTGTAAAAACTAAAATTTTTGAATGCAGGAAAGGAAAACTAGCGCAGATGAGTTAATTGCATTAATTATACAGGGAGTTGAAGAAGTAAAGGGACACAATATAAATCTTTTGGATTTAAGAGAAATTGAGAATACCGTTTGTGATTACTTCATAGTTTGTAACGGTACTTCCAATACGCATGTAAATGCAATCGTAGGTTCTATCCAAAAAACAGTAAGCAAAGCGATTAAGGACAAGCCTTGGCACGTAGAAGGTGAGGATAATGCAGAATGGGTATTAATGGATTATGTAAATGTCGTAGTCCATGTATTCCAAAAACAAATCCGTGAATTCTATGACATAGAAGGCCTATGGGGGGATGCGAAATTCACAACCATAGAAAGTAGCGTTAATCAATAAAAAATTAAAATGGCAAAAGAAAACAATACATCTCCTAAGAAACCAAAATTCAGTTCTTGGTGGATTTATGGATTGGTCGCAGTACTACTAATTGGATTTCAATTATTCAATAGTGATGACTTGGCTAGCACCAATAAAACGACTACTTCAGAACTTCAGGAGTATTTAAGAAACGGTGATGTCAAAAAGATTATGATCATTACCAATACCAATCAGGCCAAGGTATTCTTGACCGATGAAGCCATTTCAAAGGAAGTCCATAAAGATGTGAATGAGAAATCTTTCCTTCCGACTTCTGGCAATATACCCCAATATACCTTGGACTATGGTGATCTTCAGATATTTCAAAATGAAATTACCGATATAAAGAAAGAAAATAACCTAGATACTATCATAGAATTCGGTAAGGAATCTACGGCAATTTTAGATTTTTTATTATCGCTGTTGCCCTTTGTATTGATTATAGGGATATGGATTTATCTGATGCGAAGAATGTCCGGTGGCGGCGGTGGCGGCGCAGGAGGTCAAATTTTCAATATCGGTAAATCAAAAGCGAAATTGTTCGATGAAAAAACGGATACCAGAACATCCTTTAAAGATGTGGCCGGTTTGGAAGGCGCAAAAGAGGAAGTAGAGGAAATTGTTGAATTTTTAAGAAACCCGGATAAATATACTTCCTTAGGCGGAAAAATTCCAAAAGGAGCCCTTTTGGTTGGTCCTCCAGGAACAGGTAAGACCCTATTGGCCAAAGCAGTAGCTGGTGAAGCCAAAGTTCCTTTCTTTTCACTTTCAGGGTCAGATTTTGTTGAGATGTTCGTAGGTGTAGGAGCTTCTAGGGTTCGTGACCTTTTCAAGCAAGCAAAAGATAAATCCCCGGCTATTATTTTTATAGATGAAATTGATGCCATAGGTAGGGCGAGGGGTAAAAATAATTTCACAGGGTCTAATGATGAACGTGAAAATACCTTGAACCAATTATTGACCGAAATGGATGGTTTTGGCACCAATACCAATGTCATAGTATTGGCAGCAACCAACCGTGCAGATGTATTGGACAAGGCACTAATGCGTGCGGGTAGATTTGATAGACAGATATATGTTGATTTGCCCGATATTAGGGAACGAAAAGAAATTTTTGAAGTACACCTTAGGCCTATAAAAACAGCTGAGACGCTAGACCTGGATTTCTTGGCCAGACAAACCCCAGGGTTCTCTGGTGCGGATATAGCCAATGTTTGTAACGAGGCAGCCTTGATCGCAGCCCGTAAAGAGAAAAAAGCGGTTACCAAGCAAGATTTCTTGGATGCGGTTGACCGAATAGTTGGTGGTTTAGAGAAAAAAAATAAAATTATCACCCCTGGTGAAAAAGAGACCATCGCTTACCATGAAGCTGGTCATGCCACAACCAGTTGGATGTTGGAACATGCGGCTCCTTTAGTAAAAGTGACTATAGTGCCTAGAGGGCAATCTTTAGGTGCGGCCTGGTATTTGCCTGAAGAACGTTTAATTGTTAGGCCTGAGCAAATGCTTGATGAAATGTGTGCTACCATGGGCGGTAGAGCGGCAGAAAAAGTAATCTTCAATAAAATTTCGACCGGAGCATTGAGCGACTTGGAAAAGGTCACCAAACAAGCACGAGCTATGGTAACCATTTACGGTCTTAGCGAAGAAATAGGTAACTTAACCTATTATGATTCTTCAGGACAGGATAATTATGGTTTCTCCAAACCGTATAGTGAGGATACCGCAAGAAAAATAGATGCAGAAATCTCAAAAATAATTGAAGAGCAGTATCTAAGAGCCATTCAAGTTCTTACAGAAAATAAAGATAAACTTAAAACATTGGCCGAAAGATTATTGGAAAAAGAGGTTATCTTTAAGGAAGATTTGGAAAAAATATTTGGCAAGAGAAATTTTGAGAAAGATATTTTGGCTTTGGAAAATGAAAAAAAGCTTAAGGAAGAAGAAAATAATAGTACAACGGAAGAACAGGAAATTACAGAAATTAAATAATATTGCGTTCATTTAGAAAGGCAATGATTTCAATTCGATAAATGGGGCTTTTAGATATATTATTTGGTGGCGGCAAGAAAAAGGTTTCAAAGCAAACTGCAGAAACCCGAGGCGAGCATATGCCAGATTTAAATATTCCCGTAGATGAAAAATTCACCATTCACTTCAAACAGAATGGAGGAAAATTTATTTACTGTACATCGGAGGTAGAAGTTTCCAAAGCGATAAAAAATATTGTAGAGGAAAATAGCTGGCAAAATGAGCCGTTCTACGTGATGAACGAACGGCTAGCGGAAAAATTCAAAAAGGAGCCTATATCTTTTACCCAGAATTCTAGAAAAAGTGAAGTTTTCTTTACAACCTGTGAGCATCTGATCGCCCAAAATGGCAGTATTCTTGTTTGTTCTAACCAATTACATGAGAAAAAGTTAAATGAACTTCCCAGTAATGTAGTGGTATTCGCTACTACTAGTCAATTGGTCGAATCCATTGGCGAAGGTTTGAAAACTATAAAGAAAAAATACGGCCATAAAATTCCGGCCAATATCACTACTCTAAAACACTTCAAAGCTACCGAAGAAAACTCTGATGATTTTCTAACTTATGGTAGTAGCACTAAAAATCTTTATCTTTTACTTCTGGAAGATTTATAGTATGAAGGAAATTTTAAGAAGGTCATTAACAGGGGCTGTTTTTATTATACTTTTGTTATCGGCCGTTTTCCTTAGTTCCGATGCTTTTGATTTTTTATTCATGACCTTTGGTCTTGCTTGTTTATATGAGTATAAACGCCTTGTAGGATTAAAAGGCTATCATATTTTTGCAGCCTATTTGGCATTGTGGTGGGTTTTTATTTATTTGGTTAAGGACCAACAATTGGTGAATTTATTGATGCTCATTACAATCATTATCGATATTTATTTGCTGGTTAACCTTTTTTCCAAAAAGGAAATAAAATTGAATAAATTTATAAAATTTACAATAGGCCTCTTTTATATTGGTGGCGGTTGTATTTTTCTAACTATGATACCTTATAAAAATGATGCATTTGCCAAACTTCTCATTATGGGAATCTTTATCTTAATCTGGGTTAACGATTCATTTGCCTATTTGGTTGGCAAGAGCATTGGTAAAACTAAATTGTTTCCATCGGTTTCTCCTAAAAAAACAATTGAAGGAACCTTGGGCGGCTTTATATTTGCACTAGGTGCAGCTTATTTGATTGCAGCCGAAGAACAATTGATCAGTCCACTGCAATGGATGATATTGGCTACCGTAATCGTGATTGCGGGTAGTTTGGGAGATTTAGTGGAATCTAAATTAAAAAGAACGGCCGGGGTCAAGGATAGTGGTGCAATTTTACCTGGTCATGGTGGCATGTTAGATCGATTGGATAGTTTGGTATTCGCAGCACCTTTTGCTTACTTAACGTTAAATATTTTTAGTTATGTTTCATAGGGAGGGCCAAAAAATCATCTTGTTTTCTTTTTTCATAGTTGGCGTCAGTGTGCTATTGGCGCATTTTTTTATTGATATTTCATGGCTGAAACTTACCGTACAACTCCTAGGATTGATTGCCATAGTTGCAATTCTACAATTTTTTAGGAATCCAAAAAGAATCGCAGCAAAGAATTTTAATGAAATCCGCTCACCGGTAGATGGCAAAGTAGTTGTTATTGAAGAAGTGGTTGAAAAAGAATACTTTCAGGAAAAAAGAAGGCAAGTCTCCATTTTCATGTCACCTACCAACGTTCATGTTACCAGATATCCAGCAAGTGGAAGTATTTCGTACTCCAAGTATCACCCAGGGAAATATTTGGTTGCCTGGCACCCAAAATCCAGTGAAGAGAACGAAAGGACCACAGTGGTCATCAAAACCCCTAAGTTTGGTGAAATTCTGTATAGACAAATAGCAGGGGCAATGGCCAGACGTATCGTTAACTACGCTGAAAAAGGCGAAAGCGTACAGCAGGGAGATGATTCAGGCTTTATTAAATTTGGTTCTAGAGTTGACTTGTTCTTACCTTTGGATTGCCAAATCAATATCAAGCTGAATCAAAAAGTAAAAGGGGCTCAAACGTGTATAGCTACTTTTATTGACCCAAATGAAAAAGAAGAAACTACATATTGATTTTGAAAATGCCGTTGCTTTTGTAAACAATTTTACAGAGCCTATTCCCGCAGATGTGCTACTAAAATTATATGCCTATTACAAGATAGCAAATGCAAATTTTAATAATCCTGGAAGTAAAACCCCTTTGATTAATGCGTTTAAGGCCAACGCCTTGTTCCAGGCCAAAAACTTAAGTGAAAAACAGGCCATGAAATATTATATAAATTTGGTGACTAAGGAATTAAAGTAAACTACCTAGGGTCAAGCCCACGAGGCATTGTAGGAAAACAACCTTAAAATTTCGAGGCAAGCCTCGGAGCATTTAAATCTCGATTATCGAGTAAATGCATAGGTTACGATTCGTATAAATCGCTCAAATCAGCATCACAAAGGGAGCAGAAAAGGGCATCCAGTTTTACACAGATATCCTTAAAAAAACGCTCTCCCTTTTCTTTTGTAGCAAATTCTGGATTACCTATACCGGTATCAGCACTAACTTTTGACCATTGCCGTTCTGCCCAGACCCAGCCTTCGGTAAAAGCTTTTATCTTGAATTTCCTTTCCTTGCCACTACCCCACTTTTCCTTTGACAAAATCAAGTCGGGCCGTAAATAAAGCATTAGGCTGGTTTCCATTTCATCGGCATGATCACCTTTCTCGTCAAAATATAGGGACTTATCAAATATCTGTGGAAAGAAACAGAAACTGATGAACATTTTAGGGAACAATAAACCAAGCTCCCTTATCAAGGGCTTGAAATTATTACCCCCATGTCCATTAAATAACAAGAGTTTATAAATACCCTGTCTGTTCAATACAGTCACGATATCCTTAAGAATTGCCAACTGAGTTGATGGGTTAAGGTTCATATCCAAGTAGATGTCTTTTTGACCGGTATTTACCCCATAAGGCATTGTTGGCAATACGATTACTTTCTTCCCGCGTTCCCAACTAAGCTTAGCGGCTGACTCTACCATGCTTTGGGCTTGAAAGTTATCCGTGCCATAGGGAAGATGAAAATTGTGCGCCTCTGTTGCGCCCCAGGGCAGCACCGCTAAATCAAATCGTTCCTCCTTTAGGCTTTCCCAGTTTGTTTCTGCAAGTATGTACGGTCTAATCATAGTATTATTTTCAAGAAATAGTCTTCGAATATAAGTTTGGTTTCCCAAGATATGTGAAATATAAAGCCCCAAAAACGGTAAGCAGGAAATAAACAACCAGTAATTTACTTCCAAACGCTATGTAGGCATTTATCCCAAACCAGTCCCCTAGATATAACAAGGTAAATAAACCAAGTATTCCCCTAAAAATCTCAATCCAAACGGCATAATTAGCCCGGTCCATTAAGCTGGTATATCCATAAATTCCTAAAAACACAAAGGCTCCAAACCCAAGTAACTGTTGAAAGCTACTATTGGAATAATTGAAAAACATAAACAGCAGTAAAAAGGTAGTCATCAACATTTGAAAAATTATATACGCATTGAAAAGTTTGGAGGTAGGTGTAGTATATCTTTTAAATGAATACACATCTTCTATGGTTACAATGGGATAGCTATCTTTTACATCTTCCGGTCTCCAACCCGTTGGCATAAACCATATTCTTAACTTATCCCAATAGCTGTTGGTACACCAAGCATCTTTACTAAGTCGTGCCAAATGTTGAAAATTAATATGCACGGGATTCCAAGTCTCCGCAGGTTTTAAAACTCCATATTGCGGTGGAACACTATCCAATTCTTCTTGATATGTGCCAAACATTCTATCCCAAACACATAAAATCTGTCCTAAATTTTTATCTATATATTCTCGATTTATGGCATGATGCACCCGATGCTGGGAGGGCGTAACAATGACATATTCCAACCAACCCATTTTACCTATGTGTTGTGTATGGTACCAAAATTGGGCGAAGAGATGCACTGGCACCAATATTGAAATAATTTGAGAAGGGACGCCCAATATAGCTGCAGGAAACAATAGTATGGGATAGTAGCCTAGTAAATTGGATATAGATTGTCTTAAGGCACAGGCTAAATTAAATTCTTCACTACTATGATGAATAACATGTTGATTCCAAAAAAAATTAATTTTATGACTTAATCTATGGTTCCAGTACCCAGCAAAATCAATTACAATAAAAGCAATGGTCCATGTTATCCATGTATTCCCGATATGGGTTATGGCCAATATATCCAAAAGAAATGGGTAGGATATCAATACCAATCCAATCCCTAACGAATCTTTAATAATATTGGTGAGTCCTGAGCTAATACTGGATACAGAATCCAAAACCTTATGTTTTTGGTCCTTTATGAAATAACCATATGTGATTTCAAGAGCCAAAAGCAACATAAAAAAGGGAATTGCATAGAGTAATGCGGTGGCATAGGATTCCATCCAAAAAAATCAATTAAATGGTCCGACCATGATGTGGGCCCTAAAGGTTCCGGGATCCATAAGCCAAGGCATTCCCTTTGCATGGGGCTTGTCTGGCAATCCTGTTGATTCGGTAGTCGCGAATGGTGTGTAAATCACATAACGAAACTGTGCATTTTTCAGTTCTCCAGTTTCTTTATTATAATCTTCATCAGCACCATAATAAATATAGGTCATACTGGGCGTATTCGGCATTGACAGTTTGCCTTGAGCCACTTCCGCTCCCCTAATCTCCCTTTTTTCCATGGTGTTTTTTCCTGCTGCAGCAAGTTCCCTTCCTCTTTGCATAAAAGGCTCCAGACCCTTGGCATAACAAGAAACACTTATTCCTTCCTTTGCTGGGTCATCTGCTAGGCACACAAGGTTGTTGCTGCCTTCACGAAGGATTTTAAGTTCCCCATCAAGATCATAACCATAAACCATTGCTCCGTCCTTTTCATTTTCCGGAGCCGGAAGTGTGGCTGTTTTTATTTGAATTTCTTCGCTTGGCACTTCGAACACACCGTTACTTTGGGCCGTTAAAGTGGTAGTAGCAATTAAAAAACCTAGTAATCGTAATTTTTTCATGTCCTTTTAATTTTACTAAAGTTACTAAAATTAATGACCTCACCTTTTGGCCCAGAAGAGTTTTTGACAAAAAAAAACCCTTGAAAGTTGTTTCAAGAGCCTTAATTTATTTTTAATTAAAGTATTACAAAGATTTGTTTATAATATTTTTTTACCTGATATAATGTTGTAAAGAATAACAATAACTGCAATTACCAATAAAATGTGAATTAAGCTACTGGTACCTAAGCCAGGCACTACACCTAACATACCAAGCAACCAAATAATTATGCAAATTACTGCTACTAACCATAAAATACTTCTCATAATGTGTTATTTAGATTGTTTATTATATAAATATAAAGCTTTTACCGATTACTATTTAACTTAAATCAAAGTTTTAATAGCTCTAAATGCCCGGTTACAATATTTGATAATTACGAAAAATAGCTCTTATCAATGTTTTAGGCCAAATAATCATTGAAAAAATCCATTGTACGTTGCCTTGCCAAGTCTGCTGCCTCCATGTCATAGCGAGGGGTGGACGTATTGTGAAAACCAAGGTTGACCTCTGGATAGAAAAAGGCGACATACTCTTTATTTTTTTCCTTCAGGGCCTTTTCGTAGGCAGGCCACCCGGCGTTTACGCGTTCATCCAACCCTGCATATTGTAGCATCATTGGTGCGTTAATATCCGCTATGCCTTCGGTTGGTTGACCCCCGTAAAATGGTACCGCCGCAGACAAATCCGAAACTTTGACGGCCATCATATTCGATATCCATCCCCCCAAAACAAAACACTACTACGCCTATTTTCCCATTACAATCTTCATGGGACTTAAGGTATTCAAAGGCCGCTATAAAATCTTCCAGCATTTCATTTCTATCTCGTTTTTGCTGTATTTCCCTTCCTTCATCATCATTTTCCGGGATAACCCCCCAACGGACTTAAGGCATCTGGTGCCAACGTAATATAGCCATCCAGTGCCGCCCTTCTGGCCATATCCTCCACATAAGGATTCAATCCTCTATTTTCATGGACCACTACAATACCCGGGAGTTTTTTTGCAGCATTTTTAGGTTTGGACAACAAGCCTTTTATTTCGCCGCCCCCTTTAGGTGAATTATAGGTTATAAATTTAGAGTCTAAATCTGGATTGTCTTTATCGACAAGTAAAGGTTCAGTATAGTTGGGCATCAAAAAACTCATTAACGATGCTACGGTAACTCCCCCTACGGCATAGAGGGAAAGCTTCTGTACAAAACCCCTTCTCTGTATCCTATTATGGGCATAGGCATCATAAAAATCAAATACTTCTTGTTTGATATCTCTTTTAAGCGATTTCATTTTTTCAATATTTGGTTCCTCTTTAAAGATACGAAACCGAGGAAATCATATTATTTTAGGACAATAGAAAGGCATCCTTCCAACATAGATTAAAAAAGAGACCTTTAAATAATATTTATAAAGAAGTTGATCCCAATAATTACTTGGAGGTGCACCAAAAAACTAGCTCAAACTTGCCAAACTTTTCTCCAACGTATCGATTTTTGCTTCTGCATCTGCCTGCTTTTTACGCTCTATCGCAATAACCTGCTCTGGGGCATTATTTACGAAACGCTCATTGGACAATTTTTTCCGCACCGATAACAAAAATCCTTCAGTATATTTAAGTTCTGCCTTTATTTTCAAAATTTCCGTTTCAATATCGATAGCACCATCCATAGGAACAAAATATTCGTTGCTTTTTACCCTAAATGTCAAGGCGCCTTCCAAAGGAGCATCAATATAGGTGATGGTCGAAATATTTGTTAGTTTCGAAATGATAACGTCCCAATCCTTGTCCACATCCTCCGTATTTAGCACTGAAAGCTCCAAGGATTCTTTCATTGGAATATTCTTTTCCTTTCTAATGGTTCTAACACCGGCAATAACCTCAGCCGTAAACTCAAACTGTGTGAGCAGCATGGCATCTATAGCACCTTCAGTTGGCCATTTAGCGATAACCAAAGCTTCTTCTGGGCTTCTTTTCGAAATATGTTGCCATACCTCTTCCGTCAAAAAGGGCATAAAAGGATGTAGTAAGATCAAGTTCTGTTCGAATAATTGTATCACCCTGTCAAAGGTTTCCTTATCTATAGGCTGCTGGTAAGCCGGTTTTATAATCTCCAATAGCCAAGAACTATAATCGTCCCGAACCAATTTATAGACAGCCATTAAGGCATCTGAAATACGGAATTTGTTGAAATGGTCATCAATTTCCAATACCGTTTTGTTCAATTTGGTCTCATACCATTCCAACCCTAATTTTGATGCTTCGGGCTGCGGTATATCTGAAACTTCCCAGCCTTTTATAAGCCTAAACCCGTTCCAGATTTTGTTGGCAAAGTTTTTTCCTTGTTGGCACAGGTCCTCATCGAACATCAAGTCATTCCCTGCTGCTGAACTTAGCAGCAAGCCTACCCGTACCCCATCCGCACCATAATCATCAATTAATTTTAAGGCATCTGGTGAATTTCCGAGGGATTTGGACATCTTTCTACGTTGTTTATCCCTTACCAGTCCGGTGAAATAAACATTTTCAAAAGGTTTTTTATTTCTAAACTCATATCCGGCAACAATCATTCGGGCTACCCAGAAAAATAATATATCCGGACCTGTAACCAGGTCGTTTGTTGGATAATAATAATTTATTTCCTTGTTGTCCGGTTCCAGAATACCCCCAAATACACTAATAGGCCATAACCATGAAGAGAACCATGTGTCCAACACGTCTGCATCCTGCCTAAGGGCGTCCAATTTCAAATGAGGGTTCCCGGATTTTGATTTAGCAAGCGCCAAAGCGTCTTCATCTGTAGCCGATACAACAAAATCGTCTTGCCCGTCTCCATAATAGAATGCCGGTATCTGTTGGCCCCACCACAATTGCCTTGAAATATTCCAATCACGAACGTTCTCCATCCAATGGCGGTAGGTATTCTCAAATTTCTTCGGGTGTAATTTCACCTCACCACTATCCATTACGGCCTCTAAAGCAGGTTTAACCAAATCCTCCATTTTAAGAAACCACTGATCCGATAATTTGGGTTCTATAACTGCCTTGGTACGCTCGGAAGTTCCCACTTTGTTAACATAGTTTTCCATTTTTACCAAAAAACCATTTGCTTCCAACTCTTTGGAAATTTCCTTACGTACAACGAACCTATCCTTACCTTGGTAGTGGAGGCCATAGCTGTTTAGGGTGGCATCATCATTAAAAATATCTATGGTTTCCAAATTGTGCTTTTCGCCCAATGCCTTATCATTGATATCATGTGCCGGGGTCACTTTTAAGCAACCCGTACCGAATTCCATATCCACATAATCATCTTCTATAATGGGAATTACCCTATTACAAATAGGAACAATGACATTCTTTCCCTTCAGATGCTTGAATCGCTCATCATTGGGATTGATACAAATGGCAGTATCGCCCAAAATAGTTTCTGGCCTTGTTGTCGCAATGGTCACGTTCTCATCCGACCCTTCAATTGGATAGGCCAAATAGTATAAAAGACCTTGCTTTTCCTCATAAATAACTTCTTCATCGGATAAGGTGGTTTGGGCCTCTGGATCCCAATTGACCATACGGTAGCCACGGTATATCAATCCTTTGTTATATAGGTCCACAAAAACCTTAATAACGCTGTCATAGCGCTCCTTATCCATGGTGAAGGCTGTACGGTCCCAATCACAGGAACAACCCAGTTTCTTCAACTGCTCTAAGATAATACCACCATATTGATGCGTCCAATCCCAGGCATGCTTTAAAAATTCGTCACGGGTCAGATCATTCTTGCTTATCCCTTGTTCCTTAAGTTTTGCAACCACTTTAGCCTCTGTCGCTATAGAAGCATGATCGGTACCGGCTACCCAGCAGGCATTTTTCCCTAAAATGCGGGCCCGTCGTATCAATACATCCTGAAGTGTATTGTTCAACATATGACCCATATGCAGCACTCCCGTTACGTTAGGTGGTGGAATTACAATGCTATAAGGCTCCCTTTCATCCGGCACTGAATGAAAATAACCGTTTTCCATCCAGTACTCGTACCAATGGGATTCTGTTGACTGAGGATTATATTTAGAAGGAATTTCCATATTTGGAACAGTTTTTGAATAATTAAAAAATGGGTCATTAAAAATAAAGCCGAATTGACATTCTAACGGTCATTTCAGCTGATTTAATCCCAAAAATAAATACGAAACAAAAATAAGTAACGTTAGAGTATAACAAAAGGATTTTGATGTTGATCTGAAAAGATTTAATTTTGACGTCCACCCAAAATTAAAAATGATGAAAAAAATAGTACTTGTATTATTTGTTGGTTTGCTAGGGTTCAGTGTGATAGCGCAGGATACAGCGGCCAAAATCGAGTTTAAAACGGAGACCGTTGATTATGGTGAAATTACTAAAGGATCTGACGGTATTAGGGTTTTTGAATTTACGAATACCGGAACAGCCCCACTTATCATCAGTAAAGTAAGTTCTAGCTGTGGCTGTACCATACCCAAGAAACCGGAAGACCCTATTTTACCCGGTAAAACTGGTGAAATTCAGGTGAAGTACGATACCAACCGTGTAGGTCCGATTCGGAAAGCGATTACGGTGATATCCAACGCCGATACACCTACCAAGGTTTTGAAAATTAAAGGAGAGGTATTAGGTACCGGCACCAAATAAGAAATACATATAAAAAGTAAAAGCCCAACTTGCAAGTTGGGCTTTTTTTTATTCAAAAAGTGGTTTTAAAATAAAACTGAACAATAGGTCATTATTATAACGCTCTACCAATACCCTTACCTTTCTCCCGTTTTTCTCATTGAGCATATGCATAATTTCCTGGAGCTTATAGCGGTAAATCCGTTTTCCATTGACCGCCAAAATTATATCTCCTTCTTTTAATCCAGCCGAATGTGCCGGACTTCCCTGCCGAATACCTGACACGATTATTTCGGGTACTACACTTAGTCTTGTGGCCCCCTGTAATAGTATTTGAACATCTCCGTAGGTCTTTTCATTATTGAAAACCACTCCATTTATATTGCAATTCGTTCCGATACGTATCGAATGCCCGCATGTTGCAAATCGATGCCACTGATATTGTATTGAAATACTTTATCAAAATTTGAATTCTTTTTAAGCATTAGTTTCTGATTGGGATAATCGATCACCATATTAAATCGTTTTAGACCTCACCTCCCAAACTACCATTCCTTCCCCCAAAATCTTTTATGGTAGTAAAGGATTCCATATCCGGAAAAGCGGCTTTTGCATCGCTAAGTACGAAGTCCGCTATTTTGAGATGATGGATTTTGGTTGGCTTTCCATGTATATCCCCAGCCAGACCTTTCCCTAAAAAGTCTTCATAACTCTTTTTCGGTATTCTTATACGTTCGTCCTCAAAAAGCCAAACTGCATCACTACTCCCTGTGTCCATTAACATTTTGACCGGAATCTCTGCAGAATCCCTTATGACAACACTGGCATCCAGATATGCTTTTTTTCCAATGATTGCGATATCGATTAAAAGGGAATTTCTTGAGGACTTATGTTCGTAGTTGTTGGGGTCAAATAATTTAATGGTCTTTTTTGAATAATTGACCTCAACCACAAAATCCCGGAAAAGGTCATACCCAATAATGCCGTGTACAGGAATTCCCAAACTAGGGGAGAAATTAATTCCGACATCCATAACCACATATATATGCTGAGAGATATTTTTGACATTACCGATTTTTACAAAATTCCCCGTTGATTTGAGCGCATTGATCGCATCGCCGTCTCCTAAACCGTTTAGCGTAATCTCAGAAACATTATTGAGCTGAATGGAGTCTTGGTCGGACAAATTGAATAATATAGGCGTACCGACCCCGGTGTCCAATACAAAGGAAAGTTTTGTGCCATTTACTTCCAAGGGAAGTACCATCAAATTTTAATGAGTTCAAACTTTATTTTCAGGGACTTCTTACCAGCTGGCAACTGGTACTTCTGGGCCAACCCTGAAAAAATGGAGCAAAAGATAAAGAAGGATACAAGATGTCGAATTTTGTGTAACATCATCGTTACGAATTAGTTGACCTCTTCAAGTTACATAATTTTTAGTTTCAAGAACCAATTTTAATACTCGCTGGTTATATCAAATAAAACGTGATTAAATTGGAAGAACGGTAATCATTTATCACTTTTGCGTAAAATTAATTTTATATGCCTACTGTTTCGCAAAAAGGGCGCTCCATGCCCCAATCCCCTATTCGTAAATTTGTACCCTTTGCCGAAAATGCAAAGAATAATGGAGTCAAAGTAATTCATTTGAATATTGGCCAACCGGATATCAAAACTCCGCAACAAGCTTTGGATGCCGTTAAAAACTACGACATCAATGTTTTGGAATATAGTCGTACCGAAGGTTCTGAGGAATTCAGGAGTAAAGTGGCCCGATATTACGTGAAAAATAATATCCCTGTAGTAGCGTCGGACATCATCGTAACAACAGGTGGCTCAGAAGCGTTATCCTTTGCAATGAACACTATTGCCGATGCAGATGATGAAATCAT
>JBBSKR010000009.1:0-34400 GCA_038256135.1 Flavobacteriales bacterium | reverse complement strand
TGATAGGCAAAAAAGCCTTCACTCGCTGGAAAAAGTTCAATACTGGCTACTTTTCTACCAATCAATTTTTCAAACTTTTTTCGGTAAGGCTCATAATTGACCCCCCCAAAAATAAAAAGTTCAAAGTTCTTAAATAAATCTCCAATATTTTGGTTGGTATTTTCTTTTAGTCTTTCAAAATACATTTGTACCCATGATGGGATGCCCGCAATAACGGTCATATCCTCATTCTTGGTCTCTTCCACAATTGCGTTCACTTTTGTTTCCCAATCTTCAATACAATTGGTCTCCCAACTAGGCATTCGATTCTTCTGCAAATAACTAGGGACATAGTGTGCGGAAATTCCAGAAAGTCTGCCTAGTTTAATACCGTTTTTGTCTTCTAAAACTGGGCTTCCTTGTAAAAATATCATTTTACCGGTTACAAAATCCGCTTTTCCAGTTTCATGAATGTAATTTAAAATTGCATTTCTTGACGCCCTTACCTGCTCTTTAATGGATTGTTCGGTAATGGGTATATATTTTGCCCCTGAAGTAGTGCCTGACGTTTTTGCGAAATACGCAGGCTTACCTGGCCAAAGAATATCTTCTTCGCCAGCCACCACCAAATTGATGTAGTCCTTTAATTCCTCATAATCCCGTATGGGAACATTACTGATAAATTCAGCATGAGAATGTATCGTATCGAAATTATGATCGTTACCGAATTTAGTTGGTCGCCCTTTTTTAATGAGTTGCTTGAAAACTTTTTCCTGGGTTTTAATTGGGTTGCGAACCCAAATTTCCGTCCTTTTGGCAATGCGGTTAGCGAATATTTTAGCGGCAAAAGTCTTTAGGGACATCTGGAATTTAATTAAAATCAATGAAGTTGGTAGGGTCAATGGGTGTTCCATTATCCCATATTTCAAAATGTAAATGTGGCCCTGTAGTATATTCGCCCGTATTACCAACTGAGGCGATTACCTCACCACCTCTTACAATATTTCCTTGAAATTTGGATAACGAGCCATTATGCTTGTAAACACTCAACAATCCTCCTGCATGTTCAATAATGATGACATAGCCGGTGTCTGCGGTCCATTCAGAAAATATGACGGTGCCATTGGCAATGGCCTTTACCGGACTATCCGTCTCAGCGTTAATATCTACGGCATAATGTTCTTCATCAGGATTATACCCCATAGAAATAGGCCCTGAAACTGGCGTAAACAGGACCAGGTTTTTCTTGTCGATAACGCGTTCAAATAAGTTGTACTTATCTTCCAGCGCTACTTCTGCCCGCAACATGGAGTCTTCCTTGATCGGGGTAAGATCAAAAGAGGCTGGGTCCAGTTTATATTGTTGAAAAAGGGAATCCCTGTTGACTACCGTATTTTCAATATCCCCTTTCAAAACCAACCGGATATTATCCAGATACTTATTGGTATAATTTAGTGTCCTTACTAAGGAATCTGTTTTATAGGTAAGTTCTGTAGCTTCTCTTTTGAGCCTGGTTGACGAATACCCTGGAATATATTCACGCAAGGGGGTAAAAGCAATCAACAAGGTAGTCAACCCTATAAGCACAATCATAAAAAGAGAACCTGTAACGAAAACATTCAGCCTATTTAATTTAAAGGATATTTTTTCCTCAAAAGTACTTTCGTTCAAAATTACCAAACGGTACTTGTGCAGTAGCTTTCGCTTTATTTCCTTTCTTTTTTTGACTTTCTCGGCCATCTTAACAAAGATAAACTTAGATATTAATTTTGGATGGTAAACCTTTGGAAAAATAGCAGGTATATTTTGTCCTTAATAACCCTATTTACCCAAATTATAGTTAAAATATGCAATATGACCAACCTATTTAATATTAATGAGTTTTCTATAGTACTTTTTAGTATCTTTGAAGTCCATTTAAAATTAATGTCTTATGACAATATTATCTACTTTTTTAGCCATAGGCGCGCCACAAATTATTTTAGTGGTTGTCGTAATTCTGTTATTATTCGGAGGAAAAAAGATTCCTGAACTAATGAGGGGTTTAGGTAGCGGTATTAAAGAATTTAAAAATGCCTCTAAGGATGACGAACAATTAGAAGAAAAGAAAAAGGAATAGTCAATTTCCCAATTGCTTTATAGAATTTTAAAGTGCCCTGTCATACGGGGCATTTTTTATTATATTTCTTTCGGGCAACAAAATTATGTTTACGCCACAGAACTCTGTTATTGATTTAGTTCAATCGCATGTCATTTAGGCAACCCTCGCAATTTTAAATCCTACTTCGCCTTTATTGTTATCAAAGCTACTGATTGCAATGGGTATACGACAAAAAACACTTCTTTCACAACAAAAAATAGAGGAAAATACCCATTAATACTAATTTCGTTTGAATTATGGTTTGGTGTGCTCATTTTGAGCACTCCGAGAGGATAATCTATATGTTTATTAATCCATAACCTCAACCAAGAAATATGTGTGTGAGAAATTCAATTAAAATATACTTCTTAATCCTTAGTGCTTTCATCCAAGCCCAAGAATTTCAAGCAGCCAATACTGCTCAGGCTTCCAGTAGTTTAAAAACTTCCTATAATTCTGAATATGGGAACAATGAACCGCATACATTTGAGAAAGCCACTTATTCATATGCCATTCCCCAAAGGACTTTTACCAACATAAAGGAAGCCCAAAATGGGTATTATGTGGTTTCAGGTGTTTTTCAGAAAAAAAAGAATCTAAAATCCCAAGTTAGAAAATTTAATAGGAAAGGTTTTGACTCAGGGTATTTCAAAAATCCTGACAACCAACTGTATTACCTATACTTGAATCATTACGACTCCTGGCAAAAAGCTTTTGACGATTGCAATTCCAAATTTGACAATCGATATGAACAAGATGTCTGGGTGCTAAAAGTGGCAAACAGTGTTCCGATTGCTGATTTGGTCCCATTAAAACAGGTTACCTTTCATATGTTGCAGGAATCAGATTCTGAAGTTCTCCTAGCTTTGAACTCAGATAAAGCAGATTCAAAACCTCCTGAATCCAAAAGTAACCTTATAAAAATGGCGGATGAATACTTTAATAAAATGTGGTATGCTGAAGCTGCAAAACTCTATGAACTCGCCCTTACCAAATATAATCAAGCCTACACCTTTGATGTTTTGCAAAAGGCCGGAGATGCACACTATTTTAATACGGACATGGAAAAAGCCTATAAATGGTACAATATCCTTTATGAAAAGTACGAAGACGAAATGTCATCGGATAATACTTTCAAATATGCACATTCACTAAAAGGTACAGGCAATTATAATAGGTCCAAGCGCTTAATGAAGCTCTATAATAGAAAATTAGAGGATGAAGGTTTCGGGGAAAGCTACGAACAAAACGAAATGGTTTTGGAGGGTCTTTTACAAATGAAAGATAAATTCGATATTGAAAACCTTAAAATTAATTCAAATTATTCTGAATTCTCTCCCATGTATTATCATGGTGATGAAATAGTTTTCGCATCTGCAAAGGATTCTTCCGTTTTTAATACCAGACGGTACAAATGGAACAATCAACCCTATTTGGATTTGTATGTAGCTAAAGTAAATGAGGAATCACAGGAATTAAAGAACGCAATCAAATTTTCCAAAAAAATAAACTCCAAGTATCATGAGGCCTCCGTTGCCTTTTCTCCCGACAATGAGACTATGTATTTTACAAGAAACAACTATAGGAAAAAATTGAAACGGGATAACAATGGAATAAATAATCTTAAAATTTACCGTTCTAGGAAAATCAACGGTGAATGGAGCGAAGCTGAAGAAGTATCCTTTAATAGTGATAGCTATTCCACAGGCCATCCTGCCTTGAGTAAAGACGGCAAACAACTGTACTTTGTGTCCGATATGCCGGGGAGTATTGGTGAAACCGATATTTTCGTTGTTGATGTTCTTGAGGATGGTTCATTCTCCACTCCAAAAAACCTTGGGCCAGAGGTTAATACGAAACAAAAAGAAATGTTCCCGTTTCTCAACGATAAAAAACTTTACTTTTCATCGAATGGTCATATTGGTTTGGGCGGATTGGATGTTTTTGAAGTCGCTTTTGATGATGAAAATGGATTTCTAGAGGTACGAAATGTTGGTCAACCCATAAATAGCAATAAGGATGATTTCTCCTTTATAATAAACGAAAAAACACAACAAGGTTATTTTGCTTCCAATCGACCGGGCGGTAAAGGTAATGATGATATTTATTCATTTAAAAAATTACAAATCGAGGAAATTCCATCCAGTACCAATGCTATCGCAGGTGTTGTGACAGAATTGATAGACGGCGAAGTTATGCCAAATGCCTTCGTGCAATTACTGGATGAAAACAACATCAAGCTTAAGGAAATGAAAACCGATGAAAGCGGAAGTTTTGTGTTTGAAGATTTGGAATCGGACACTAGGTATGTCTTGAAAACCATTCAAAGTTCTTATTATGAAGATACAACGGGGACTGCGACCAGGGACAATGAAATGATCAATGTAGAAGTTTCCATGCGAAAACTTAATGAAATGATTACCCTAGAGAATGGGATAAAAAAGTTGAAGACCGAAATGATCCACTTTAATTTTGATGCGTCGTTTATACGAGAGGATGCAGCACTGGAACTGGATAAATTGGTCACCGTTATGAAAGAATCTCCCAACATGGTCATAAAAATTGAATCGCATACCGATTCTAGGGGTGAAGCGGTATATAACAAATACCTGTCTGACAAGAGGTCTAAATCAACTAAGGATTATATTGTGGCCCAAGGTATAGCACCGGAACGAATTCAAAGTGCGATTGGTTACGGTGAAGAACAGCTTCTAAATGAATGTGATGGAAGTGTGCGCTGTACAGAAGAAGAACACTATCTTAACCGTAGATCAGAATTTATTATCGTTGCTATGTGATAAAAATAGTCTAGTTAAAAAACACAGCATTACCTCTACCTCAAGTGTTTTTTGAATCAATATTTAAAAACTTCATTCTACCTGAGTTGAAACTGAACAGGTCATATTCATACTATGTGCGGAAGCTGCACCGCTACCTCTCATCCAATCTTTCAACGCTTCCCAAAAACCTGAAACATAAACTGCCTCGTAGTTGAGCCTATTTTAAGAACACTTCAAGGAAGGTAGTTTAGTAAGCCTGCTTACCATAGTAAATGTTGGTCCTTTCCTTAATCCTTTTAAAATAAGGGCAACTAGTAGGGAACTTTACACTCTAAGGAAACTTTAAATTATTATAATATGGAGAAAATTATACTCGTTAGAGTAATTTACACTGAAGCTTTCAAAAACTGGAGAAGTTACATCCTCGAAAATTATTTTAAGCTATTTTCCTGGTTGTGTTTCGTGCTAATTGCAATAGCTTTATATATCTTAATCTATAGGATATCTATTGGATTTTCCTTGAGCAACCTTTAATCTAAATTTGCTCTAGTTTGAAGACTGGACCATACCCCATAAAAAAGGCTCAAGGAAAATCTTGAGCCTTTTTAAATACCATTGATTAGCGTATTATTTACTTGCCCCTACGTTAAATTGTACCGATTTCATTATCGCTTCCAATTCAAACATGTAATCCCGCTTTTTAGTTGCAGGGGCGAAGACAAAGCCTTCAAGAATCATCTTTCTGTTGTTTTCCTTATCATTGATGATATAGGTCAGAAATGGCCCCGCCATCGGATATGCGGACATTTCCCAAATCCCCCTTACTTCCGCCGATTTTTTGTAAGAAACCTCGGCAGGGAAGACGTAAGGTGAAAATGCCTTCTCGGTAATCATATGATTGTTTTTACCTGGAATATCTTCTCCGGGAATATATAATTTACCGATAGAATCCCGCATTTTTATGATATCCTGTACGAAAGTAGAATCGTTCTGAAAACTATCCCAAGGTAAGGTATAGGCAATGATGTTCATGTTTCCTTTCTGGATTTGACGATCAATCCACACAAAATTATCTTCTTCACGCCCTACTCGGTATATAGAAGGTATCTTCATGGAAATATTGAACTTATCTTGCAGTGCCTTTTCCTTATTTAATGATTTTGTAAAGCGTAGTTGTGCCTTTTGTATCTCGAGCATCTTAAAATCATCGATGAAATCCGGTGCACTCGTATTGATGTTGTCAATTAATTCTTGCTTGGTACGCCCTTTAATGACCCCAACATTTTGTGGTTTGGCGTACATGTTGGCTTTCATGTGGGCCACATTAATGGAATCTTCCATCACAAACAAAACAGAGCTGGTATTTCGTACCGACCCAGAAAAAATCTGTGGTGGTATCTGTGTAATGCTAAAAAGCGCCTCGTCCCAAGTGAGACCTTGGGCAGCTGCAGTATAATTCTCACGAATAGCATCGCCTACGCTGCTTTTCCATAATTCGTTATTGATTACTACTGTCAAGGTATTCATTGCGCCTACCGAATCTGGTAAGTAATCTTGCTTGCCCTCTTCCTTGCAAGCTATTATCAGCCCTAAAATGGCTAAAAAATAAAGTAAAATTTTTTTTGTCATTAGTGTATTAATTTACGATGAACAGTCGCACAATTTCAATTTTGTGCCCGGTTTTAGATTGTTACCACTAATACCGTTCCATTTTCGTAAATTTTCGATGGTAACTCCCGGATATTTTTTAGAAATGGTCCATAATGAGTCCCCACTGCGCACTTCGTATATCTCAGAATTACTGGCTACACCTGTTCTTTCGGGTGTTTCCCTAGGTTGAACCGAACTTACCGCATTTTTTCTTGGGTATATGGTGAGTCGCTGTCCAATCCTTAATTCGTTACTTCTCAACCCGTTCCATTGTTTAATTTGACTTACTCCAACCCCGTATCGTTCAGCTATCCTTCCTAGAAAATCACCACTTTTTACCTTGTATCGTATACTATTTTCCTCCGCCTGTTTGGCAATTTCCGCCATAGGACTTTCCTTGCTCTCTAGTTCCTTTTCAACGTGAGCATAAATAGCCTCCTCATTAGCCACGAATTTTCCCATTCTATGCACCGGTAATCGCAAAGCATATTGTTTACCATCAACAAAAGGGATAACTTCAAGTTTATAGGAAGGATTCAATATTTTTAATTCCTCTTTGTCAATACCGGTCAATTCTGAAATCTGGTCAAATGTAATCAAGCTTTTTACGTGGACCGTATCGGTCTCAAAATAGGCGCGTTCCGCTTTTTTGGTCCTTAGGCCGTGCTCTTCGGCATATTCAAATATGTACATGGTTGCTAAGAATGCCGGTACATAGCCAGCGGTTTCCCTAGGCAGATATCTACGAATGTTCCAATAGTTTTTTTGCCCGCCGCTTCTTCGAATCGCTTTGTTTACATTACCTGGACCGGAATTATAGGCCGCCAGAGCCAGATCCCAATCCTCGTAAATACTGTACAATCTATTCAAATACTTACAAGCTGCTTCGGTAGATCGAATTGGATCGCTGCGCTCATCAACATAACTATTGATGTCCAATTTCATTTCCCTTCCCGTACCATACATAAATTGCCATAGCCCGGTTGCCCCTACCCGTGAACGTGCTTGGGGGTTTAAGGCCGACTCGATAATGGAAAGGTATTTCATCTCGAGCGGAATATTATGATTATCCAACTGCTGTTCAAACATGGGGAAATAGAATTGACTAACCGTTAACATGCGCTCCATTAAATCCCTTTTTCTGGTTAGAAAGGATTTTATGACGTTTTCCAAAGATGGATTATAGGCAACGTTAAAAGGTGTCTTCGCATTTAATCTCGCCAATCGTAATTTTAAGGTATCGCTATGTAAATTATATTCATAGACGGTACTGGTATCCAATTCAATTACTTCTTGGTACATTTCATCAAACAGTGGAGCGGTATCGGCCAATTCCTTCATCCATAAACTGTCGAACTTAGCGGCAAGTTCATGGTCTTTTAGATTATAGATTGAAAATTCCGTAGGCTTAAAAATCACAAGCCTTTCTTCGTCGGTTTTGGTAATTATATCCAATTCACCTAATGGTACTACATCAGATTTGTCAATAACCAAGGTATCCTTAACAATGATTACGCTATTTTCCAAGGCATTCGCTGCCTTGGTTTTGGCCTTCTTTTTTTGGGCCATACCAAAAATTGGTAGTAAAAGTAGTACTAGTAGGTAATAACGATTATTTGGTAGTCTGTTCATTTGCGGCGATTTCTTAGCGGAACCAACGAAAATCGTATATTTTTTAATGAGATTAAAATAAATTCTCTTAAAATGTACATATTTGCATCAAACCCGTTTATCGATAACGCCTTTACTAGGCTAATATTGCAGCGATACCTGGTAAGATGTTACCCTCTAAGCTTTCTAGCATCGCACCGCCGCCAGTAGATACATAACTTACCTTATCCTCGAAACCAAATTGCTTTACTGCCGCCACGGAATCTCCCCCGCCAACCAGTGAAAAAGCGCCCTTTTTTGTGGCTTGCTCTATATAATTACCGACCGCAATGGTGCCTTTGGCAAATTTATCCATTTCAAAAACACCAATAGGTCCGTTCCAAAGTATGGTTTTTGAAGCTAATATTACCTCTTTGAAGTTTTCCAATGTTTTTGGACCTGCATCCAACCCTTGCCAACCGTCCGGTATTTTATCGACGTCAACAATTTTGGTATTTGCATTGGCGTCAAAATCATCGGCTGCCAAAACATCTACCGGAATATGGACATTGACCCCTTTTTTCTTGGCTTTTTCCAAAATTTCCAAGGCCAGGTCCATTTTATCGTCCTCACAAATGGAATCCCCAACTTTTCCGCCTTTTGCTTTCACAAACGTATAGGTCATTCCACCGCCAATAATCAAATCGTCAACTTTATCCAAAATATTTTCGATTATCGTAATCTTGGATGAAACCTTGGCGCCCCCAAGAATGGCCAATATAGGTTTTTCGCCCGTCGCCATTACTTTTTCAATGGCCTCAATTTCTTTCGCCAATAATAATCCGAAACATTTCGCATTAGGGAAAAATTGTGCCACTATCGTGGTAGATGCGTGTGCACGGTGTGCGGTACCAAATGCATCGTTTACATAAATATCGCCAAGTTTGGAAAGCTTTTCGGCAAAACCCTCATCCCCTTTTTCCTCTTCACTATAGTACCTTAAGTTTTCCAACAACAGCACTTCGCCATCCTTTAGTTCCGAAACAGCTTGTTCGGCTTTTTCACCAATACAATCATCAACGAACTTAACGGAAACTCCGATAATTTCCGAAACAGCAGCACGGATATGACTCAGCGACAAATCTGGATTACGTTTCCCATCGGGTCTTCCCAGGTGGCTCATTAATACAGCGCTACCCCCATCCTCTAAAATCTTAATTATAGTTGGTTTGGCGGCCTCAATTCTATTCGTATCCGTTACTTCAAACTTATCATTCAAGGGAACATTAAAGTCCACTCTTACCAGCGCTTTCTTATTTTCAAAATTAAAGTCGTTCAATACTTTCATATGGATTTTTACTTTTGTTTAATGACAAATGTAAAGATTAATAGGTTTGGGTTAAAGTACGAAACAGGTTAATTTATGCTCATTCCCAATGAACTCCCTCTAGGCAGAGCCGCCGAGGTATTTGAAACATGACCGCTGAGCTACAAGAGCCAAGAAACTAGACTTTTTTTATCTTTTCTCTTGGCTCTTGGTTCTTGGTTCTTGGTTCTTATCAAAGATACTTGATTGTATCGATGCTACACCCAAGGCAGAGCCTAGGGGAATTCAATTGTTTAAATTTGTTATGCTTTAAAACAACTATATTTGAATCCATGTTATTCAAGGATATTTTAGGACTTTCCCATATCAAGAACCATTTGTCGTCAAGTGCCGATGCGGGCCGAATACCCCATGCACAACTTTTTGTGGGGCCAGAAGGTTGTGGGCTTTTGCCCACGGCTTTAGCATACGCACAATACATTATCTGTCAAAATAGCCATGGAGAGAATGAAGGTAACAACCCGGCCTGTAATGTAAAATTTAATTCATTTTCCCATCCAGATGTCCATTTTGCCTTTCCAGTTGCCAATTCGGATAAGGTAAAATCACATGCAGTAAGCAACCATTATATGAAAGAATGGCGGCAGTTTATGATGGAGCAGCCTTATGGAAATCTTTTTGATTGGTACCGCCTTATTGAGATTGAAAAAAAGCAGGGCCAAATAGGGGTGGACGAAGCTCAGGATATCGTCAAAAAATTGTACCTAAAACCTTATGAAGGGGGATATAAAGTAATGTTGATCTGGATGGCAGAAAAAATGAACACGGCTGCCTCGAATAAATTATTGAAATTACTGGAGGAGCCGCCGGACAAAACAATATTCCTGCTTCTTTGCCAAGATGAAGAGCAGCTCATTCAAACCATTAGGTCCAGATGCCAAGTGGTCCATTTTCCGCCATTGGCGGAAGATGCCATTGCAAATGCCCTAATTGAAAAAGGAGCTGCAAAGCCAGAGGCAATGCGCATTGCACACGAGGCCAACGGAAATTTTAATAAAGCCTTGGACCTGCTTAATAATGATTCTGAAGATCTTGTTTTTGAAAATTGGTTTGTACAATGGGTACGCAGCGCTTTCAAGGCAAAGGGAAACAAAGCTGCCATTCATGAACTATTGCTTTGGAGCGAAGAAGTTGCCAAAACGGGCAGGGAAACGCAAAAAAAGTTTTTACACTATTGCAATACGGTAATGAGGCAGGCCTTAATGATCAATTATGGCGCAGAAGAGCTTGCTTATCTAAAAATACATGCCGATGGTTTTCAACTTGAGAAATTTGCGCCTTTTGTACACGAAAATAATATTTTGGATATAACACAAGAACTGGAGGATGCTATCTATCATATTGAGCGAAATGGCAACGCAAAGATTATTTTTACAGATCTTTCCATTAAACTGACACGTTTGTTGCATACAAAATCAACAGTATTAAACTAATCCGATTATGAGAACACTTTTAAACCATACCACTGAAATTTTGCTATTGTTGTTTTTGATTATCACCTTTTTACAAAGTGGGCTGGATAAATTGTTGGATTGGAACGGAAATGTTTCTTGGTTGAAGGAGCACTTTTCAAAAACACCATTGAAAAACAGTGTCCCTTTAATGGTGGGGATAATTCTAGTGACCGAGATTGTTACCGGAATCCTCTGCTTGGCGGGGATATATCAGCTTATAAGCGCTGGGGATACCTCATTGGCGTCCTACGGCGCAATTTTGGCTTGTATTACCCTGTTAATGTTACTCTTTGGACAGCGGGTAGCAAAAGACTACGAAGGGGCAAGAACCATAGCGGTATATTTTATTCCTTCCATATTTTTAGTGTTTCTGTTGCAAGGTTGATACGTCGTAATTTCTTATTCCCTTAAAAAAAATGGAGGATCTAAAAATTTACGTGTAAACGTTTTTATGGGCACAGTGAATTAATCTTTCAATTGATTTCCCGAAAAGTAGCAGGTTGCTTCGTGCACTTCCACTACGCTCAATGTCCCCCTCGAAAGGTCGTAAAAAATTACTTTTGGGACGCATTCCTGTATCATCGAGTGCCTTACTTCGACTAAGCTCATCACTGACTTCAAATCGGGGGAAACGCCGTACAGAGAACACCGAAATAAAAAAGAAGTTGTCTAACAAAGGTGAATTTTAGTCCTATTGTTATATTGGGCGCAGTCGAAATCTTTTGAAAATCAAGAAGTTGAAATTCTCCCTCGAAGAGGGGAACTGCTGTACTTTCCCCATAAAAAAACCCTCCTTGATAGGGAGGGTCCTGGAGGCATCGAGCGGATTCGAACCGCTGTACAAGCTTTTGCAGAGCTGCGCCTAGCCACTCGGCCACGATGCCATTTTTGAGCGAGTGCAAAAATAAACAATTATCTGTTTACTAAGACAAAACCAAGAAATTTCTTATATAAGGCCGTTGCCTATTGGTGCGCTTTTTTTGAGGCATCGGGTGGACTCGAACCACCATAAAGATCCTTGCGAGACCTTGCCTATCCAATTCAGCCACAATGCCATGTATACTATTGACAAAGGTAATGTCTCTACTAATGTTAAACAAAAATCAGTCGGGTTTATTTGATTTTATTGTTACCGTTACCTTTTCCACATCCCCGTTTATAGGAGGATTTATCTTGGACACAGAAACTTTTGATTTTTCTACGGATGGAAGTTCCGAAAAAATTCTATCTATAATCCGTTTGGCCACGTGTTCCAATAACTTGGAAGGAGTGGCCATTTCTTGTTTAACGATTCTATTGATATGAACGTAATCGACCGTATCCTTTAATTGATCTGAAGTGGAAGCTTTGGTTAAATTCGTTTGAACGGAAACATTAATCAAGTATTCACTCCCAATATTGGTTTCCTGGGGCAAACAACCATGATGTGCATATGCCCTTATATTCTCTAAAAGTACCTTACCCATGCTATTTTTTTCTGGAGAACAAACTTAATCAATCTCCAGAAGGTTTAATAGGTACATCTACAATTACTGATGCCTTGGAATAAGTCTACCCCAATTGTAACAACATGTGTTCCTGAACTATATCCAAGAATTTCATTTAGAATTACCTGATAGGAATATCCAAAGTAAAAATTACTCTTTTTTAGGCCGGCAATAGGTGCAATATATAATGGGTTTCCGATCTGGTCGTTCAAAAATCTATAGTTGATCCCGGCATAATAATAATCCTCAAAATCGTAGAATCTAAATTTCAAGTTCAAATCGGTCACAGATCGGCCGTCGCTCTCAAATAATTGATATAAAATGGAAGGTTCCACTTCTACTTTGCTGTTCCTGTTCTTCATGTACCTATACCCAGTATAGACATAATAATTTCTCAACCTATTAGGCTCAAAGACAGGATTAAACTTACTCAAATCCTTGTTCAAAATGTTGGATGCATTTGCACTAAAATAGAACTTGTCAAAACGATAAAGCATGCCCACATCAAAATTGTGGTTGGTGGTAGCCCTATCATCTGTAACCGATGGGTCCAAGGCATCAAAGTTTTGGATGTCTATCCTGAACTGATTGAAGTTGTAAGATAGACCGAAGGACAGGAACTCGTCATCATAACGATCCAAAGTTAGATGGTGTGCAAACGAAAGTCGTGCCCCGCGCTGTTTTGTTTCGCCGTTGCTGTCATTATAGAGCAAGGTTCCAATGCCTGATTTTTCACCAATACGCATATCTGCCGCCAAAGACTGGGTATCTGGCGCGTCCTTAATCCCCACCCATTGGGTAAGGCCATTTAAACGTATTTTCACATGGTCCCCGATACCGGCATACGTTGGTGACATCACAAAGGGGTTGTCCGCCAGATATTGCGACAATTGGGGTATAGTTAGTTCTTGGCCTTTTAATACAAAGGCGCTTATAAAAAAGGCCATGGTCAATACACCATTTCGGATCATCATTTTAGGTTAAATTTTATCGATAAAGGGTAAAATGTCCTACAAATTCTCTTTCATCCCTCTCGCCATTCAATTTTACAACGTACCAATAGTCTCCTGTAGGCAATTCCTTTGCAGAATACTTGCCATCCCAACCGATAGAATCAACGGTTTGTTTGGAAACCACTCTACCATAACGATCAAATATTTTTATTAGTATTTCCGGGAATTGTTCCATGTTCCTAGGAATCCAAAAATCATTTTGACCATCCCCGTCAGGCGTAAAGTAATTAGGTAATTCAATATCTATGAATTCCATAGAAATGTTCGCTATGGCTTCGCAGCCGTTTTGATCAACGACCCGAACTTCATAGGTATCCGATCTGGTAATATAGAACCTGCTATCATTACCGTTATTGATGCCATCAAAGAAATAGGTGAATTCTTCACTTCCTCCTGTTGCAATTGCCGTAATCTCATTCAAATTCAGTTGTTCCAATGAAAGTGTCAAGGGTTCAAAAGCTTCAATGACAAAATCAATGGTCTGTATACAACCATTGGCATGTGCAATGGTAATATAATGGTTGCCCGGTGCCGTGTTCCTGAAATCTGGATTCAATTGGAAATCGGCCGGGTCTACAGAATCCAAGGCATACAATACATCACCGATCACACTGTCGTCTTCAAGGGTAATGTTCACAAAATTGCTTGGAACAGCTCCTGAACACTCATAAATCGGTTCAACAGTAGCATTAAGGTTTACACCTTGTTCAATATCTACCACTACATTGGTGCTACAGCCGTTGGCGTCCCTTACAAATATGAGATAGTTGCCCGCGGCCATATCGAAGAAGTCCCTTCTGTTCGGCACAAAATCTGCATCATCATTTGAATTTAGTGCCGTACTGTACGGTGCCGTTCCGCCGGTAATTTCCAGTGTGATCGAACCATCTTGGCTATCCACACATATTTCTGGAGTGGTAGTCGTGGCCACAACCGTTAACATTGTAGGTTCTGTTAATGAGTACGTCAAATATTCAAAACATCCATTTTGATCTTGGGCGATGAGGGTATAGTCGCCAGGTGCAAGACCCGTGAAAGTATTTATAGTATCGAATTGGTTTAAATTAGGAGATATCGCATATTGATATCCTCCAGCCCCACCAGAAAGGGCAATCGTTATTTGACCGTTATTTTCACCGGTACAGGTAATATTGACAATGTCTTCGGTATAGGATAATGGAATAGGATCTGCAATAACAACCTCTTCAGGTGTTGTTGTACAGTCTTGGCTGGTCACCGAAACATAATACGTTCCTGCGGCCAAGTTTCTAAACACCCCTTGTGTTTGAGGTCCTGCTACACGGGAAGCCAAGGTCAAAGAACTGTCCGTAAACAACTCATATTGATAATTTCCTAGCCCCCCGTTGGCATAAGCATAGATTATTGCAGTGTTTTCCCCGGTGCAGTTCAACACCGAAGCCGTTGTGTCTACCGTTAGGGTCAAAGGCAATATCGCATCTTCCGTAATTGCGTTGGAAACCGCCGCTTCACAACCGTTAATGGCGTCACGTACATAATACTGATACGTACCTTCCTGGAATAGCCCTGTTTCCGGCAACCCTAAAGGATTGCTGGTCATTGGTAAAAACGTCACGTTATCTGCACTGTATTCATAAGTACCACTACCCCCAGTTGCTGTAAGTTCGAACTCCGCTCCCGTTGCACAGGTTAAAGGATCTGTTCTGATCAATATTGCTTCCACCAAACTTGGCTCTCTCACCTCAACAGTGTTTGTGGTTATATCGCAGTTCCAGCCATCGGAAACAGTAATACTATAAATGCCGGCTCCTAGGTCATTGAAATTCGCACTGGATTGTATTCCAGTGGTAGCAATGATGGTTGCACCGGTTGCATCATAATAATTCAACTGAAATTCGTAAGTTCCACTACCTCCACCGGTTACATTGGCAGAAACGGTAGCTCCCGTATCACCATAACAAGCTAGGTTGGTTATCAACGGTGTCGCATTAGCAACAATTGGTGTTGCTGCGACTAAGGTTTCCGTATAGGTTATGAAACATCCTAGGTTATCCGTAATTCCAATAGTGAAATCTCCAGCGGATAGGTTGGAAAAAATCATTCCCTGAACATCGCTGATCGAATAATTCTGACCGGTAGTTGTATTCGTCATTTGAATATCATAAGGTTTGTACCCTCCTTGTGGAGTTACCCTGATTTCACCTCGATCATCGGAACATGTTGCTTCTGCTACTGGCGTAACCACAGCGCTCAAAGGCCTATCTGGCGATGATATAGTAACTGTATTGGTGTCTTCAGTACATAATGGAATTGCTGTTTCCGTAATACGTACGTAGTAATTGCCTCCCGTAAGATTACCTATTAGTCTAGGATTTACTCCAGTATCGGAAGCAGTTGAGGCTATCACAGAATTTCCTGCAGTATCGAATACTTCATAGTTATAGGTGCCGTTATACCCGGAAATATTTATGGTCAAACTACCGTTCGAATCTCCAAAACAAGTAACCGGCGTTGTTGCCGTTGCCGTTGCCCTGATAAAATCGAACGGCGCAATCCTATACGCTGTGGTATTTACATAACAGCCAGTATCCAAATCCGTAACACGGAAGGTATACGAACCAACTGCGCTAAGGTCGAAAGTTGCAGTAGTCGCCGTAGTGACTCCTAGTGTACCGTTACCATTTCCTATGGGTAACAATTCAAAGCTATAGTTATGTGGTAAACCGTTATCCGTTACCGAAACCGTTATAGTTTCATCATTTGTACAGGTTATCGCAACATCTTGACGCACCGAAGCTGTAAATGTGTTCAATGGTTGAACTGTCACCGTATCTATAGCAGGACATCCTTTTCCATCGGTGACATAAACAGTTATAGTTTGTACCGTACCATCATCCGTAATATTGAATGTATTGGATAATTGATAATTTACATTGTCGATACTATACAGATATGGCGATGTTCCAGAAGCTACTCCAAGAGTGCTTGCTCCATCTAAAATGGTCACCGTTACGGTTGCCGTATTTACACTATTCGTTGGGGAGCAACTAAATTCAGTTGCCGTAGCATCAATCAATAGTTCTGTGGGTTCGGTGATGGTTTCATTCTTAACGCCTTCACAGCCCCTGCTCGATATAATTTTCACTTGATAACCCCCAGCAATTAACCCGGTGAACAACGCATTGTTCTGTGGTCCAGCGATGGGTGTTGTCAAATTAGCACTATCGTACAATTCATATTGATATATAGGATTCACATTGGTCGCTGGGTCAATATTGGCCTGTATACTACCGTCATTTCCGCCAAAACAACTAACATTTTGGATTGTTGCATCCAAAAACACCGGATCGACCGGTGCGTCCAAATTTTGTGTTACGGTCCTCTCGCATACCGGGTTGGTGGTCTCGAGGTCCGTTACCGTAAAGCTGTAGGTGCCCACCTCGGTCAGGAAGGTGAACACTCCGTTAGACTGTGTAACCGTACTTCCGCCCGGGGCGGTCATCTCGAACTCTAGGTTGGAGGACCCGCCGGTAACGTTCACCGTGATCTCGCCGCCAGGGGTTACCGTGCAGTCGATGGCCTTCGCCACCCTAGTTGTGGCGCCCATCTGCTCGTACAACGACTCCGCGGGAGTTGTGAACGTACAGCCCCATTGGTCCGTGATACGTACCTCGTAGTTTCCCGCCCCGAGGCCGGAGAACACACGCGTATTCTGCGGTGCACGGAAATTACTTCCGCCCATGATCAACTGGTAGGTATGGTTGCTGCCCTGTCCGCCCGTTGGCAGGGTTACCTCGATCTCGCCCTGTAGGTTCGTACAGTTCTCCTGGTTCACCTGTAGGCTTGCGCTTATCGGTGTAGGGTCGGCCAACACGATATTGTCCTGTATCAATTGCTCACAGCCCTGTGCGTCAAGTGCCCATGCCTGATAGGTTCCCGCCAGAAACCCGCCAAAAGTGGCGTTCGCCAAGAAGTCCGCCGGTACGCTAGGTGCGCCAACGCCCACATAGTAGGTATAGCCTCCCCATCCGCCTGCAACGTTGGTTATCGTTATAGAGCCGTCGTCGCCCGGTACACAGGTGATGTCCGTCACAACGGTCGCACCCGTTATGGCCGCATCTGGACCGGCAATATTGAAGTACTCGATATTGGTACAGAAAGGATCATCGGCCTGTGATATGGATACGTAATACTCGCCGGCGCCCAGGTTCACTATCGGCGTAGGTCCATTGGTCGCCTCGTTCCCGTTTACTACAAAAACATCATCGCCAAAATTGGTCGGCGTACCGTTGGTAGCCAAGACCGTCCAGTCGAAACCTCCGGGGTACATGGCGTCGATAAGCTCGAAGGTCACCTCGCCCGTTTCCGTTCCGAAACAGATCACGTCGCCGGTCTTCACCACATCGATGGTAAAGGTGTTCGGTTCCGCCAAGGTCTCGCTCGCCGTTACGGTACATCCCGTATCCACGTGCCTTACCAAGAAGTTGTGCGTGCCCGGGGAAAGTCCGCCGAACACATTGGAGACCTGGTAGTTCGCGCCGTTGTCTATACTGTATTCGTATTTGCCGCTGTCGCTGACCGTGGAGGTCGCCGTTATGGTGATCTCGCCGTCGTTGCCCGGGGTACAGGTCACCGTATCGGTGATCGCGGCCGTGGCTCCTGTCATTTCGTCGAAAGGAAGTACCGTAGCCGTAGTGCTGCCCGAACAGCCGTTGTCGTCATAGATGTTGATCGTATAGCTCCCGCCGGTCCTATCGGTCACGACAAGCACATTGGAACCGCCGGACTGCACCACCGTGGAACCGCTGTTGTCCACGAACTCGTACCTCACATAATTGCCGCTACCGCCCGTGATGGCCCCCGCATTGACCGTAACGCTCGCGTTGTCGCCATTGTTGCCCAAAGAACAGCCGAACTCGACGACCGAGGCAACGATGTTAGCGATAAGTGCGGGCTCAGAAACGATTACATCTACATCTTCAAGACATCCTCTTCCCGAGTAGGCTCGAACTACATAATTGTTAGCTGCCGTTAAATTATTGAAAATGCTGGATGTTTGTGGTGATGCCGTCACCGCTACTAAAGGGCCAATGGCAGGTCTTTGGAACAGCTGATAGGTATAGGGAGGATTATCCATGGTCGGGTCCAATGTTGCAGTAATGGTGCCATCGTTGCCATCAAAACAACTTACCGGGGTTGGCGCTGCAGTAAATACTACCGCTCTTGGAACTTCCAATTCAATATCGACTGCAGCGTCACAACCAGCCAAAACCTGATCGTAAACAAAAGCAGTATAAACCCCAGAGTCCAATCCCGTAAAAATGGGTGATGATTGTGGAGCTCCGGTAACACTTACGCCAGCATCGAACAATTCATACATATAAAAACCAGAACCACCGTATGCGGTTATCAAGGCCTCCCCATCATTTCCAAAACAAGTTGGTTGCGTCGTTACCTCTGTAGTAATCGAGGTAGGTTTAAAAATTTCAAGAGAAATTAAGTTTCCACAACCGTTAAAATCACGAACTTCAATGGTATAATTTCCAGAACTTAGATTTGTAAATTGATGGGTGCTTCCAGCCGTAGTCAAGGTTGATGATTGGAAAGAACCACCGTTCAAACTCAAATTATGAGGTGAAATCCCTGCATCAGCCAAGGTTATTTCAATCATAAATTCCCCTTCATTTGCCGCACACTCATTGGCAACAATTCCAGTAATGACCGGTGTGGTATCTTGTAAGATTACAATATCTAACGGTGGTATAGAGCATCCGTTACCATCCAATACATAAACATCCCAAGCTGTATTCACTGCTGCATTCAATTCAGCATAATTGCTCGTGCCGTAATCTCCCGCTACAGGTGTGGTACCGTCTTCTACAAAGGCATAGGTATAGGAACCGTTACCGCCACTGGCTATCACCGTAACATTGGCGTCATCGTTACAATTTCCATTATTCTGGTCAACTACAGTTAACGTTAAAGGGTTTGGTTCCAATATCCTAAAATCAAATGTGTTGGAACAAAATGGGCTTGTTGCTTCCCTAAAGAACAAGACATAATCTCCCGGTGGAATATTGGAAACCGTCTGTGCTGGGGTAGCGGTTGGGCCACCGCTGGGCTGCGTTACAGTGCCTTGATATGAGGCTCCAAGTGGTGTGTTGGTCACCCGCTCCCTTATTTCATAATTAATATCTGTGACTGATGCGTCAAACCCCTCTAATTGAAAGGCAATGGAACCATTGGTGTCCCCAAAACAAGCCGCATCGGATACAATAGGGTCTGGCACCACGTTAATTCCAGATAAAGATGGAATGTCAGCCTCTACATAACTGGAACAGCCCGTATTGTTATCAATTACCCGGAAAACATAGGTCTGACCAGCATCAAGGCCTGTAAATGTTGCCGTTTCCTCGGTCCCAGAACCAGGAGCTATAGAATTTGGCGGTGTATTGGCAGCATCATAAATTGAAAAGGTATAATTACCCGAACCACTATCAGCCGTAACCTCTACGGTACCGCCGGTCAAACAGTCAGCAATAACCGCAGTATCCAACATTAGGAAAGGATTGGCCAAAACCCTAACCGGGTTTTCGTAATATTCACAACCGTTGGCATCCAGAATACGCACATAATAATCACCAAAGTCCAAGCCATCAAAAGTTACCGAAGTTGCGGCAGTGTTGACAATAGGATTAGATCCCGAAACAGGAACTATATTATTTTGATTATCGTAAAGTGTATAGGTAAAGTTAGAGGCTCCACCTTGAGTGATATTAATATCTATTCTTCCAAGAATATCTCCAACTCCAACACCGCCACAGCTTACATCTACAGGTACCACATCTGCAAGAAATTCAATTGGGGCCGTCAACGTAACCGTATCAATATAAGTACAACTCTTACTATCCCTTACTGTATACGAATAGGTCCCGGCTCCAAGCCCAGGATACACCCTTTGATTTGAATACGTGCTACCGTCAAAACTGATTTCATACGGTGATGAGCCAAAATTAGGATCGACGTTTATTTCTACAATACCATTAGTGTCGCCAAAACAAGTAGGTTCCATTACCGTGGTTGTGGCAACTGGATTTACCGTAGCCGTTACCATTATTTCGTTCGATTCGGCAATACAGCCCTGACTATCCGTTACCCTAAATCGATAAATGCCTGGGCTTCCCGTAGTATATGGAAATGTTCCGGTATATGCAAAATATCCCCCACCATCAATTTCCAGTTCATAGGTAAATGGCGCATACCCTCCATTAACTTGAAGATCCAAAATAGCATCCGGAGAAACAGAGCAGTCAATATCTTTGGTAAGTACAACATTCGCCGTTAACTGGGGCTCAATGATGAATGGGATAACATCCTTACAACCATTGGCATCCCTTATTTCAAAAGTATAGTTACCTGGAATAAGGTTGGCAAATGTGTTGGATGTCCTATATGCCCCTGTATTCATTTTGTATACGTAGGGTGCTGTTCCTCCTGCCGCGCCCACCACAACGGTAGCCGATCCAGGATTGGAAGAATCGTAACATAAGTCAGAAATAGGGTCAATACTGGCAACTGGTGTTGGCGGAGCCGTTAAGGTAAATGTATCGGTTTCAGTACATCCATTGACATCAGTGACTGTAATGGTATGTAGACCCAATTGATTTAGACCTGTAAACAAATTACTCCCCTGTGATCCAGTAGTAGTAGCATCCGGTAATTCAATATCGTAAGAATAGCCTCCAGTTCCTCCATTAGCCGTGATAACAACAGAACCATCCTCGATACAGGTTGGTTGTGTTGCAACGTTGCTTACGGTTACTACAGTTGGTTCCGCAATTGACTGGTTGAGGATGACGGTACATCCCGCTATCGGGTCGTCCACGTCCCTTACCGAAATCGTATAACTGCCCGCGGAAAGCGAGGATATGGTCTGTGGCGATACCGTGGTACTGCCTAATATGGTCGCAAAGTTGTCCAAACTGTACTCGAAGCCGCCAGGACCAAAATTGTCCGCCTCGAAGGTGATCGAACCGGAATTGTCCCCATTACAGTCAAGGTCCTCATAAGCGATTATCGATGCCTCGAAGGCGTTGCCCGCCTGTACGTTCACTAGGGTATCCACCGTACAGTCGCTGCCATAGTCCACCGTTATCGTATGGTTGCCTACCGCCACGTCGTTGAACACATTGCCCGGCTGTGCAGGGGTTCCATCTATACTGTACGTGTAGCTAAGGTCGTTCGGAAGTACCGTAATGTTGCCCGTTCCGTCACAATTGTAAGCGACACTGCTGCTCAAGGTCGGTTCCGTCGGTAACGGCGCTATGATGATGTTCGGAAGGGAAACGATACAGCCGATATTGTTCGCATCACGTACACGTACCGTATACGTGCCGTCCAATAGGTCCGTAAAGACCGTACCGCCCATGGTAATCAGGGTCCAAGTGCCGCCGTTGATGCTGTACTGGTAATCGCCGGATCCGCCCGTGGTAGGTGTTACGCTGCCAACGGTGATCTCGCCCAATCGCAGACAGGTATATGGTTCTGTCTGTACCGCCTCGGCCATCAATTGTGCGGGCTCGTTCAACGTTACCGCCAAGGTAAGCTCACAGTTGTTCGCGTCGCGTAACCTTACGTCATAACTGCCCGCGGACAGGTTGTTGAACGTCGTTGCCGGACCAAAGGTCGCGCCCCCGTCGATGCTGTACGTATAAGGTGCCTCGCCACCGGAAGCGGCAAGGGAAATGCTCCCGTCGCTACCGCCGAAACAGGTCGCGTCCGTTACCGTGGGTACCGCCGCGACAGGTGCGTCCTGTACGATGTTGATGTCGTACATGGCCTCGCAGAAACCGGCATTGCCGTTATTTTCCCTTACGTATACGTCATAATCGCCCGTTCCGGTTACGGAAATTGGGTTCGTGACCGCAAAGTCGCCCGCAACTGGCGTCGCGCCGTCCGCCACCACGGCGTACACATAAATGCCGTCACCGCCAGCAGCGGTAACGTCCACATCCGTAACGGTGCCGCAGGCCGCAATGTTGCCAGCGCTCGCCGTTACCGTAAGCTCGGTGTCGATCGTGATGGTCTGTGAATCGGTGCAATTCTTACCATCCCTTACATCGATGGTATATGTTCCAGATGAAAGTCCGGAGAAAACGTTATTGCTACTGAATGGACCATTATTGAGACTGTATTCAAAATTGCCATCGCCTCCAGTGGTTACCGTAGCCGTAAGTGTTAATAATACAGCATCATCATAACAATCCTGATTCGGCGTAATTGCCAAAACAGGTGCTATAGCGGGATCTAAGGTAAACGTAAAAGGTTCCGAACAATCATTGGCATCGATAATCGTACCGTTATAAATTCCTGATTGAACTAATCCGCTAAAATCCCCGGTGGTATTGGTTCCAAACAAAGTAGTGTCTGGATTATTCACCGTATAGGAGTATCCGCCCCATCCGCCAGAAGCACTAATATTTACACTTCCATCGGTTATACAGGTAGGTTGTGTGGTCGTTATATTGGAAACTGTTAAAGCAGAAGGTGGTCCTTCCAATCGATGTGTTTCCGAATAGGTACAATTGGTATCGGTATCGACGATATCCAAGGTATACTCCCCTGCTTCCAAATTGATCAAATTGTTCATGATCGGCTGTGTTCCCCCCGATTGAACAACCCCAGAAGGTCCGGTTACCGTATAGGTAAAGTTTTGACCTGTTTGATAGATTACATTAAACTGGATACTGCCATCCGCCGCACCAAAACAAGTAATAGGTTGGAGCGTGGTGCCGCTAATGGAAATCGGATTGATTGGGTTGATGGTATAATTCTCATCATAGGCACATCCGTCAACATCAGTTACCCTAAGGGTGTAGGTGTCAGGTGCAAGTTGGTCAAAACTGGCCGAATTACCAGATGTACTCGTAGGCGTGATAACCGAAGGTGCTATTATCTCATAGACAAACGGAGCCCTACCATTCGTAGCCGTTACCGTAATTTCTACTACTTCTGCAGGGCAAGTTATTTGGGATTGAACAATATCCAGCCCTGCAGGCGGATTGGGCCTATCAATTACTATTGGATTTGTTTCAAATACACAACCGTTAGCATCTCTAACACTTATGGTATACGTGCCGTCCAAAAGATTTTCAAATCGATTGGCATTCGGTGTGGTATCGGGTACAAAATTAATACCGTCAATACTATATTCAAAGGGAGCCGTACCTCCTAATACGTTTTGGGCCTCTATAATGCCTTGTTGCAAACAAGTGTAGTCTTGAATCAAAACAGCATTTGCCGATAAGCCTATGGTTGGTGTTGCAATAGTATACTCTTCCTCGTAATCACAAGATGCACTACCCTTTGCTTGATTGATCGAAACTATATAATCGCCGGCCGGTAGATTAGGGAAGTTACCGGAAGTATTCGTAGCAATTGCGACGTTGTTGGAATCGAAAAGCGTAAACGTTAGTTGATATCCATTATTGTTTACCAAATTAAATTGAATTCGCCCACTGGATTCTCCAAAACAATTCACATCTACCACTGTAGTGCCGTCAAAATCTGCCGCAGGTTGAAATTCTATGCTTACCGTATTGGAAAACGAAAAACAATTGTTTCGATCTACTACCACGAAGGTGTAATCACCCGCATCATAAATATCAAATATCTGGCTGGTCTGAAATTCTGAGGATGGGATATCCTGTGGCGTCGGGTAGGAAGTTACGATTGTACCGGCCGTATCCACATAAGACCAAATAGCATAGGTATGTGGTGTTCTTCCTCCATTCGAATCCATTAATATATTACCCTCTCTACAGGTAATATGTTGGGACACCCTTGCGCCTAAAGTAAGGTTGTTATTATTATTAATAGTGACTGGTTCACTATTGGAACAACCATCATCCGTTCGTGCTATAACTATATAGTTACCAGCGTTTAAGCCTGTAAATGTAAAATTATTGTCAGGTTGGGCGGTTTCGTCGTCAATAATGGTTCCCTGACCTCCATTGGAACCATCGTCTAACCGCAGCTCATATTCGTAATTAGGGTCGGCATTATTAACTTGAATATTGATTGACCCTAATCCAGTACAGGTAACATCAGTAGCAGTTACATTATACGTGACGTTTCTGTCTAAAACACCTATTACAGGAGTGCTGAAAATACAGGCGTTATCTATTGGTACCCCCATATTGTCCAATTGTGTTACCTCAACGAGGTATGTGCCATTTTCTCCAGGATTAAAATCGAAACTAGAGCCATTATTAGCACTAAAAGGAATTAAAGTAGTATTGGTTTCGGCATCTACCAACTGGTAGCCATAGCCAGTTCCTAAATTGGTAATCGTTATATTACCAGGGGAATTACAAACAATATCCTCTTTATTGTATTGTAGGTCCAAGGTGTTCTGGAAAACATTGAAGTAAAAACGACTGGTACAACCATTTTGATAAGTTACTGACAATCTGTATTGTCCTTCACTATTAACCGTGTAGTTGTTTCCTGTGCCTACTTGATTCCAATTACAGGTCAATGCCTTATTGGCGCAATCATCGCCAGAAGGACTACAACTCCCTTCGTCCAACTGTTCCCATACGATACTTTGCGCATCAACGATATTGACCTGTAAAAGTTTAGTGTCGGCAATTCCACATAAAAAGAGTTTTGGTAAAAGGTCATTATCTACACTACATTGTACAATTTCACCTGCAATATCATTTGAAGGATCGGCATCTGCATTTACACTATTGAAATATTCTATTATAGGGTTAGGAATTGTACCCGAACCATAGGGCTCTACAGTTATAATTTCCTTAAAGCCCTTACAGGGATCAGCAATTATTTTATCTACGATATAAGTGCCAATTCCATTAACAATTATAGTGCTTGGGTCATTATCTGGATCGCCATCGTTAATCTCGGGGTCGCCCGTATCTATTTCACCATTATTATTGGTATCACGATACCAAACATACGAATCAAAACCATCACCGGCGTTAAGAGTAGCAGAGCTACCACATAACTCTACGGTACGTGAAAAGTTACAATCAGCAAGGTCATCCAACAAAAAATTGGTTGTTCCGGATACAGTAAATCCACAAGCGTTGAAGTCGGCAACACTTGGATCATCTGTTATAATTGCTGAATTTTCAACCCCTTGATAGGTAGAATAAGCTATATTTTGAATCAAATCAGAACAGGCATCAATAAAATCAAAACAATTTTCAGCCACTTGAACTCTAAGACGTATTGAGTACGCAGGATCATTTTCCTCTACTAGGTTATTAGGTATCGTAAAAATGACCTCTTTAGAAACCTGATCATAGATATACGTTACGCCTGGTGGTAAAACAAAATCCGAAGCTATAAAATCTGTTCTGCCATCAGGAGGGGAAACATTGCCCGGCAGTACATCCCTAATGGTAAAGTTGTCGACATCATCATTGCCCACGTTTTGAAAAGAAAGGACATAATCTAGAACTTGACCCAAATTAACACCGGCACCAGTAATATCATTGCCTCCTGGAGTGTTTACCCTCTTTTCAACCACGATATTAGGCTCTATAATTTCAACAGAGAATGTGGCTAAAAACGGGCCATACCCGTCACCGCTAGAGGTAAATCTCAGCGTAGCTCCCGTTTCATCATTTGGTAATACATTATTAAACTGATTATCCAAATTAAAAAGGTCTAAGTCTGTACCAAGTGTATTTGTGCCATAAGGAATTCTGGTAGGCACCTCTGCGCCATTGGTAGTTATTGTCGAATTGAAAAAATTATTTGAAGGATTTAAGCTAGTACTTAAGTTGGTGAAGCCATTTCCACTGGAATTGGCTTCAATAAAAAATCTATCACCATTAATTCCCCTATCGCCTTCCAGGGCACCAACCCCTATTCTAGCATTAACTGTAAAAGGTGCTGGTAAAGTCCTAAAACCATTGACATTGACGTCAACATTCCCAACAGTACCAGAAAGACCGGCGTAACCATCAAAAGTAGATATGAATTTTCCAGATTCATTGGGATTTTCATATATAATGACCATGACCCATCCCGCAGAACTTGAACCGTTTCTTCTACCTCTTGTTGCCCTTACGTTAGCGGCAGTATATTCGCCAGTGGGATCTGTATTTGAGCGTACCAAATCTGTAATGTTTTTGTAGCAGATAACAGGGGCGTCTTTTGCAAATACAGTAGGATTCAACGGCTGATAACCGTTCATAATGATATCATCTTCTTGACCTACGGGGTCAGGGTTGGCATCTGCTATCAAGTCTACATAGGTGCCGCCGGGAATCTTAAATTTGATTTCGTTCCATTCTTCTATCCTTGGGGTTCCATTGAACTGCGCACCGCCATCAGTGCTTCGTTCATTGGGATACGTTCCGGCCCAATATAATCCAGCATATCTAATCTGTGAACAGCTTGAGTCAACTAAGTTCAACTCCGCACTACTCGAACTGAAAGTGGATGGATCATTATCGATATCGATATATTCCATCCACAAAGAATTATTATTCGCAGTTCCATTATAAGGTGTATTTGCTTGCGCGGGGTTGGTTTCAGAAGCTCTGTTTAGGATATTGTTCCCTACGAAAATAATGTCTCCACGGACCTCCATACTACCGCCTGCGAGCCTTGGCGTAAACGGTACATATTCTTGAGCATTTGAATAGAAAGTCCCAGCTATTAAAAAGAATAATAACAATACTAATTTAGAACTCAAGATTATATCGTTGGTTTTATCCAGAAAATTTGTTATAGTAATAAACTTTGGTTTAGTCATATTGATAGTACTATTCTGTCAATTTTCGAACCTCCAATAACTTTCATTGAAAAAGCGTGATGGTTCTAGATAATTCACAAAACAAATATTGTCCATACTAATCGCGTACAGAATTTAATGTTGTGGTATGAAAGGTTTTTGTTGTGAAACAGCAATTGGAATAGGTTTGATTTGTTTGAAAAGCCTGTTTTTTATAGCTATTTAAAGCTTATAGGCAATATGTGTATTTCACCAATTGCGCTAAAAAACGAGTATAAAATTGGTCTTTGACATCAAAAAATGTCAACTATAATTTTATTTCAAAATGATTGTGTGTGTACCCGAATGAGCTTGGCGGAGCTTTATCCAATTTCATTTTAGGTGGTTCCAACGAACTATTATGATTCAGTATTGAAAGTCAAATTGAACTATGGTGATGTAAAAAGTTAATTCCAGTTGGTATTTTTTCGAACATTCATCATAAAAGAAATTAATTACCACGAGAAGAAGCAACTAAAGCTAGGCCCTACAAAACCTGAGATCACCTACGCAGGTACTATGCCTTTTCTAGTATAATCGATGGCTAACTATTTGATGTTACACCATATGCGTTTCGTTCACCCGCATGATCCACATCTTGTCATTATAGGCGTCGTTAAGCTTGGAATAATAAGATATTAATGCATTGGTCCAAGAATCGTGCTTTTTGAGATACACGTACCTATAATTATTTTTAGGATTGATAAAGTAACTTGCGCTCAACCCGTAAGAATTCAATAATTTCACAAATCTATTGGCATTATTGGGGTTCGCAAATACATTGGCAATTAAGTAATAACCAGAATTGGCACCTTCAATAACATATGTTTTTGGGTCTGACTCGTTGGAAACTACTTTATCTTTTACAACAGCGTTCTTGCGCAGCACGTCATCGTCATACTTGGAGGATTTCGTTTTAAGTTTATTCACGTTGTTTGCATAGGCTTCATTCGTATAGCTATTGTCAACGTTCATAATCCAGGTATCCCCTTCATATTTGCCATTAAAATTCGAATTATTCGCGGCCTGTGCTTCCCCAAAAGAATCATAACGTTCTAAATAAACATAGTTGAGACCATTGTTCGGATTGTCAATGTACTTTGCATTGATACCCTTGTCTGTCAAGGTGTTTAAAAATTTATCCAAATACTGGCCTCCTTTATACACATTGGCTACGATATAATAGCCGTCTGTTACATTGGGTAAGTCCTTAAATCTTTTGCTTCTTGCTCTAACCTGTGTTTCTTGTGGACTAGAATCAGTGGTATTGTTTTGCTTAGGTCTGTTAGCTACAACGGCAGCATTGGGTTGTATTTTTTTGGATTCCCTGCGTACGACCCTTTCTTGTTGCTGTTCCTTTTCGGTACTTGGCACCATATTAGCACCTCCATCGTTACTAGGATTTCGTGTTGCCGCTATTTCCGATGGGGTATCGTCTCCCATAAAAAGGTTCCTGGCCCTACTTTCCAAATCTGGTCGTTCCCCATTGGTCTCATTGCGTACCATACGCATGACCATTTCAAAGCGGCGTTCCAAATCCCCTTGACGTTTTGCTTCCAAGGAATCTTGGCGGAACATCAATTCTTCTATTATGGCATCATTTTCCGCCAATTTTCGTTTCAATTCCTCTATTTCCCCATTGGTAGCTACATTAGCCGGTTCTAACTGGTTTTCTACCAAATCGTCTTCATAATCGTCCTCAAGCATCACCCGGTCTTCGGTAAGATTTGGGGAAAAGGAATATGCAAATGAGATTTCATGTGTAAGTCCAAAGTTGTCAAAATTATTGGAGAGGCCCTTTTCCATAGTATATCCTAAAGATATTCTTCTATTGAGGTTAAAACCTACACCGGCAGCAGCCCCATAAAAACTATCGTATCCAGCTTGTAGCCACCCTAATTTAGGAAGATCTAAAATTAAACTTCCACCAAGGGTAACATCCTCCTCGCCGACTTTCCTGACCCTTGCCAAAGGCATCAAACGGGCTTCCTCGAAAATTCCCGTTTGATTTTCAAACTGATGGGTATATTGTAAGTGTCCGGAAAAGGTTTTGTCTTTAAACTCCGTTAGGGATTCACTAGTTTTAATGTTATAATCGAATAGATTTTCTGCGAATACCCCAACATCGAACTTGCCATATGAAAGATTGAACCCTGGCTGAAAGGATATAAGGGTTTGATCTTGTAAGCCTGCCAAAAAAGGATCTTCCTCTACGGTAGATGCCCTTCCTTGATCAAACCCGCTATTGTAATAAGATAGATTGGCCCCAAAGGTAAAATTGCTTTTATCGTTGAGTTTAATACCGTAAGCATAGTTTGCCAATACGCCAAAATTACTAAGGGTTCCCATACGTTGGGTGTACAAACTAAGTCCAAGTCCGGTTCTGTCGCTGATACGACCACTATAGCTTAAAAAGTAATTTTGATTGTTATCATCAAACTGTACCGATTGGTTTCTATGTAACAGGTTGATATAGGATTTATCTTCCCGTACTGTTGAAAACGTAGGGTTGATTAAAAACCGGTTGTATTTTAAAAGGTTCTGTGCCGGCACATCATACGATACAAAGGGATTCTCCTCTTGAGCGCCGACTTTTATAGCTGCGAACAAAAATAACATTAGGTATAAAATACTTTTCTTTAGCATGGTGAGCTTAACGTATTACTGTGATGGTGCCCTGCTTGAGCACCTCACTGGCGTTCCTTATTTTATAGTAGAACACCATATTCTGTTTTGTGAACGCAGTGGCTGACTGCGGCCAATTGTTTTTATAATCAAATTCATTAACTATTTCTTGTCCCTGTTCATTGTAAATAATCACGTTTACATCTGCCTTATTGGAATATGAATTAGGGATAACCCATTGGTCATTTATACCATCCCCGTTCACGGTAATTACATTGGGAACCTTGAACTTATCCAAAAAGGATACTTCCAATTGTCGAACGATTTCGCAATTATCCACAGATGCAATAAGGGTATAGGTACCGGCCTCCGAGAACGTGGCGCTATCTGTATTACTGAGTTCCATATTGCTTGAATTCATCCATCTGTAGGCAGTTCCGCCACTAGCGGTTACCGTTCTGGTGGTGCCTTCTGGAATAACTATTTCCGTTCCTCTATCCAGTGTAATCAAGTTTTCGTCCAAAGGGGAGATAACGATTTCATTGGAAATCAAAGAACAGCCATCCCTTTCCAAAACCAACCGGTAAGTTCCCGAGGCTGATGCAATCAAGGACCCATCAAAAGTATTAACGGAGGAACCGTCCAATTGCCAATCAAAGCTAGCGGCGCTCAAGTCTGTAGTTGTTGAAAGGGTTATCGTTTCACCAGCACTACAATATACCGTGCCAGAACTGCTAATACTCACCGTTTCACTAGTCGATAATTGAACGGACAATGCATTTGAACGCTCATTGAAACTTTCAATCGTTCCGTTCAATACATAGCCTCCATTTTCTAAATTGGAAGCCAAACTGATATTTTGATTATTGGCTCCAGCTATTTCCGCGCCATCCTTTTGCCATTGGTAGGAAAAAGCATCGATAAGTGCTGTAGTTACATCTGTTTTGGCGCCATTTGAGGCTACGGCATTAATTGTTTGAACTCCCAAGGTGATGCTTGTTGACTCGCAAGATGTATACGTATCGGTATACTCAACGATCAATTCAAATGATGCCGGTGATACCACGGTCGTTGCTTCTGAGTTTTTAGAGGTAATAGAGCAAGTTCCGCCCGTTTGGGTTACTTCAGCATAATATTGACCTGCTTGTGAAGTCACTAAAGTGTTGTTAATCTCACCCGCAATCTCAAAACCATTCCTAAACCATTTATAGCTAGGGGTGATAGCGGTCGTTGAAACGGATAGGTTTTGTGTTTGGGAGGGTAGCAATACCAAATTGGTTTCGTTATCTACAGTAACGGTATATGCATCAGCATTGGTTATGGCTATCGCTTCAGATTGCTCATTACAGATTCCTGCTCCGGAAATTTCTACGGCATAATCGCCTTCAAAACCGGTGGTTGCGGCATTCACTATAAACGATGTTCCGGTAGCGCCCGTAATGGCTGCCCCGTCCTTATACCATTGATAGTTCCATGACCCATCCGTTTTATTGATGCTCAAGGTTTCGTTATCCGTAGCACAGAGAGCAGTTTTAGCAGGGGTTAAGACGGCAATCCCATTTCCGGATGCACCAATGGTAACATCCACGATATTAGAATCCGTATTTCCTGAACCTGTACAAACCGGACCATAATCTACATATACACTATACATTCCCGTTTGTGCAACATTAAGGGTATGTCCTTTTTCGCTAGTCAGCTCCGTACCGCTACGGTACCAAATATACTGATAGGTTTCAGGATTGTTAATGTTATCTACTTTCAGGGTGATCGGCCCAGTACTGCATACTGTGCCTGGGGGAACTCCGTCACCGATTTCACTTATGTTCAGGTTATTGGTTACATCCATGTAATACATGTTGTATGTTGGAGAAACCGTTCCTGTTTTTACAGGGTCCGTGCTTCTTACACGCATAGTATATCCTTGACCACGTGTATCTGTGGGAATGGCAAAACTAACGTCAAAATCCTTTACGGTATTTTTATCGGTAATAGTTTGTAATGTTCGGGCATTGACAAAGCTACCATTGGCATCGGAGAGTTCTAAAATAAACTCATTGGCAGCATTGGCAGTACCTGCCCATGTAATGTTAACAAAGTATTCATTGAACCCTCCGTTGCCGGCACAAATCGCGGTCCATGGAGAATTACCTGCCAAATTGGGATTATCGGCAGGTTCCGGTGCGTCGATTACTATAGCCTGCGCTGATATTTGAACCACACCGAAAAGCATTAGAAATCCGCTAATAACGTAATTTTTGGTAAGGGTTTTCATAAGTATTTGTAGTTATGGGGCCACTACGGTAAAATCAATGGATTCCTAATTTTATTTATTTCACCATTCCTTCTTAGACAAATATGTTATTTATACCGAGGAAATAGAATTTATTGTTGTAGGGGGGGACATTTCTGTTGTGAAACGCATTTAATCTAAGGTGTATCTATTTTAAACCACGCAATTACCCCAATTTTACTACTTTTGTGGACTGAAATAAAACGACATGAACGAGACATCAAGGTCTTTGAATTTTATTGAGCAAATCGTAGCGGAAGACTTGGGTAAAAGCTATTCCAAAGAGGATCTTCGATTCCGTTTTCCTCCGGAACCTAACGGCTATTTACATATTGGCCATGCAAGTTCAATCTGCCTAAATTTTGGTTTAGGACTTAAGTACGGTGCGCCCGTTAATCTTAGGTTCGATGATACCAACCCAGCTAAAGAGGAACAGGAATTTGTAGATGCCATTAAAAAAGATGTTGAGTGGCTGGGCTTTAAATGGGATACCGAAAGGTATGCTTCTGATTATTTTCAGCAATTGTATGATTGGGCGGTAAATTTGATCAAAGAAGGCAAGGCCTATGTAGATGACCAATCATCTGAAGAAATGGCGGCCCAAAAAGGTACCCCGACCGAACCGGGTATCAACAGCCCAAACAGAAATAGACCTATTGAGGATAATCTCAATTTATTCGAAAAAATGAAAAGTGGGGAATTCAAAGAAGGAAGTCACGTTTTACGGGCCAAAATAGATATGACCTCCTCCAATATGTTGATGCGGGACCCCCTTATGTATCGAATTCTCTATAAAACCCATCATCGAACAAATACCGATTGGTGTATTTATCCAATGTATGACTGGGCCCACGGGGAAAGCGACTATATAGAACAAGTTTCCCACTCTTTTTGCACCTTGGAGTTTGCCATGCACCGCGAATTGTACAATTGGTTTTTAGACCAAGTCTATGAGGCTAATAAAATAAGGCCTAAACAACGTGAGTTTGCAAGACGTAATCTTAGTCATACTGTTGTCAGTAAACGCAAATTGCTGCAATTAGTGGAACAAGGTTACGTTAGCGGGTGGGATGATCCTAGAATGCCGACCATCTCTGGTTTACGAAGAAGAGGCTATACTCCAGAATCCATTCGGAATTTTGTCGATACTATCGGAATCGCAAAGCGTGATAATCTTATCGATGTTTCCCTATTGGAATTCAACATTCGTGAAGATCTAAATAAAAACACCCATAGGGTAATGGGGGTTTTGAGTCCATTAAAATTGGTGATAACCAATTATCCAGAAAATCAAACGGAATGGCTGGAGGCTGAAAATTCTCCCGAGGATGAAACCGCGGGCTCAAGGGAATTGCCATTTTCCAAGGAATTATATATAGAGCAAGATGATTTTAAGGAAGAGGCCAATAAAAAGTTCTTCCGTTTAAAAATAGGGGGAGAGGTTCGTTTAAAGAACGGATATATCATTAAAGCAAACAGTTGCACAAAAGATACCGATGGGAACATTACGGAGGTCCACTGTACCTACGACCCAAAAAGTAAGAGTGGTAGCGGTACCGAAGAAAGTTTACGTCGCGTGAAAGGAACGCTGCACTGGGTATCCATTACCCATGCCGTACCGGCGGAAATAAGACTTTATGACCGATTATTTACGGATGAAAGTCCGGATACGCACAAAGAGAGGGATTTTTTAAATTTTATAAATCCTGATTCCTTGAATATAATAACAGGTTATGTGGAGCCAGGACTCAAAAATGCAAAACCGGGAGAACGTTTTCAATTTCAACGTATCGGATATTTTTGCGTTGATCCAGATACTACATCTGAAAAACTCGTTTTCAATAGAACGGTCGGACTACGAGATTCTTGGGCGAAAATTCAGGATAAGAGTTAAATCCCAAGGTAATAGATTGTTCTTATCAGTTCATCATCTAATATCAATTTTTACAATGCAAATCGGCTTTCAAGTTTGCCTTCTATACACTTTTCTTAAATTTTAAACCTATCAGTATACCCTTTTGTGCGATATGCCGTCTAAGTTGCTTCATTTGTTTTTTTCGATGATTATTTGATTCTTTTGGGTTTGAAAAACAATTTAAACGTGTTATTGTTCGTCTCCCTTTTATAAAGACAATTACCCAGAAAGTAAATTGTTTCTGGGTTCTATTCAAACTGCACTACAATGAAAACTAATCCTTAGTTTTTGTGCTATT
>JBBSKR010000008.1:0-35733 GCA_038256135.1 Flavobacteriales bacterium | reverse complement strand
GACGAACTGGAATACCTTGATGGCAGAATTATAGAACGTCATGGCTATTCAGTATTTGGTGAAGATGGAACCTACTATGCCTGGTCATGGACTTTCAGGGACATCACTGAACAAAAAGCAGCAGCAGAAGCATTAAGGGAAAGCGAAGAGCGTGTAAGCAAGGAGCGCATGGTGCTTTATAATTCGTTTATGAATGCACCGGCAGCGATTGCCATCGTAAAAGGCGATACGTTCATTTATGAATTTGCCAATAGCGAATACGAGAGAATACTTGGCAGAAAAATTACCATCGGCAAAACCGTTCAAGAACTTTTTCCTGAACTGGAAGCACAGGGAATAATGGCTATGCTAACCAATGTTTTCACAACAGGTGAGCCATTCATCGCAAATGAATTTCCTGTTGAATTGATGAATAATAGCACTGGTGAACTGGTTTTGGGCTATTATAATACGGTAGTCCAACCGATGAAGGACGAAAAAGGAAATACGAAAAGGTTACTGTCTCATGGGGTGGAGGTGACACAAAATGTTGAGGCCCGAAAACAAATTGAAGCAAGTGAACAAGGATTGAAGCGATATAAGCACATGGCGGACAACGCCAATGAGCCATTTATTTTAATGCGGGAAGATGGAACATTTGCTTATCTGAATGATTTGGCATTACAGCGTTGGGGATATACAAAAGAAGAAGCTTTACACATTCGAGTCCCTGACGTGGATCCGATTTATAATGATGAAGTGTTCAACGCTGCATTTGCAGAAGCGCAAAAAAATACGCTTCCTCAATTTGAAACCCTGCATAAAAAAAAGGACGGAACTATTTATCCGGTTGAAATAAATATGGGTGGGTTAACGCTTGAAGGGAAGCCCTACATGTTTGCCATTGCAAGAGATATTACAGAGAGAAAGATGATGCAGGACCAGCTAAAAGAAAGCGAAGTGAAATTTAGGGTTTTGTCAGAAACTGTTCCTCATATGATATGGACGGCCACAGCTGATGGAAAGAGAAATTTTTTCAATCAATATACGCTCGATTATACCGGCTTGACCCACGAAGAGTTAGAGGGCGATGGGTGGCAGCGAACTATTTTTCAGGACGATCTGGAAAACGAAGTAATAATATGGCAACATACCGTCGCAACCGGAGAAAACTTGACAGCTGAAAAACGCATTAGGCGCCACGATGGCTCCTTCCGCTGGCATTTATGCCATAGCATAGCTCGAAAAGACAGTAATGGGAATATTATAGGATGGATAGGAACGTGTACAGATATTACTGAGCAAAAAGCGTTTACAGAAGTATTAGAAGAGAAGGTAAAAGAACGAACCTATCAGCTTCATCTACAAAATGAAACTTTTAAAATTGCAGAAAAGATTGCAAAATTCGGAAGTTATAAATGGAACATGAAAACAGATTCGTTGGAATACTCTGATAATTTGTTTCGTTTATTTGATTGCAAACCGAATCAATTTATTCCTTCTTACGAAAAATTTTTATCATTTATACACCCCGATGATTTACAGAGAGTAATAAAAAACGTAGAGGAAACAAGAAAAACAGGTAAGTTGGTAGAAACACCTTACCGTATTATTAGCAAAACAGGAAAAATAAAATACCTTCGATCAAGCGTTAGTTTTACAGGAGGTGATGATAATAGCCTTCTAATAGGCACGGTTCAGGATATTAGTAAAGATGTAGAAGCGGCCATGGAATTAAGAACAAAAAATATAGAACTTGAAAATAGCAATGCTGAACTCGCTTCCTTTAGTTTTGTTGCCAGCCATGATTTGAAAGAACCTTTACGGAAAATTAGGACATTCAGCAACCTAATTATAGAAAAAGAAAATTTTTCAGAAAAGACACTGGATTATTTTAATAGGATCACTTCATCGGTCGTGCGAATGCAAGATCTCATTGACTCCCTACTTAATTTTTCCCGGGTTAATAAATCTGAAATGGTTTTTGAACCTTGTGATTTAAATGCGCTTATTGAAGTATCGAAAGACGACCTACAATTAAAAATTATTGAGAAGCAAGTTACCATTGAATATGAAAATCTTCCCGTAGTAATGGCAGTGAGTATTCAAATATCACAACTCATCACCAACCTGCTTGAAAATGCGATCAAATATAGCCGACCAGAAGTTAAACCGCTGATCAGGATTTCTTCATCAATTATTGAAGGTGAAAAAATTAAGCATCCTTCAGCAAACAAAAAAACCAAATACCATTCAATAGAATTTGCGGACAACGGAATTGGATTTGAACAAGAATATGAAAAAAAAATCTTTGGACTTTTTCAGCGGCTTCATGGAAAGGATGAATATTCAGGTACGGGTATTGGTTTAGGCATTGTCAAAAAGATTGTAACTTATCACGATGGGTTTATTGTAGCAGAAGGAAAACCCAATATAGGTGCAACCTTCAAAATATACATACCTAAAGCATGAAAAAATAGTCTTAATGGATACTGAAGAAAACCACCTTATGTTCAAACAACTAATTCCATTATAATTTCAAATAAGTATATGGTACCACCCGAAAATGTTCAAGTGATTGAATTCCCAACCTCGACCATGTGGTTCGATGAACATGGAATTCTCTGCTCCATCTCAAAAAAAGTGCCGCAGCAAACGGCAGAAGAAGCTAAAAATATGATAGAGGAAATTATTAAGCTAACAGTTGGAAAAAAAGTTTGTTTGCTTTCCGATAGTACGGATTCTACGCCAGTCAACAAAGAAATGCGCGACTACATTGCCGAGGTAATTCCAGAGATTGCAAAAGCGGTTGCGATAATTTCCAGGTCTGCCGTGGGGAAAATGGCCGCAAATTTATTCTTCAGCATAAAGAAACAACCCTACCCTGTAAAATTGTTTACTGATGAAACTGAAGCAAAAGAATGGTTGAAGCACTATCTATAAAAGCAAATTAGTAATGGCGAATTTCCCTTTTTTCGAATGGTTCAAGAATGTTTCCATCGCCAAGAAATTATATTCTGTGGTAGGCATTATGGCTGTTCTTATTGCTGTTGAACTCGGAACACTTTACTTTGCAATGAACACACTTTCGTCTGTTAGGGCTTTAATAGGTGCCGAAGGATTGTGGTCAAAAGCACAAAAAGATGCCGTTTATTATTTGCAACAGTATTCCCAAACCGATAATGAGGAGGATTTACAAGCATTTTACCATTTCATGAAAGTGCCAATGGGCTACCACAAAACATTATTTGAATTAAGCAAAACGGATTTTGACCTAGATGTTGCCCGAAAGGGACTCCTTGAAGGAGGCAGCCACCCTGATGATATTGACGGTATGATAAAATTGTTTCGACGGTTTAAGGACAATTCTTATATTCATGAGTCAATCAATATATGGGCAGCAGCGGATTCAACTGTTGCCGAGTTAATACCCATTGCTGAAAAATTACATGCAGAAATAAACCTGCCTACCGAACAGGAAGGTTCACCTTCCCCATCGCAAAGTAAATTGGATAAGATCGTTCGAGACATAGAGCCCATCAATCAAAAACTTACCCTACTTGAAGATGATTTTTCCTATACGCTGGGAGAGGGAGCGCGCTGGCTCGAAAATACTATTTTAGCATTATTGCTTGCCATTGCATTAACCGTTGAGTTCAGCGGACTGATTCTAACCTATTTTGTTGTAAGGGGTATTACAAAAGGGTTGAAAGAAATAAGGAGAGCGTCAAAACGTATTGCCCAAAGAGATTTCAGCGTAAGAGCGAAAGTATTTTCAAATGACGAGATAGGTCTACTGGCAAAGTCGTTCAATCATATGACCGTAGAACTTTCCAATAGCATTCAACAACAAATAAAATCCAGCCAAGATTTAGAATCCAAAACAAATTTCATTCAGGAAAATGAAAAAAGAATCGTTGGTATCATGGACGCCCTCATAAAAACCACCCAATTTGATTTTTCAGAAAAGCTTATCGTCAGCGATAGACGTGACGAACTCGACGCCATTGCCGTAGGTTTAAATACGATGAGCGAAGAACTTGAATTTCACTTGCAGCAATTAAAGGAAAGCGAGGCAAAACTGAATGATGCACAACGTTTAGCGAAAATAGGAAATTGGGAATGGGATATGGCGACAAACAAAGTGCAATGGTCCGACGAGATGTTCAACGTCCACGGATACGGCGATGAACGATTTGAAGTCACTTTTGAAAAAGCAATGGAACGCGTGCTGCCCGAAGATGTGGAACGATCAACTGAAAGAACGAAAATCAATATTGAGAATGCCCTACAATCATTTAAAGAAAATAGTTCGCTGGAATTCGAAAGTGACCCGGTTACTTATACACTCGTTTTGCCCGATGACAGTAGAAAAGTTGTACAGGGCATAGGAAAATTAATACTAAACACTGATGGACAAGTCATCGAGATGGTTGGCACTGTGCAAGATATTACTGAACAGGATAAAGCAGAAAGAAAACTAAATCAATATAATATTGAACTAGAATCAAAAAATAAGGAGTTGGCTCAATTCGCTTACGCTGCTTCACACGACTTGCAAGAACCTCTGAGAACCATTTCCAACTTCTCAAAGTTATTGGCCAACAAATTAGAGAAGTATCCGGATAAAGATATTAATGAATACATAAGGTTGATTACCGGAGGCGCAGACCGTATGTCAAAACGTATTTTTGATTTGCTTGACTTTACCAGAATAGGAAAAGATATGGACAAATCAGAAACAGATTGTAACTTATTAGTGCATGAAGTTTTAACTGATTTATCAGTAATCATTGAAGAAAGTGGTGCAGAAATTAATATTGAAAAATTACCCGTTGTAATCTGCGGTGATCTGAACTTAGTTTTTCAAAACCTCATAGTCAACGCGATCAAATTCAAAAAAGTAGGTATTTCCCCTGTTATACATATTTCAGCATCCGACACGGGAAAAGAATTTCTTTTTGCAATAAAAGACAACGGCATTGGAATAGAAAAAGAATATAAAGACAGAATATTTATTATCTTTCAACGCTTGCACACAAGGACGGAGTATGAAGGAACAGGAATAGGACTTTCGCTATGCAAAAAAATTGTTGAATTGCATGGAGGTAGCATATGGGTCGAATCTGAATTCGGAAAAGGAAGTACATTTTATTTCACAATACCAAAAATTTAAAACAAACCTATTATGAAAAAAAAACTAAACTGTATTTTATTAGTCGACGACGACCCGGATGATAACTACTTTCATCAAATCATAATCAATGAAATGAAAATTGTCGACCGCATCGATGTTGCTGTAAACGGAATTGAAGCATTGGCATACCTCCAAAAGGAAAATTGTATTCCTCCCGACATCATATTTCTGGACCTTAACATGCCCAAAATGAACGGATGGGAATTTTTGGAAAAATATAAACACTTAAGCAAAGCACAAAAAGCAAAAGCGCTTATTATAATTTTAACGACTTCCTCTAACCCCGATCATATAAAACGGGCAAAGGAAATACAGGATGTAACGGGCTTTGAAACAAAACCTTTAACCAAAGAAATGCTCACAGTACTTTTAAGGCAACATTTTCAGGACAACTTATGAGATTATATAAAGACACGGTAGCGTTTGTAGCGTATGGCGTTCACAAAAAGATAAAGTTTTTAAAATGTTAGGTTTTTAAAGTGCCTCGGTATAGTTGTATTTTCCACAGTAAGTTGTGGCCATATAAACTGCCAGCAAGTAATCCTTTCATAATAAAACATAATTTATATATGGTGCGTTATTTAAAAAGTTACATAAAACGAACGTATACCGGCACACTACTATCCTTCTAATTATTTCCATTTAATTGGCCTTTTTACCTAACCATTACTTTAAGTAGTTCAATTCTAGAACTTTCCGATCAATGCGCAATCTCGTTTGTAAAGACATATTTTGATCTGAAAAGAATATTCGACTTGCATGCGGGCAACTAGGCCAGTTGTGGGGAGCAATAAGGTTGGGGACAAAACATGGCTTTCCGCCAATGCCTTATGGCCTGTTATGGGAAGCCCCAAGTTCCGTCGGTAGTATCACATGAAAGGCAGTTCCTTGCCCTTCTTTAGACAGGACAAATATCTTGCCTTTGTGGTTCTCGACTATTTTTTTACAGATGGCCAGGCCGATTCCCGAGCCCAAGTATTGGCTGGAGGGGTTCAGGCGTTGGAATATGGTAAATATCCGCTCCTGGTGTTCAGTGGGGAACCCGATACCGTTGTCCCTGACAATAATCTCGTGATAGGCCAACTTTGAGTCGAGCGATGGATGTTCCACGAACTCCCCCCTTCGAAGTCTCCGGGAGGATATCGAAATTATGGGGCCGACACCTTTCTTGGAAAATTTAAGGGCATTGCTGACCAAATTGTAGAAAAGTTGGTTAATCTGTAGCGGTATCGCATTCAACATCGGGAGCTCCCCAATGTTCAACTCCGCCAATTTTTGTTCAATGAGCAGTTCGAAATCCTCCTGGATCTCTTTCATGGTTGTGTTCAGGTCCGTACGCTCGAAAAGCTGCTCGGGGTCTTCGAGCTGTGCATAGTCGAGCATGTTCCTGATCAGGGAGGACATTTTTTTCGCGGAGGATGCTATCTTCTTAATGGTTTCTAAATTCTTCTCGGGCTGGCATTCCCCGTCCCGAATCAAAAGGTCGGAAAAGATTAATATTTTACGTAACGGTTCCTGTAGATCATGGCTTGCCATGTTTACGAACTGGTCCAGCTGCTCGTTCGTTCGGCCGAGTTGATCTATGGTAGTAAGGTAGGCCCGCTCCGTTTTTTTTCTTAAAGTAATGTCAGATATGGACAACAGGATTCTTTTTTTGGATTCGTCCTTCCGGACGATTCCCCTTGCATTAATCAAAAAGGCATGTTCCCCTTCGATCCCTAAGTCGATGACAAGTTCCTTGTCCGATACCATTTTGTTTTCAGGGAGCATTTTTTTTAACAGTGCGACTAGCTCCGGATGGTTCCATTGCCCGTCCAATATCTTGAAAAACTGTTTCCCCTCAACGCCCGTTTCGTTCACGTCGAACCTTTTATAGTAGGCGGTGTTGGCCTTCTGGATCCGAAAATCTTCGTCCAGTATCAAAAGAGGTTCGTGCATGGCCGCGATGACGGCATTGAGGTCTTCAAATGTATCTTTGCTCTCTTCTTGTTTGTCAAATAACTCGCAGTTCACCTCAACGAGCTCCTCGTTGGTGGACTGCAGCTCTTCCTTCGTGGTCTCCAGTGCATCGGTCAGGTTCTGCATTTCCTCGTTTTTGCTCAGCAGCTTATCGATGGCCTGTAAATTTGCCAGTTTAGCGGGCATTTCCTCGGGCGGAAGCACAAAATCCACGACCTTTGCTTCGATCGCGCTTTTTACCATCTGGTCCCATTCGGCGAATTTAGGGTCATCGACCATTGTGATTCCGCCGTTCTCCCTGATCTTCCGCAGTCCCTCGGTTCCGTCCCTGTCCGTGCCGGAAAATAGTACGCCTACCGCACATTTTCCATGGACTTTGGCCAACGAACTCAAAAAACCACCAATGGGCATTTTGTGCGCCCCTTGTTGATTTGGGGTGAGCTTTAAAACATTATCGGTTACCTCGACCAGCCAGTTTTCGGGTATTACGTAGATATTATTGGGACTGATCTTGCAATCGTCCGTAATTTCATGTACGGGGATATCCGTCGTCCGGGAAAGGTTTTCAGGGAGGATGCCTTCGTACGGGGTGGAAAGGTCCTGAACAAGGATGTAGGCCATTCCGGGGTTTTCGGGGATGGAACCAAGGAACCTTTTGAAGGAATCGAGCCCGCCGGCCGATGCCCCAATACCGACCAATAGAAATTTTTGTGGTGCGTATGATGTCATTTCACTGTATTATCTATTTTTCCCGTGGCTAAATATCAAATGTAGAAACAATATTTTCTGGATAATAACCCAAATGCAACTACCATGAACTGAAAATACAATTTTTACTTAGAAATCTAAAGGAAAATTCTTAATAAGTTTAAAATATCAACCTACATTTCTAAAGGTAGAATATAACACTTAATCATCAGCACAAATGGACTGCCTGCACTTCGACAAGCTCAGTGACCACACTTTGACAAGCTCAGTGACCACACCACACTTCGACAAGCTCAGTGCCCACACTTCGACGCTCAGTGACCACGTTACAAAAGCTAAGAAACATGACTTTTTTTATCTTAGTTCTTAGTTCTTGACCCTTATTTCTTGGCAAAAATCCTTGATTGTATCGCTGCAACATCCGAGACAGGGCCTATGGGAATACAGAAGCATCAACACCTAGGAGCAAAAATAAATTACTCTTAAAAAAAGTATCCATTTTTTTTCACAGTGTTAATTTTGTTTTTATTTTTGAAATTATCACAGTATTTTAAACAGTAATCCATGAGCCCTGATAGAATACATATTCTTCTTGTCGACGACGATTCGGACGACTGTATGTTATTCGAGGAGGTACTTGACGATCTTGGACTTAACCCGATATTTGAAAAGGAGGTCGATGGGCATAAAGCCATTGAACGACTTCTAAATCCAGGAGCGAATCTACCAGACCTAGTATTCTTGGACCTGCGCATGCCACTGATGACAGGGAGGGAATTTCTTGAAAAAATCAGGGCCCATTCTTTACTTCAAGCGTTGAAAATCATAGTTTATTCCTCTTCATTAGACCTCGATGCCTTAGAGGATCTGCGCGAGATCGGTGCCGACCACTTTATCTGTAAACCGGCCGCATATAAAGAACTTAAGTCTGTAATTTCACAAGCAATTTTATACGGTACAACAGCAGAATCTCAAATTTCCACGATGAATCATTTTGTAATCAAGCCCTAATGATTTAGTGAAGGAAAAGGGTAATCTATACTTTTTGGAAGGCGGTGAAGAAATGGGAAGGCCCATAGGGATAAAAATTTGGAACTTACACTTTTGGGCTAACCCCACGATTGGCCGCTATGTTTGCGCACCAGATTGGACATTGTGTTGAATTCGCCTTTCCCGATATCTCTTTTCTCGTGGATTACATAGTTATTCTTTGGTCTTATATTGAGATCGTCCGTAGTTTTCTTAACTAGAATTTCCTATCTGCAGGTAAGGATTTCCGGAACGAAGCTCTCTTGAGAGGATGAAAGGTTCAGAATAAGAATATAGGTCGTTCTTGAGTATTTAGAATGGTAACGAGGACCTTTTTTAAAGGAATCGAGCTCCGGAAGATGTCTCGCATTGAATCTAGGCTCAAAATATCACGGAAAATGATCCATTCGTACATCTATTGTCTCCAATCCCATAGTTTTACCCTATATTTTCTTTCAAAAATCCTTATAAACAATGAAAGATTATCTTACATTCTTAATAGTCGACAATGATACAGATGATAGGAAATTCTTTCGCGATGCCATTGAAGAGATATATCCCGGTTCGGTCTGCCATGTTGCAAATCATGGGAATGACTGCCTAACATTGTTGCGTAATACGAAAACCATGCTACCGGATCTCATTTTCCTCGACCTGAACATGCCCATAATGGACGGAAAGGAATGTCTTGCCGAACTTAAAAAAGATGATGGCCTAAAAAATATCCCCGTCATTATCTATACAACCTCGCACAGTCAAAAGGAAAGGGAGGAGACCCATGAACTGGGGGCCGCCCATTATCTTGTAAAACCCATATCCTTTAAAGGGATTTGTGAAGGAATCAAGGGTGCCATCGAGACGGTGGGTATCGATTAATGCCTTTGTACATAATTTAAATCCTTTAAATAGAAAAGGATAGAAAGAGGGCCGAAAGACATTTCTGACAGATGCAAAAAACATTTACCCAAGTTTCAAAAATTAGCAAAGGATAAGGATTGACCTTGGTCTTTTTATAACTAGGCAGAGCCTCGGGGAAATCCATTGATTAAAAAGAATACCCTATATTTTACTCTTCTCTTACCCTTCTTTACTTACGTACTATACTTTCCTGAAATTATTTTCGAATCCAATTTATTTTTGTCCATTAAAAAAGTGGATGAACTCTTTTTTTGTGAAAGAGGCCGTGATTGATTCACCTAGATTATTGGATGAACATCAACATTCAAAATTGTTGTACTATCTTCAAAAAAAACACCTTATTTCAAAAAGAAGAAAAAACCATTGCCAAAAAAAACGTCTCCACTTTTGTAACCGTTCCTCTGCTCCTTCCCACGTCCCTAACCCAAAAGATAGGGCTAAGGAACGAGGCGCATATTTTGAATTTGGGCTTCGGTTAAATGTATCTAATTGGGTTTAAGTGATAGGGAGCACCCTTTTAAAAAAGTAGGACTGCCCACTGCTTATAGCAGGGAAGCCAGTTTGGTCAATTTACACAATGGAATTACTTAGAAAGCGAAGCCCAAAGTAACTACGATTCGGTTGCTTTCCTTGCTCAAGTAATAGCCGGCATTTGCCGTCAAGGCATTAAAGCCGTTGATAAAGATAGAACCGCCGTAGTTGTTGTGCCACTGCCCTGATTCGCCACCTTCCGTCCAGACCCTACCGTAATCAAAACCCCCGGTAATCCCCATCCGAATGGGAACGAAACTGGTCCTAAACCGAGCCAGGCCAATTCGTAGGTCGGTACTTTGGTAAAATGCGGTGTTCCCGTTAAAACGCTCATTACGGTACCCGCGTAAACTCTTGTTTCCACCTACGGTAGCACCATGGTAAAATTCGTAATCCCCACCAAAATTCATATGTGCACCCAGTTTGGTCGCCAAAACGACGATCCCGCTGGAGTGTAAAGGATAATCTATGGACAGGGTAGGTTTCAGATAGCTAAAGCTGTTGTTGAACTCCTTGTCAATGTTGGTTTTATACCCTGCCGTCAGGTCAAATTGATACCCTCTTATTGGGTAGGCGATCAGCGCATCCTTATTCTTGTATTGAAAAATGGCTTCCCCACCTACATACGGTTGGCTAGTAAAGACATCATTGCCTTCAGAAAACAAGTCTGCGGTCACGTCGGTGGCATCATATTCCACATTCACTGATTCCACTGTAGGGCCGACCTCAAATTGAAGTCCATCGTTGCGGTAAACCAGGGAAGGGGCAACATACCACTGCTTAATTTTTACCCGGTTAAAATCCCGCTCTACGGCATCATCGTCGTAGGTGGTGGTATTGCCGGTGCCAAAGTAATTGATCGCATAATTGGGACTGGTAAATCCGACATCCAAACCAAAATTCCAATTATGGAAAACGTGGGCAAACTCCCCGGTATAATTTACTTCGATCCCGCTGGTGGCCGAATAGAACAGGGCAGTAACCGTGTGTTTCGACGAAAACGGATTGTTGGTCAATCCATTTACGGTATACGTATCGCGAAGACCTACTTTGAAGCCGGCATCGGGATCAAAACCGATGCTGGGAAAAATGGTATTGGCGGTCAGTTTGCGTTTGTCCGCAGCATAATTGTTGATGTCATAACTGTCTACCAGCCATTTGCGGATGTTCTTCTGTTCAAAGGTGTTCTTCTTGCTTTTATAATCGTATACTTTAGCTTTATGGTTGTTTTCAAAGTCGTAGACGTCATTATTCTCGCCACCTAAAATCTTCAGACGGATGGGATGGTCGCCATCGCCTTCCAATTTAAATTCGTCTTCGCCATCCAGCCCGTAAACCCAGATTTCTTTGGTCAGGTCCCTTTCAAAAGTATGCTCAAAAACCAGACTGTCCTTTGTGTTTATTTTAATCGAGGTCACACCGCCAAGTTTGCGGGTAATAAGGAATTTATCGTCGTCTTCCGTACCTAGAATAATCTGATGCTTGTTTAAAAATTCATAATAATCCCTGGCGATTTCGCCCAGATTGTCCCGTCGTGCCTTCAGGGTCTTTATGATGTGCTCCACACTTTTGTCCTGAGCTATTTCTGGAAGGGTTTTAAAAGCGATATCGATGGTTTCATCGGTCAGTTTTTTTTGAATAAAGTCCACCTGCTCTTGCCATGCGTCCCAATCTGAATTTTTGATAATCGTTTGGTCCAAAGGATAACCGGCAAGAGTCAGCCATTTTATACTGCTCACCTCGTCCTCATACGTTTGCATTTTTCTTAGCAGAATTATACCTGCTTTAAGTAGCTTGACAAAGATGCCGTCATACTTGGGGAACGCCTGATCGCGGTCACGCCGTATTACCTCGTATCTTGTCCTACCGCCCTCTTGCTCGTGAGCCCCCCAGCGCCACTGGTCGAAATGCCGGTCCCAATCACCGATAAGTAGATCCGTAAGACGCTCTTTGATATAGATATCTTCGTCCACATAATTTTCCTTCGACTCGCGCAACTTATCGACAAGGTCGCTGGTACTGATGATATCATCCGGATTGCCAAACAGTTCAAAATCCTTGTTTTCGCCTCCGGCATGGGCTTCCAGCATATACAATTTGTCGCCATAATCCTCATTAAAAATCCCTAGACGCCGCTGTTTGGGCAGGTAATACAGCTTAGGTTCGGCATTGAGAATATTGAGGCTGTCAAAAATGGTGTTCAGCGCATAATTGGCAAAGGGATGGGCTGTGGTATAGAAGTCCTGTACCAGATCTTCGGCCACGGTGTTCTCCATATAATCCATGACATAGTGATCTGCTATACTGAACTGTATAAAACGGGTAGCGCTTTTGCGTACTTCGCGTACAGTATATTCGTGCCGGTCGTTATCGATTAACCGTAAAGAACGGGATTGGCTACCGCCCCCTTCTGAAATGGCGCGAACGCTATCTGGTAATTTGTTAAGATCAAGTACGGGTACTTCGACTTCCTTGCTGTACACCTGTCGGTAATGATCACCAAAAAACCATCGGTAAAAACCACTTTTCTCGGTTTCTTTCTCGGTATAAACCGAAGTTTTAAACGTGTCTCCATAGGTACTGACATCGCCAAAATTTACTTCTTCGATGGTCGTCTGTTGGCGTTTGATATTTTTTTCGAACAACTTTTCGGTGGTGCCGCCTTCCGTAGAAAAGAATTCAATGGCAGAGCTGTTATCGGCATAAACCGTTAGTCGGGCGAAACCGTGGGCAGCGTCGGTAAAAAGGATTTCCTTTTCATCTGCCTTTTTTGTCTTTCTTAGTTTTTTGGTCGCAGCACCACTGATGATCTGTGGTATACCGTCATCATTGATGTACTGCATGTTTTTATCACTTCCGGAAACAAAGATCACATCAGGAAATTGCTCGGCAAGGGATTCCAGTTGACTACGGAATTTACTACGTTCTGCACTGAAAAAGTCTTCTTTTCGGGTACCGCCTATGGTTTGAAAAAAGTTACGTTTAGACTCGCTCAATATGGAATGGTGAATCGCCACGATCACCGTTTTGTTCTGTTCGTCTTTGAGGTCGTCCTTGAATTTGGTGAAGAATTCCGAACGGGTCTTGATACCGCAGTCGTTGTTGATATATATATGGTCGTCCCAATCCTCCAGAAACCATTGGGAATCGATCATTAGGAGCTCGACATTATCGGTATCAAGGTCTTCTATTTCACGAACGCAGCCGTCATTGGGCCAAAATTCTGCCTTACTGTTATCCTGTATAAAGGACTCCATATCGTCTAGAGCCTTATGGCCGCCTTTGTTCCACTCGTTGGTACCGGGAATAAAAATGACGTTTCCATTGAATTTTTCTAAAGGATCCATCAGCGATTTGCGCAGGTGTTCTTTTACTTTCTCGCGCTTCTTTTCATCGTCGGGATAGCCTTTTTTGGTAATGTTGCCCAGCGCCAAAAAAGTCGCTTTGGCATCGTCCTGTGACATGGTTGTAATGGCCTCGAGAATTTCAACGGAATAGTCGCTGTCATCCACACCGGTGTTTCCGGTAAAGTAAAATACCTGGGAAACTTTCCGTTCCTGAGCAATAACGGAAGTGCTTACCAAAATAGTAAAGAGCAAGGCACGGCCAAGTTTTGACAAAGCGTTTTTCAAAATGAAAAGCTTATTTTTTCGGTTAATGAATATAAAATTGGCAAAAATGAAATCGATTAAGGTTCAGCCCTAACGTTTTAAACATCTTTAGAAATTTTAAAAATTTTTAAAGATAATAAATAGAATGCGCTGCAGGTAATAAATTCTAAATGTAAGGTGGGTGTGGATAACTTATCACCTAAAACCTTAGAATCCAATACCCGGAGATCGGGGGATCTTGCCCCCTCTCGCTCCCATTAAACAAAGGGATTTAGAGATATCGAAAGCCTACTTATTTTAAGTACTAGATATGTATAACATTTTGTTGGGTTTATTAGCTTCATAGGCATCAGCACTGGTAAACAGGATGCTCTAAATTTTATACTCTTCTCTTACCCTTCTTTATTTACGTACGATTATTACCTTAAATTTATTTTCGAATCCAATTTACTTTTGTCCACTAATATAAAAATGAATTAGCTAAAAAGTCTAGCTCATTTATGAATTAAAACAAAACAAAAATTATTAAGAATCGCACAACCTCAGTGCTATCCTCATAGAAATAATGTAAAACAACTCCAGCTTCAACTATATTTTTTACCAACTCAAAATAAGTAACTCCTGCAATTCTTTGATGTCTTATAGGATGAAACGATTGAATGAAAAATACCGAGTAGACAACCCATTAATCGGCCAATCAAAATTGAATATTCCTCCCCACCAATCTCAATTTTGTAATGGAGGGATTACTTATTTAAATGTTATGAGATCGTTTTGAAAAGCTTGTAGGCTAATTCCGGATACGATAGGATGTCCTAATTCCAATAAAGCCCGCTCTAGAGTAGCCAATACTGCAATGAGATCATTGGCGGAGACCGAACCCATGTGTCCAATCCTAAAATATTCCCTTTTTAATTCTGAAAGAAGTCCGCCTGCAACTATCACATGATTGTTGGCCATTTTAGTACGTAATGCCACGCCATCGATTCCTTCGGGGTAATAGACAGCGGTAAGCGTATTGGCGGCTATTTTGTCTGTTCTTGGCAATATCTCGAGGTTCAAGGAGCTTATTCCAGCTCTAAAGGCTTTTGCTAAACTTTGATGCCGTTTTACCCTTTCGCTCATGCCTTCTTTACATATGATTTTCAGGCTAGTTTCTAATGCTACAATTAAGTTAACTGCTGGTGTTCCAAAATACGAAGGTCTTCTTTCTTCGTAAGCACTCATTATGGGTAACCAATTATTCCAATCCGCATAGTAATTGGATACAGGCGTTGTCCTTTTTTTCCAAACTTCCATCGCCTTCTGCGAGGCCATTAAAAGTGCGAGTCCCGGAGGTACGCCAATTGCTTTTTGAGATCCCGTTAGCACCACATCAAGCCCCCATTCGTCTTGATTCAACGCTTCTCCTGCAACCGAGCATACACCATCTAAAATAGTTAAGGCATTATATTTTTTGGCCAAATGCGCTATAGGTTTCGGATCTGTCAAAATGCCAGTAGAAGTATCTACATGTGTCATAGTCAACGCTTTGTACTTTCCGGTTTTGAGCTGTTTTTCAATTACTTCCAAGGGTACAACTTCCCCTAAAGGAGCTTCTAAAAGCGTTGTATTTGCGCCATAGCGATCCAGAATATCCTTAAAGCGTTTACCAAAATATCCTGAAGAAATTACCAATACCGAATCGCCATGTTCTATAAGATTGGCCGCTGCCATATCCATAGCCAATGTACCTGTTCCTGCAACGATAAAAGGCTGTCCTTTTGGAGACTTCCATACTTCCCTCATTAGCTCAAGGCTATTTCCAAAAACTTCGATAAAATCAGGAGCAACATGGCTGGTCGTTGCCATGCCCATAGCCTGTAATACCTCGGGTTCAAATTCTATGGGACCAGGAATCATAAGTAATTTTCTACCTTTCATTTATTTTTATTTATTTCAACAAATTATATTTGCTTACAAGAATACCATCCGAATCTGCATAAATATAGCAGTCCGGAACAAAGGGAACACCTCCAAATTCAACGGGAATATCTATTTCCCCTGTATTTCGCTTAATGCTTTTAACAGGAGAAGTATGCAGTGCCCTTATGCCTATTCCCATATTATTAATGAGATGACTATCGCGAATACAACCATTTACAATAATACCATTCCAATTATTCTGTATGGCCAGGGTAGCTAGTTGATCACCTATTAATGCACAGCGTATTGAACCACCCCCATCTACAACAAGTACTTTTCCGCTACCGTTAGATTCTAATTGTTTACGCACTAAGGAGTTGTCTTCAAACAGCTTCAATGTTGTAATTTTTCCCGAAAACGTCTTTTTCTTTCCAAAGTGATTGAAAATAGGGTCAACACAACGTAGAAGTACCTCATGCTCATCCCAAAGGTCTGCTGTTGTAAACATATGTACACCTTCTGTTTAATGTTATGGTTTTCCAAAATAGTATTACTATAGGCGATACTACCGCATATCGCCTATAGCAATAAAAAAAATTATTTATCTAGAACAAGTTCTCGCTTTGTAAGCTTTTTATTGATTTCAAATTGATTACTAGTATTGTTTTTTCCTTCAGCTTTTAAAGCCTTATCCCCTGCAAAGAATGTTTTATGATCATCACCAATGTTTGAACCTGCCATTCTTTGGTGTTTAACACAAGAAACACCTTTGCGGATCTCTTGTCTCTGTACCCCTTTTACATAGGCTAACATGCCTTCTTCCCCGAAATATCCTTCAGTTAAATCGTTCATATGAAGTGCTGTAGTGTGATACGTAGGCAACGTTATTAAGTGATGAAAAATTCCAGCTTCCCTTGCACTGTCTTTTTGGAACGTTTTAATTTTTTGATCAGCACGATAGCATAATTCCGAAGCATCATAGTGTGCATCCATTAAATTATTTCTATCATAAGCAGTCATATTTTCACCTTCCGAAAGCATTTCATCAAAAACTTGATTACGGAAGTTCAAGGTCCAGTTAAATGAAGGTGAATTATTATAAACTAATTTGGCATTGGGTACCACTTTTTTAATTCTGTTCACCATATGGGCGATTTGTTTAACATTTGGTGTCGGGGTTTCAATCCATAAAAGATCTGCACCATTTTGTAAGCTGGTAACACAATCCAATACGACCCTGTCAATATTAGAGCCATCCTTGAATTTATACAAACCATTAGCTAATCTTACGGGACGTACTAATTTACCATCTCTTTTAAGAAGCACATCATCTTCTTTGGCCTCATTGATAGCTATTTCTTCTGCTTCTACAAAAGCTAAATATTGGGAAGCTAAATCTCCAGGCTCTTGACTTACTGGAAGTTTTTGAGTTAAGCCAGCCCCTTCAGAATCCGTTCTTGCAACTATAATTCCGTCATCTACTCCCAATTCTAAAAAGGCATATCGAATAGCATTAAGTTTTGCAATAAAGTCTTCATGGGGTACGGTCACTTTTCCATCTTGATGGCCACATTGTTTGGCATCAGAAACTTGGTTTTCAATCTGAATGGCACAGGCACCAGCTTCAATCATTTTCTTTGTTAGCAAATAAGTAGCTTCTTCATTCCCAAAACCGGCATCAATATCAGCAATAATAGGAACGATGTGTGTTTCAAAATTATCAATTTGATCTTGTACATCTTCACCTTTTTCAAGCCTTCTAAATAAGTCATTTAACTCAATGGCATCTGCTTGTCGAAGGAAATCATAAATTTCATTTATTAACGATGGAACAGCCGTTTTTTCATGCATGGATTGATCAGGTAATGGTCCGAATTCTGAGCGTAAAGCAGCAACCATCCACCCGGAGAGATATAAATATCTTTTACTGGTAGTTTTGTGGTGCTTTTTAACCGCTATCATTTTTTGCTGCGCCACAAAACCATGCCAGCATCCGAGGGATTGCGTGTATTGAGATGAATCTGCATCGTACGCTGCCATATCCTTTCTCATAATGGCCGCTGTGTATTTAGCGATATCCAAACCTGTTTTAAAACGATTTTGAGAAGCCATTCTAGCTGCGCTTTCAGGATGTATGGCATTCCAAGTTTCTCCATACTTTTCTTTAAGGTTTCTTACAGTCTCTAATGCAGAAGCATAATTTGATTGTGATAAATTTTTCATAATTTTGAACTAGATTATTTATTAATAATTAAATCCTGTTGATTGTTGCCGCAATCGCAGGATTGTTTTTTTATATGTATTGATAGGCTGGAAGGGTTAAAAACTCTTCGAATTTTTCCGATAGCACTAATTTGTCAAAAAGCTCGATGGCCAATTTAAATTTGGTTTTTTTAATCGCAGCCTCCCCAACTTCTGTGATGATCTTTTCTACTTCATCATCAAAAAGTTCCATGTACAATTCAATAGTGAATTTTCTGCCGTCTTCTAGTTCAACTTCATTTTTTAACCATTGCCAAACTTGTGTCCTTGAAATTTCGGCAGTCGCTGCATCTTCCATTAAATTATATAGTGCAACGGCTCCATAACCTCTTAACCACGCTTCCGTATATAAAATACCGACATTGATGTTTTTTCTAATTCCCGCTTCGGTTACGGTGCCTATAGGTAATTCCACTAAATCTTGCTCTGTAACGGAAATATCATCTCTAGTTACCTGCAATTGGTTTGCTGTTGGCATATAGGTATTAAACTCATTCAGTGCCACTTCAACTAGAGCCGGATGCGCAACCCATGTACCATCATGACCATTTTTTACTTCACGCTCTTTATCTTTTCTTACTTTTTCTAAAGCAGCGGCATTGGCTTTTTCATCATTTTTGATAGGGATTTGTGCTGCCATACCACCTATGGCCAGTATACCACGTTTGTGGCAACGTTGAATTACCAGTTTCGAATATGCATCCATAAAAGGAGTCGTCATGGTAACCTGATCGCGATTTGGAACGACAAAGTTTGGATGGTTTCTAAATTTTTTGATGTATGAAAAAATATAATCCCAACGGCCACAATTTAAGCCTACGATATGCTCTTTAAGTTCATAAATAATTTCATCCAACTGAAAACTGGCCGTAATGGTTTCAATTAGAACAGTTGCTTTAAAGGTGCCTGTCGGTACATTTAGATATTCCTGTGCAAATACGAAAACTGCATTCCACCAACGTGCTTCTGTATAATGCTCTAATTTGGGAAGGTAGAAGTATGGTGCTGTCCCGTTTTTCATTAATGTTTTAGTATTATGAAATACGTAAAGACCAAAATCTACCAAACTACCAGAAGTTTCTTCATCATTGATTATAATGTGTCTTTCGTTTAGGTGCAAACCTCTTGGCCTTACCAAAAGAACAGCTGTTTTGTTATTCAAATGATAAGATTTTGCTCGTTTTGAATCAACTAATTCAATTGTTTTTTTGTTGGCATCTTTTAAATTTTGCTGCCCTTCCATTGCATTTTTCCATGTCGGAGCATTACTATCTTCCAAATCTGCCATAAATGTTTTGGCTCCGGAGTTTAGAGCGTTGATAATCATTTTTCGGTCTACCGGACCCGTAATTTCTACACGTCTATCTTGTAAGTCGTGCGGAATATTTCCAGCTTTCCACTCCCCGTTTCTAATAGCTTCGGTCTCTTTTGGAAATTGAGGAAACCTACCCTTGTCAAATAAAAGCTGTTGGTTTGTGCGTTTGTCTAATAATTCCAAGCGATCAACATTAAATTTTTCATGAAGTGCAGTTAAAAAGTGAAGTGCTTCATCCGTTAAGATTTCTGGATAGTAATTCGCAACTTCTTTAGAAAAAGAGGTTTTAGGTAATTTCAAGAGTGTTTGTTCCATGATAGTGTAATTTATATGACAATAGTAATACAAACTTTCGTATAAAACAAGCGAACGTTCGCTAAATATTTTTATTCGCTTAAATTTAATTTTCGCAAAATAGTTTATATTTGCTCATATGGAAGAAGATTATATCAAACTTATATTTGGGTTAAAGCTAAAGCAGATAAGGACTGAAAAGAATTTATCCCTATTTGGCTTATCCAAACTCTCGGGACTATCGAAGTCGTATTTAAATGAAATTGAGAACGGAAAAAAATATCCAAAGCCAGATAAAATTGCAACCCTTTCAGATAAATTAGATGTCCCTTACGACCAAATGGTGTCTTTAAAACTAGATAAGAATTTGGCACCGATCGGCGATTTGTTACGCTCTAAAATACTAAAGGAAATTCCTTTAGAACTCTTCGGAATAAAAGAAAGCAACTTAATAGATATCGTCGCGAATGCTCCTGCGAAAGTAAATGCATTTATAAGTACCATTATTGAAATTGCACAAAACTATAATTTTAGCAGAGAGAGCTTTTACCTAGCTTCCGTACGTTCTTTTCAAGAAGCGAATAATAATTACTTTGAAGATTTGGAGCAAGGAGTTTTACAATTTGCAAAGGCATATCAAATTAATTTAAACCTACCTATTACTTCCAAGGATTTGGAAGAAATCTTAATAGAAGAGTTTGGGTATATCATTGTAGAAAACGAATTGAACAAGTTTGAAGCTTTAGGCAATTTGAGGTCTGTTTTCGTTCCTAAGACCAAAACACTTTTGTTGGCAAATGAAATTGATGAAGCGCAGCGCACATTTATTTATGCCAAAGAATTGGCTTATAATTTTTTAGAAATAAAAGAGCGTTTATACACATTTCCCTGGATTAAATTTAGAACTTTTGATCAAGTATTAAATAATTTTTATGCTTCCTATTTTGCCGGCGCCCTTATTATACCAAATGCTAAAATCAAAGGGCAATTAAATGGGATTTTTGAAAAGGATACTTTTGACAAACCTTTATTTTTAAAAGCGATAGAGTACTTTAATGCCTCGCCTGAATCTTTTTATCAACGTTTAACCAATGTACTACCTAAAGAATTTAAAATTCAAAACTTATTCTTTTTAAGATTTACACACAAGGCCAAAAGCGACCAATTTTATCTAAAAAAGGAGTTGCATTTATCGCATCATCATTCTCCCCATGCCAACGAAACCGATGAGCACTATTGCAGACGCTGGGTGTCCCTAAAAATGTTGAAAGACATAAGTAAAAGCAAAAAAGAACATGAATTCGATATTCAAATTTCCAATTACCATGATGATGGTATGAAGTATTTAGTATTGTCATCGGCGACCAAAGATCCATTTAAGGAAAATCAATATAGAAGTATTAGTGTAGGGTTGTTGATTAATAAACAATTAGAGCGCAAATTGAAGTTTTTGGAGGATAAAAACATTAAAACCCAAGAGGTTGGCGTTACCTGCGAACGCTGTGCTATTAAGGATTGCAAGGTCAGGCAAACTCCAGCCATTATTTTGGATCAAGTTGCTAATAACAAAAAAATTGAACTCATTGTTGACGAATTAAATACGAAGTTTCAGGTTTAAATATGCTACTAGACCTGTTTAAGTATGATTTACGCGACCAGAAAATCGGGGATTTAAAAGTTATATACTTTCAAAGAAGCGTCCTATGCAAGAGTAACCGAGGCTTAACAAGGTCAAAACAACTGCCAACTGAGAACTACTGAACCTCTTTCATCAACACCTGAATGGACCTTTCCAATTGTTCATCGGTACCCTTAGCAATGAGTTCTGGCTGATTTTTGACGATAATTTCAGGGTCGGTCTCATTGTTTTCCATCCACTCCCCGACCTTATTTTTGGCACTTACGGGCACTACACCCCAAACACCTCCATTGGGTAACCGGTCCCAACCAGCAAAGCTACACGTACCGGGAACCGGCATCCCAACCGTTTTTCCGATCTTTAAGTCTACATACCCACTGGCAAAACAAGAACCATCACTATACATGGATTCATTGAAAATGGCCAAAGTCGGTTTTGTCCAACGTGAAGTGGGTTCGCCCCCTACTACCCTAGCCTCCGTTTCGTACGAAAGAAAAGGTACTCCCGTAAAGAACATCGCCAAATCGGCTACCAAGTCACCACCGCCATTAAACCGGGTATCTACAATAACACCTTTCTTATCATTGAATTTGCCCAGCATTTCTTCGTAAATGGTACGATATGGTCCATCACTCATTCCCGGGATATGTACATACCCCAAGGTTCCGTTGCTCTTGGCCAATACTTCTTTTTCATTCTGCTTTACCCACCGATCATACAATAAATCGCCTTCATCATTTAAGGAAATGGGCTTTATGGTAATTTGTTTTCGTTTGCCATCGGTATCCAAAATATCCAACAGGGTAAATTCCCCTTCAATGCGGTTCAGATAAAAAGCCGCATCCATGGAATTTCCGATGTTTTTTCCATTGACTTTTTCAATGATCATACCGGGTTTGACATTAAAATTGGCCTTATCCAATGGTCCGCCTTTAATAACTTCGGTAATTTTTATTCCGTCACCCGTAAAGGAATAGTTTATAAATACCCCAAGGGAAGCTGTTTTATCCCCATTATCGATATTGTCGGAAAAACGACCTCCGGCATGGCTTACATTCAATTCCCCCAACATTTCTGAGACCATTTCGGCAAATTCATAGTCGTTTCCAATGTGCGGTAAATACTTTTCATATTCGGTACGCATGGCCTTCCAATCGATACCATGAAAATTGGAATGATAGAAGATATTATTCGTCCGTAACCAGATATGGTCGAACATATAGGCGCGTTCCGCATCGGCATCCAATACCATTTCGGAATTGATCTTTACAGGTTCCGTTTTGGCCGCCTTAAGGTCAACCTTTGCTATTTTACCATCGGCCAATAAAAATAAATTTTCCTTTTTTGCATCCCACTGCAGACTTCCGGATTTGGCATCCAATGAAATCAACATTTTTGTATTCTTGGTACGTATTTCGGTTTCCCATAAATTCAAGTCCTTTTCAAAACGAGTCAAATAATACAGTTTCTCTCCATCCTTGGAAAGCACGGCATCCGAAAGCAAGGAAGAATGTATGGTAAGTCGAGCCTTTCTCCGTTCTACATCCTCCAGATCAAATTTTAATGTTTTTACTTCCTTTGCTTCCTTTTTGTCATCCTTCTTCTTTTTATCCACCGATTTAGCTTCGTCCTCTTTTTCCTTGGCAGCATCTTCAATCATTTTCATTAGATCATACTCCTCCTTTGATTTATTGAACTTATCCCATGCTTCTTGATTTAAGAACATCGTATACACATCCATTTCAGACCTGCCGCTGGTCGCGTAGCTTTTTAATCCATCCCTGTTCGAAAAATAGAGGATTTGATTGCCCTCGTTCACCCATTTTGGAGCGCCGTCATAATAGCCGCTTTGCGTTAGGTTTTTGCGCTGTTTTCCATCTTTTGAAATCAAGAGCACTTCTGTATTGCTCAATGAAACACCCCAATCTACCAATAGCCAATTACTGTCAGGGCTCCATTGAAAATATTGGTCACCATCCCGCATATGGAAAAGTTCTTCTGAGGTCATCAACGTATCGGTTTCGTTGGTTTTAAGGTTTTTAACCTTAAGTGTCCTTCTATCCTCGATGTACGCGATATAAGTACTGTCAGGTGAAAATTCTGGCAGATACACATCCGTTTTAGCCGTGATCAAGGTATCCTCTTTGAACAAGGTGGCTGCAAAGAAATAGGGTTCTTCGGAACGCGATTTTGAGGTTTTGAAAATGGACCATTTTCCATCGCGCTCACTGGCATAGGCGACCGAGTTGCCATCTGGAGTGAACTTTACAAAACGTTCCTGTTGCGGGGTGTTGGTGATACGCTTCGTCAAAGAACCGTCAACGGAAGTTACAAAAACTTCACCGCGACTTATAAATGCGATTTCTTTTCCATTTGGAGCTACCTCCATCTCACGAACACCACCATTCACCGATATATATTCAATGGGATTACTGTCTTCCTGTGTCCTAATGATGATATCCACTTTCTTTGGCTCTTGATCTGGGTTCATCGTATAAATCTCCCCATCATAACCGAATGCCAAGGTTCCATTACCCATACTTAAAGAGCGCACCGGGTGGGTTTCAAAGCTAGTCAAGGTCTCAATTTGAGAGGGCGCACTCAAAGGCATGGAATAGACATTAAAAGATCCTTCCCGTTCACTCAAATAATAAATGGTATTGCCATCGTTGGAAAATACCGGATTACGATCTTCTCCGGCAAAGTCGGTTAGCTTGGTATGCTTTCCAGTACTAGGGTCATAACTCCAAATATCACGTGTAATGGCAGAAACATGATGCTTTCTAAAGGTATCCTCATATCCCTTCTTATCATGATACACCATTTGTGTACCGGCCTGGTTTACCTGAATATACTCAGCAGGTACGGTGAGCACTTGGCCGACCTTGCCTCCAGTTACCGGAACGCTATACAATTCGGGTTGGGCTCCTGTTGGATATTGACGATGTGCAACGGCATCCAATCTTGAAGCGCCAAACAGCACAGCCGCATCATCTGCCGAAAAACTATAGGGGGTTTCATCGGTGCTATGATAGGTCAATCGGGTGGCAGGACCACCTTGGGCATCCATTACATAGACATCAAAATTCCCATATCTATTGGAGGCAAAAGCCAAATGCTTCCCGTTTTTACTCCAAACAGGAGCATAATCATGTGCCGAATGAAACGTAAGTTGTTTTGCTACCCCACCAACTGCTAATACTGAGAATAAATTGCCCTTATATGTAAATGCTATGGTTTCTCCATTTGGGGAGATGGATGGATACCGTGCCCATTTAGGATTGGTCTGTGCCAAAGAGAGAAAAGAATAACATACCGCCAATACGGTGAATAAGGAATATTTCATATCGTTATATAGATGGTTTTTAGCAATTTCGAAAGATAGGGATTTGGGGCGATCAGCACAATATTGTTTCCATTTTGGTCAATACTTTTAAAGGCGGCCTCAATGCGGTTTTGGCTATATGCTTTATGCTGTTCGCCTTGCGCTCTAGGCCGTGCGCAAAACGCAAAAACTAACCCTGTGGACCATGCCGTATTTCTAAAAAGGTTTAAAATTATAACCCTTAAGGTTTACCTACGTGACAAGGCGGGCTAAGACCCCCGGTAATATATTGATGTGCAGAGTAGAGCGCTCTGCGTGCAGCGTTCAACGTGCAGCGTTCAGCGTGGAGCGTTCAGCGTGGAGCGTTCAGCGTGGAGCGTTCAGCGTGGAGCGTTCAGCGTGGAGCGTTCAGCGTGGAGCGTTCAGCGTGGAGCGTTCAGCGTGGAGCGTTCAGCGCTCTGCGTGCAGCGTTCAGCTTTCAGCGTTCAGCACAGCTACAAATGGACATTTCTACCTAAATTTACTTTTACCAAACATAATCCTTTTAATTTTTGAACGAAGAACAAGAGTACTGGACACGACGTTATCAAGAGGACCGGACCGGTTGGGATATTGGCTATACTGCTACCCCAATAAAAGAGTATATTGATCAGTTGACGGATGATTCCCTAAAAATTTTAATTCCTGGAGCGGGGAATGCATTTGAGGCGGAATATTTATGGAAAAACGGTTTTAAAAATGTTTATATCCTAGATATTTCCGAAGTACCACTGAACCAGTTCAAAGAACGAAATCCAGATTTCCCGGAAGCTCAAATCCATCAAACCAATTTTTTTGAGCACTCGGGTACCTATGACCTTATTATCGAACAGACTTTTTTTTGTTCCATGCTTCCTACGGACGCAAATCGTTCCGCATACGCAAAACACATGTCAAAACTACTCCAACCCAACGGGAAACTGGTTGGGGTATGGTTCGATTTCCCACTTTTAAAGGATTCTGAAAAACGCCCTTTTGGCGGAGATAAGAAATTGTATATCAATTATCTAAAACCTTGTTTTGAAACCATAACTTTTGAACGATGCACTAATTCCATTCCGCCCCGGCAAGGCAGTGAATTGTTCGGTATCTTTTTAAATAAGGAATCGCCATTGATCGTCAAGCAGGCCACCTGAATCTCTCGAGATGTGACCTTCGAGGCGCTAGTGTTTGCAGGATAATTTTGATTCAACATGGATTCAAATTACTCCCTTCAATCCAGTTTTCTACCAGGGGTATAAGGTGCGCCTGCATCTTCCAAAGCAGCTTCGTAGGTTTCCAATCTGTTTAAATAGGCTGAAAGATCCGCTTTAAACGTTTCATATTCGGTTTCCACTACTGAAATACCCCTTTTTTGTGTTTCCGTTGGCAGTTGGGTTGTTTCCCAGTGTCCATAAATAACCTGACCTAAACGTGAACGTATGGAAGGTTTTGTAGCTTCATTGAACTCCTGTCTGATCGGATCACCATTGAGAATACTTTGCAACCCCGTCAATTCCTTCTCCAATGCACTGAACCGTGAAAATAGTTCTTGGCTCGCTTTAGGGGTCTGCAATAATGCGGCCTTGATAAAACGAAGCCGGTTATTGGCCTCGTTGATTTTTTTGCCTGCCATTGACACTTCACGTGAAAGTTCGCTCGACATGCGTTGAAACGCAGCAACGGTGCTGAAATTGGTATCCGATGAACCATTTGGAACGGGCTTCACTTCAAATTCCTGAACTTCGCCCTGGGCTTCCATTTTTCCGTTGTTTAACAGATATAGTTGTATGCGGTAGGTCCCTGGAGCAACTAGGGGCCCTACATCATCCCCGGCCCAAGGGGGCCTAAACTCAGGCTCCGATAGGTCAATCGGGTCCGGAGGAGAAAGCCTCAAATCCCAGTGCGTACGATGCATCCCTTCCTCTGCCTTGCCATTTATCCAACGAACCGGATTACCATTGGTATCACTTACCAACAACAAAAGCTGAGGGGTTTCTTCGTTCGCCTCTTCCCGCAACTTTTCCCATCCCGGAAAGGGAATCGTACTATTATCCTTACGCAACGATTTTTCGGTTGTTTTACGTTGTTCCTTTGCCGTTTTGGGAATGGTATTGATATAGTAGGTAATCAACGCTCCGAAAGGAGGATTTTCCGTACTAAAACTCGTAGTGCCTTGACTCGGCATTCCTTTGGCCTGCATGGGCACATTGGGCACATACCACCAGGCATCGCGGACAGGAAAAAGGATGTTGGACCCTTGAGTTATCGCTTTGCCGATTTCCCTTAGTGGTGAATAATCGTCGAGTACGTAAAACCCACGGCCGAACGTAGCCCCAACCAGATCATGATCACGTGGGTGAAGCTCCAAATCGCGAAAGGCGATGGTTGGTACACCAGCAGCCAACTTTATCCAATTGATACCTTTATTCGGGGAAAAGTAGATACCGTATTCCGTTCCGATAAACAAAAGATTTTCATCCACAGGGTCTTGCTTGAGCACCCATACAATAGTATCCGAAGGTAAATCACCCGATATCGATTTCCAGCTACTACCTTTATCCGTACTTATAAAAACCATTGGGCCGTAATTACCGAATTTGTGAGCATCGGCAACTGTAAAAACGGTGTTTTCATCGTGGCCAGAGGCTTCAATATCATTAATAAAAGACCGTTCAGGTACTTTTGGCAGGGGCGCTGCCTTTTGCCAGTTTGTCCCCCCATTTTCACTAACATGCACTAGTCCGTCATCAGAACCCGTATACAGAAGGCCTTCCTTTTTGGGCGATTCAGCTATGGAAGTTAGTGTAGCGTATTTAGACATGGCACCCGTATCATATAATGCATCAACGCTCCAAACCCGGTTGTCCATCGTTTCCAATTCATACCGATTCGTGTTCGTAGTAAGGTCATTGCTAATGGCGGTCCAAGAATCCCCACGGTCATCACTTTTCCATACGCGCTGTGATCCAAAATAGATTCGCTTACTATTATGCGGACTAACTAACACCGGGCTGTCCCAATTCCATCGTTCCGGTGGGTCGTTGGGCCCAGGTTGTGGTTGAATGTCCAATACTTCCTCGGTACGGCGGTCCAAACGATGTAAACGTCCTTCTTGAATTTCAATATAGGCCACATTGGGATCATCGGGGTCAAAAGTGGAATCATATCCGTCTGCACCTAAGGGCACATACCAATCCTGATTTCGGACCCCTTCGGTATGCATTGTTCTTGAGGGGCCCAATAAAGTACCTAAATCTTGTGCACCCCCTACTATATTATAAAATGGTTCGGCATTGTCCAATCCTAATTTATAGAATTGGGAAATCGGCATGTTTGAAAAATGCCTCCATGTAGTACCCTCATCGTACGTTTCGTAAAGCCCTCCATCGGTACCGGCAAGTAGGTGTTTGCCATTTTCGGGATCTATCCATAAAGCATGATTATCACTGTGCTTTTCACGGCCCGAACCCAAAACGTTGAATTTCTTACCACCATCGCGGGTGACATGGAAAAATACATCCATTTGATAAACAACATCGGGATGTTGTGGTGATGCCTCGATTTCTTGATAATAATGAGGCCCAGTTCCTCCGGAAGTATAGTCACTTCGTTTTTCCCAACTTTCGCCTTTATCCGTTGAACGATAAAAGCCTTTTTCGGCATCGTCTGCCTCGATAGTGGCATAGACCAAATTTGCATCCGAAGGGGTAACAGCCAAGCCGATTTTTCCCATATCCCCTTTTGGAAGTCCTGTTTGAATTTGCCTCCATGTTTCCCCATTATCCGTGGATTTGTAGATTCTTGAATTGGGTCCGCCGGATAATAAAGACCAGGTTTGTCTGCGGCGTTGATAGGCTGCGGCGTAAAGAACTTCAGGATTCGAAGGGTCGAACTCAATATCGGTTACGCCCGTATTTTTATCTATTTCCAGAACGAGGCTCCACGTATTGCCTCCATCCTCCGTTTTATAAAGCCCCCTTTGGCCACCAGCCGACCATAGCGGACCCTCGGCGGCCACGAAAATCACATTGCTATCTCTAGGATCAACCAAAATTTTACCGATATGTTCGGACTTTGATAGTCCCATTTGCTGCCAACTAGTGCCACCATCGGTACTTTTATATACGCCATCGCCCCAAGCAACATGCCTTCCACTAACGTTTTCACCTGTTCCAACCCAAACGACATTGGATTGGTTGGGGTCAATAGTTACCGTACCGATGGAATATGATTTTTGTTGGTCAAAAACCGGTTGCCAAGAGGTGCCTCGATTGTTCGTTTTCCAAAGCCCACCCGAACCAACGGCCACATACCAAGTACTTGTATCGGAAGGGTCCACGGCAATATCCGCAATTCGGCCACCCATAACTGCCGGTCCAATACTGCGCAACGCTAGACCGGATACTGCCTCTACTAGGTCAGTTACATTTTCAGATTGTGCCTGTACTAAATTTACGGACATGACCAATAAGGCTAGTCCAGATAAAATAATGGATAGAAACTGTTTTAGTAGGATCATATAAATGATTTTTGGATGGTTTTAGGTATGCTATCCCGATTTTGAAAATTGCAGTGACCAATTTAATAAAACCGCAAGACAATATTTGGGTACAAATATGAACATTTTCAAACTGAACACAAAAAGCACCAATAATGTCCGGTTCAAGTTCTTGATAAAGTCCAAACTAAAGATTAGATCGTACGAATTCCGGACCGGAAGTTGAATACCATTGGCACCAAAAACAAGTAATAGCACTCCCCTTTTTTAATTATCTAAAGTGCCATTGGGGCTTGTCATAACCACTTTATTTTGGTGGGGTCCAAAATTCGTTCATGTTTGGTCCAATGCACCAAATTCAAAAAAAACATCAAGAAAAAGTTGTTTTTCAAATGCATCGGAATAGGTGGGGTATACCCAATAGGCATCCTCGAATACCACTGCTTCGGGATTCGCATACCATCCCTCAAAAATAGCATTATCAGGTTGCTCCTTAACCATTTTATCAGGGGCAACTTTTTTTGATTCTTACAGGAAACCATGGCGACAATTATAAAAATAGCTCAAAGATTTTAATAGTAAAGGTCATGAAGTATTCGTTTTCCCAAAGCAAAGGCAAAATCTTTATGTGGGTAAGAATCCACTTTTCTCGGTATACCTTGAACGTCAATACAATGAGGCGCCATACTTAGTTATTTTACGCTACATTAGGATTTGGCAGTAAGGTCTTAACACTGCTTTAAGAATTCCAACCATCCTTTTCCTTTATATTTAACGCCTAAACTAACAAACCAAATAATGATTAAAAGATTACTTTTTCTTTCCCTGTTATTTTCCTCCATTATTTCAATTGCGCAAGAATTTAAAATGGACCTTGTACAAGACCTTAAGCCCCGTAATATTGGTCCCGGAGGGATGAGCGGCCGGGTAACGGCTATAGATGTGGTTACGGATAATCCTGATGTCATGTTTGTGGGTACAGCTTCGGGTGGCCTTTGGAAATCTACCTCAGGTGGGGTTAAATGGGAGCCTATTTTTGAGAAGGAAGTAACGGCTTCTATTGGTGCTGTAGCCATACAACAGAGCAATCCATCCGTAATTTGGGTGGGTACCGGCGAGGGTAATCCAAGAAATAGTTTAAACGGCGGATACGGTGTCTTCAAATCGTTAGATGGCGGCAAGACCTGGAAATCTATGGGTCTGGAGAAAACGAGACATATCCATCGGATAAAAATAGATCCCATGAATCCCAATACAGTATATGTGGGCGCTATTGGGTCTCCCTGGGGAGAACATCCTGAACGTGGTGTTTTTAAAACTACGGATGGTGGGGCCACTTGGGAAAAAGTGCTTTTTGTAAATAACAAAACTGGGGTAGCAGACCTCATAATGGACCCTACTAACCCGAACAAGCTTTTTGCAGCCATGTGGGAACATAAAAGGGAACCTTGGTTCTTTAATTCAGGTGGATCTGGTAGCGGATTGTACATGACCCACGACGGTGGTAAGAATTGGAAACAATTAACGGAAGAAGATGGCTTGCCTAAAGGAGATTTAGGTAGAATAGGTGTGGCCATTGCCGCTGGTAAGCCCAATGTAGTCTATGCCTTGATAGAGGCCAAAAAAAACGCCCTCTATAAATCTGAGGATGGCGGTTTCAAATGGAAAAAAATCAATGATAAGGATGATATTGGGAATCGTCCTTTTTATTATTCCGAAATCTATGTAGATCCAGAAAATGAAAATAGGGTCTTCTCTGTATTTACCTATGTAAACGTTTCACAAGATGGCGGCAAGAACTTTGATGAGCTTATGCCCGCGTACGGTGTGGATAACGGCGTTCATCCAGACCATCATGCCTTTTGGATTCACCCGGATAACGGTCAGTTTATGATGGATGGAAATGATGGCGGACTCAATATTTCCAAAGATGGTGGAAAAACGTGGCGTTTTATAGGTAATCTTCCGGTGGCACAATTTTATCATATCGCTACGGATAATGAATATCCCTACAATGTCTATGGAGGCATGCAGGATAACGGGTCGTGGAGAGGTCCCGCCTATGTTTGGAAAGCTCAGGGCATTCGCAATAGTTACTGGCAAGAAATAAGTTTTGGTGACGGATTCGATGTCGTACCCGATCCTGTAGACTCTAGATATGGGTACACCATGAGCCAAGAAGGATATGTGCAGCGTTTTGATCATGTAACAGGGGACAATTATATCGTTCGGCCTACCCCGCCAGATGCAGATACAAAATTACGTTTTAATTGGAACTCGGCGTTAAGCCAAGATCCCTTTGATACAAGTACTATTTATTTTGGGAGTCAGTTCGTACATAAAAGTACTGATAAGGGATTGACCTGGAATGTAATATCTCCTGATTTGACGACCAACGACCCAGAAAAACAAAAGCAAAGTGAAAGTGGCGGTCTGTCTATGGATGCTACCGGAGCTGAAAATCATACGACCCTATTGGTTATTGAACCATCAACCGTTGAAAAGGATATGTTATGGGTAGGTTCCGATGACGGGCGTGTTCATTATACCCAAAATGGAGGTACGAGTTGGACGGAGGTCACCGCTAATATAAAAGGACTGCCCAAAGGAAGTTGGATTCCGCAGATAAAAGCCTCTACCAGCAATAAAGGGGAAGCCTTATTGATTGCAAATGATTATCGAAGATTCAACTACACCCCCTACGCCTACCGTACCAAAGATTATGGTAAAACCTGGACAAGAATTGTAGATTCCGAGGATGTTGAAAGCTATGCCCTATCAATAATCGAAGATTCCGAAAATTCCAATTTGATGTTCTTAGGCACGGATGACGGACTTTATATTTCTTTTGATGCAGGAGCAAAATGGCAAAAATGGACGGAAGGATTCCCTACGGTCTCCACGAAAGATTTGGCCATTCACCCACGGGAGCACGACTTGGTCATAGGCACCTTTGGCCGTGCTGCTTGGGTTTTGGACGATATACGTCCGCTACGGGCATTGGCTTCCGATAAGTCTATCTTGAACAAGGATATTGAATTGTTTACACCACCAACGGCATATCAAGCATCGTACCAACAACCAACCGGCAGCAGGTTTGGTGGTGATGCATTATATCAGGGAGAAAATAAAAAATCTGGTGCGATGATCACCTATTATCTCAAAGATGGTAAAAAAGATTCCAAAAAAGAGGAAAAATCAAGTGAGGACGTAGCCGAAGAAACTACCGATAGTGGCGATGAAAAAATGGATTCCGGTGCGAATGAAAAAGAATTAACAGGGGTGCAAAAGAAGGATTCCATTCAATTTGATGTCTATGATGGCGATCGCATGATCCGTTCCTTAAAATACAAAACTCCGGAAAAAGCTGGTTTTCATAGAATTTATTGGCGCATGGATGAAAAAGGTGCTGAGAGGCCTTCCAGAAATGTAAGTACAAATAAGAACGAATCGGGCGGTATAGATGTCAAACCGGGTACGTATACCATAAAGATGCATTATGGTGATATGATGGAAGAAAGTCAGATCACGGTAAAGTCGGATCCACGCTTAAAAATAACTACGGCAGCTGTTAATGAAGTTTATGCTAACGGTAAAATATTGGAATCGTACATGCAAAAAGCTGCGGACGCCGTTGAACAATTGGTGCAAAGTAAAGTGGTGGCGGGTCAGTTTCAAAAAGATCTAAAAAAACTTGACGATAAAAAATACAAAGACCAGATTGATGCGTCCAAGGAAATAGTAAAACAAATAGATTCAGTGATGGCCCTTTATTTAGGTAAAGAAGATAAAAGACAGGGAATTACCTTAGATACAACAACAACGGTAATGGACCGTATATATACTGCCAGCGGATATGTTGGTTCCCGTAAAACGGGAATGACGGAAACGGAAACCCAATTGATGCGTTTTGCAAAGCAGGAATTGGAATCGGCATTGAAAAAAACAAATACATTTTTTAACACCACCTGGAACGCGTATAAAACCAAAATGCAAAGTTTGGAATTATCGCCATTTAAAAAGGTGGAAACATTTAGTTTGGACTAATCTTTTACAATATGTGAAAGGGCCAACATTGGCCATAGCAAGTAAAGCATAATGGTTTTTGGAAAAAAATCGCCGCAGCGCTCGACCGTACTAGTAAAATAATCAACTATAAACTATTCACCATGAAAAATTTCATTTTACTATTATCAATCGCCTTTGTATGGGGCTGTAAAGAGGAACCAAAGGAAACCGTACCAACTATTGCGGACACGATGAAAACCTATACCATCGAACAGATGATGGATAATGAAGCCATTGGTGGTGGAAGCTTTTCTTCCGATAAGTCCAAAGTATTACTATCCAGTAATCGTTCGGGTATTTATAATATGTACACTGTTCCCATTACTGGCGGGCAAATGGAGCCTTTGAAGCAATCTTATGGTACTTCTATTTTTGCGGTTTCCTATTTTCCAAATGATGACCGCATCCTATTTCGTATGGATGGTAACGGGGATGAAATCTATCATATTTACCTTAGGGATGTTGATGGTTCGCAGACTGACCTTACACCCACTGAAGGAGCTCGTGCCAATTTCTATGGATGGACAAAGGATAAAAAAAGTTTCTTATTTGCCTCTAACAAAAGAGACGCACGCTATACCGATTTATACGAAATGGATGTGGAAACCTTTACGCCAAAGCTATTGTACAAAAATACGGATGGTTATTTCTTGGGTGGTCTATCCGAAGACAAAAAATATCTAACCTTGATAAAACCCATTAATACCAATGATTCGGACCTTTATTTATATAGTATGGAGGACAAAACGATGGAAAAAATTAACGATAACCAGAGTGCCAATAGTCCAGAAGATTTTTCGCCGGATGGCACGGCATTATATTACACTACGGATGATGGAGGTGAATTTGCGCAATTAATGAAATATGATATCGCGACCAAGTCCAAAGAAAATGTAATGACCCGTAACTGGGATGTTGCAGGTTCTTATTTCACCGAAAATGGATCCTATCAGATCACTTATATTAACGAGGATGCGAAAAATACAATTGAAATAAAGGAAATAGCGACCGGTAAAAATATCCCCTTACCCACTACCGAAGGCATGGATGTAAGCAATGTCGGTTTTTCGGATGACGAAACGTTAATGACTTATTATGCTGGCGGTTCACATACTCCCAGCAATCTATATGTGTATAATTTAGAAACCAAGGAGCAGACCCAACTTACCGATGTGCTAAATCATGAAATTCAGGCCCAAGACTTGGTAAATGCAACCGTGATTCGGTATAAATCCTTCGACGGATTGGAAATTCCGGCTATTTATTACAAGCCCCATAAAGCAACTGCCGAAACCAAAGTACCGGCATTGGTTTGGGTGCATGGCGGACCCGGTGGGCAATCTAGACAAAACTTTAGTTCCTTTATTCAGTATTTGGTGAATCACGGATATGCCGTTTTAGCCGTAAACAATAGAGGTAGTAGTGGATATGGAAAGTCTTTTTATAAAATGGATGACCTCAATCATGGTGATAAAGACCTAAAAGACTGTATAGCTGGCAAAGATTGGCTTGCCGAACAATCCGAAATAGATGGAGAAAAAATTGGAATTATAGGAGGTTCCTACGGCGGATATATGACCATGGCCGCTTTAACCTATGCCCCGGAAGAATTTGATGTTGGAGTAAATTTATTTGGGGTTACCAATTGGATACGGACCTTACGCAGTATTCCTTCTTGGTGGGAAGCGCAAAAAGACGCTTTGTATTTAGAATTGGGGGATCCTAATAGTGCGGATTCGGTTAGGCTTAGAGAAATATCACCATTGTTTCATACCGATAAAGTAACAAAACCCTTAATCGTATTACAAGGTTCTAAAGACCCCAGGGTTTTACAGGTAGAATCGGATGAAATTGTAGCAGGGGTCAAAAAAAATGGTGTTCCTGTAGAATATGTGCTATTCGAGGACGAAGGCCATGGCTTTGTAAAAAAGGAAAATCAAATAGAAGCATATAGTAGGGTTCTTGAATTCTTGGATGTCTATTTAAAAGGTGACGAAGGAAAACCTATCAACGATGGGAAATTTTCAGAAAGTGAAATTTAACTACTAGCCTGGGTGGCAGTTTATTTCTGTTAACAATAATAACTATATCAAGTTTCTAGCGATTTAGATTGAACATTAAAATTTATATGAGAAAATTATTTATAGTAGTGTTCGTTTCCCAACTCACTATTTTATCGGGTCAACAAACTGGAGAGGAAGAGCTAGGCTCATGGTTCATGTATTTTGGCACCAATAAAATAGCGGATAAATGGAGTATCCATACCGAAGCGCAGTTTCGATATTATGAAACTGCAACCAATTTTAACCAACTCTTACTTAGGACCGGACTCAATTATCATATAAATCCTGATGCCATCGCGACTATCGGATACGGTTATATTAATACCGACCCCACCTTTGAAGGCAGTTTAAAAGAAGCGAATGCTAGAGAACACCGTATTTTTGAGCAGTTTATTCTAAAAAACAAAGTTT
>JBBSKR010000007.1:0-40630 GCA_038256135.1 Flavobacteriales bacterium | reverse complement strand
TTGCTTTTTTTGGCGAATAAAATCATCAAGCTGCCGTTGGAATTTCATGGCACCGCTATACCCTATAGCTTCATTGAAAGCCAAGGTTATCTGCCCAATTTTATCATTGTTCCCTTCTAAAAGCTGCCGCGTGGTAAAGGGTATAAAAATATTACGCTCCTCATTGTCGCCACCATCATCTTGAAAAACACCGATAACTTTAAAGACACTACCGCCCAAGTCGATATATTTTCCTAAAGCATCATCACCATTAAAAATATCTTTTTCGACCATTCTACCGATAACGGCATATTTCGATTTCTTACGAATATCGTTCGTGTTGATGTACCTGCCTTTCATGATAATGGTCTTTTCGGCAGCTTGCATGCCAGGGCCTACACCTATGTTGCTATAATTATCAGATTTGTCTTTATAGGTTACCAATGCTGATCGACTGATACGCGGGGTAATGTAATCTACAAAAGGACCAAAATTGTTTATGATATCATCCAGATCACTATTGTCAAACTCGATTTGCCGCTTTGCCTTATAACCACCATAAGGGAGTGTTGTCTGCGAAGGATAAATTCTGAAAATATTAGTGGCATCATCACCAAAGAATTTCATAAAAGTATTGTTCAGCCCATTGCCCATTCCAAAAAGGGTGACAAAAATGAAAATACCCAAAGCAACCGTAAAACCGGTCAGAAAAGTACGTAGCTTGTTTTTCTGTATTGCCTCGAATATTTCTTTCCAAACGTCTCTACTGAACATATTTTGCGGCCCTTACTTGATCTATCTTTTTATCTTCAATAATAATCCCATCCTTCAAATGCACGATTCGTTTACACATCTTGGCAATATCCTCTTCGTGGGTAACGATTAAGATGGTATTCCCTAAATCATTAATTTTTTGAATAAGGTCCATCACCTCATAGGATGTAGTACTATCCAACGCACCCGTAGGCTCATCTGCCAACAATACCTTTGGTTCCGCAGCCATGGCCCTGGCAATGGCAACACGCTGTTTTTGACCTCCGGAAAGTTCACTGGGCAAATGACCGGCCCACTCTTTAAGACCCACCTGCGCTAAATACTTTAGGGCTTTTTCTTGACGCTCTTTTCTACCTACTTTTTGATAGTATAAGGGCAGGGCCACATTTTCCATGGCATTTTTATAATTTATTAAATTGAATGACTGAAAAACAAACCCTAAAAACTTATTGCGATAATTGGCCGCTTTTGTTTCGTTCAGGTTTTTTATGGGCACCCCATCAAGTGTATACGAGCCTTCATCCAACTCGTCCAACATACCTAGAATATTCAATAATGTGGATTTCCCAGAACCGGAAGAACCCATTATGGCCACCAATTCCCCTTCTTCTATGTTAAAATTGATTCCCTTAAGTACGTGGAGTGTATTCTTGCCCATTTTATAGGACTTATGAAGATCTTTAATTTCAATCATGTTGGTTATTGTTTAGAACCATCTTAAAACACTGTTCTAGTGGTTAGACTAAGCAGTGTTTAATTTGTTACATCAATTGGTTTCTTTTTTTGTATTTCTATTTTTGTGCAAATTCATCTGGTTTCACTTCGTTCCAGACCTTTATTTTATCCCCTTCCTTAATACCGGCATTTACCTGAACGTGAATACCATCGCTAATACCTAAGTCAATATCCCTTCGTTCAAATTGTTGAGTGCCTGTTTCAATTTCAACAAATGGTTTTTTGGTTTTATCATCAAACTGTACCAAGGCCTCTTTCACCGCCAAAACGCTATCGGCACGAGCAAGAATAATGGAGGCATTGGCACTTAATCCCGCCCTTATAAATACGGCATCCTGTTTGTTCAAGGTCCCTTTTATCTCAAATTGTATGGCTCCATTCTCTTCCTTTCCTTTTGGAGCGATATAATCCAACACCGCATCAAATATTTTATTCTCGATTGCCCCGACCGTAATTTCCAGCGGAAGGTCTTCCTTTATCTTCCCTACTTCCGACTCATCGACCTTTCCTTCAAAAATCATTTTATCGACATCTGCAATGGCGGCAATGGTAGTACCCTCATTAAAATTATTGCTTTCTATAACTTGATTACCCACTTCGACCGGCACCTCCAATACCATACCACTCACCGTAGCCCGTATTTGGGTATTGGCGGCATTTCCGAAGCCAGCAGTCGTTCCGGTCTTTACAATATCATATCTCTTATTTGCGGCTGCATACGATTGCTTTGCTTGGTCGTAAGTCACTTGGGCACGTTCCAAATCTACTTTGGAAACTACACCTTTGTCGAACAAGCCTTTTTGTCGGTCCAAATTCCGCAATTGATCGTCCAGGTTGATTTTGGCTTCGTCAATATTGTTTCTGGCGTCATTCAATGCCGTTAAGTTTGGGACTACCTTTATGGTGCACAACAAGTCTCCAGATTTGACATAATCCCCACCTATTACAAATATTTCCTGTATAACCCCCGAAATATTTGGTTTTATCAATACTTCTTCCAATGGAAGTATGCTTCCCGTAGCCATTGTTTTTTTAACGATGGTTTGTTTGGAAGGTTGTTCTGTTTGATAAATTACGGGATCCTCCGCATTCTTTTGGTACAAATAGTACATGGATCCGCCAAAGGCTATTATAATGATGAGTAGAATGATGATTGTTCCTGATTTTTTCATTTTTTTGATTGGTTATGTTTAATCTGTTCGATGAATTTACTCTGTTCTTAACGCTTCTATCGGTCTTATTTTAATGGCACTTTGTGCCGGGATAAAGCCAGCCAACAATCCGGAGAAAATCAGAATGACCAAGGCACTCACCACCACTCCCAAACTTACACTTGGATTGATGAACATATCTACGGGTCCAATAGAATCGAGTACTGCATTGACCCCATAAATAAATGCTGCACCAAAAATGATTCCGACCATTCCAGACATGATGGTCAAAAAGATAGATTCCATTAAGATTTGTTTTTTGATGGACCATGGGGCTTCTCCCAAAGCTCTTCGGATACCTATCTCCTTGGTTCTTTCCTTAATGACAATAAGCATAATATTACTCACCCCGATTATACCCGATAATAGAACCAGAATGCCTACAAAATAAGCCACCCAACGTAGCGCACCGAACAAACTCTCCACCCTGTTAAATTGCTCATATAGGTCAAAATAGCCTACGGCACGCTTATCTTCAGGATGAATCTTTCTGTTTTCCTTAACCACATTGACTATTTTTTCCTTTAGGTCGGAAATTGAACTTCCATCTTGAGCAGTAATGGCCATCCAACCCACATCATTCCCCATATTAAAAGCTTGGGAAAAAGCAGTGAAGGGGACAAATATTTCTTTTTGACCTTCCTCGCCATCTCCATCATTATTTTTCTTTTTGTAGGTCCCCACTACCATGAAATTAACTCCCTGTATTTTTACATAAGTACCGAGCACCTCTTCCCCCTTATCGTATAACCCGTTCTTAACCCCCTCTCCAATGACCGCAACCTTGCGCTTATCGTCAACATCATTTTGATTGATAAACCTACCAGCGGTGATCGTCATAGGATCTTGCCGAATTATCTGTGGATAATCTCCATAGACATTAAAAGCACCTGTTTTTAAACCACGTACCACATTATTACCTCCACCAAATCCACCTAACTGATTACGGGGAGAAATAAACCTCAAATTTGGAATATTTTCCTCGATGGCCTGTACGTCTTCCAATTTAAAGTTGAAACGCCTGCCTTTTGGCAATCCTTTGTAGGCTATGGTAGTATTCCGAGACCACATGAACATCGTATTGGTAGCGATATCCCCAAAATCTGCCCGTATACCATTTTCCAAACCTTTACCTGCGGCCAGGAGAATAATGAGAATAAAAATGCCCCAGCCTACACCAAAGGCAGTGGCCAAGGTCCGAAATACATTACTGGACAACACTTCCAAAATCTCTTTCCAACGGTCTTTATTGAACATGGTTACACCTTAATTATAATTGGCACTCAATTTTCTGGTATACAGCTTTATTTAAGCTTCAAAATCCCCTGTATTACTCATCCCTCAAAGCCTCAATGACATGAATCTTGGCAGCTCGCCAGGCTGGGAAAAAACCTGCTATGGCCCCTGCAAAAATGAGAACGAAAACGGTAGTCAATGCTACATTGAAATTAACCGAAGGGTTCAATACATAATCTACTTCCACATGCGGCCCTACCACTTCCAACAATCCCATACTTAAAATAAGTCCCGTAAAACCCGCAATAGCCGTTATAAAAATTGCTTCGTGCAAAATCATCCCAACAATAGACCACGGTTTAGCACCCAACGCTTTACGGATACCAATTTCACGCGTACGCTCCTTGACCACAATGAGCATGATATTACTCACCCCTACAATACCCGCGATAATGGTACATACCCCAACAAACCAAAAGAAAAACTTGATGCCCCCCATTAGTGAATAAAAACGTTTTGCCTCTTCCATGGGATTATAAATTTGTATGGCACTTGTATCGTCTGGAGCAACGGTATGCGCTTGCTGTAAATAGGACTTCAGGCTGTTCTTGAATTTGATGGACTGGGCCACGGCAGCATCAAAATCGGCTACCGGAGGTAATGTATAGGATAGATTGTTTAGCTTGTTCGCCCCATTAAAAACTTGTTGTGCAGTGCTTATCGGAATAAAGATACGGTCTTCTTCCCGTTCCCCGCCAACATCACCATAAACCCCAACGATTTTAAAAGGAATTCCCGAGATGTCCAAAAACTCCCCTACGGGACTCTCAACATTTTGAAACACCTCCCGTTTTATCTTATTACTGATAACGGCAACTTTAGCTTTTTCATCTTCGTCCTTCTGATTCAAGAACCTGCCTTGGGATATAAACTCATTTTCTATAAACTGAAATTGGTGGGATACCCCTTGAACATTATAGGCCAAGGATTCATTGCCATAATTGACAAATGAATTTCTTACAAATAGACGAGGTGACTTATTTTCGATTTCATCTTCCAATAAAACCGCAGCAAAATTATAGTTCTCATTGGTCAATTGGATGGGTCTTCCAGGGTTCATGCCCTTATATTGCTTTGTAGTAACTCCTGGCCATACCCAAACACTAGTGGCGGCGTCCTGTTCAAATTCTTTGGCAATACCATTTTGCATGCCTTGACCGAAACCCAATAAAATAACCAAGATAAATATACCTGAAGCAACGGAAAGTCCCGTAAGAAAGGTGCGCAATTTATTTTTGCGGATCGTATCGAATATTTCCTGCCAACGTTCTAGGTCGAACATATGATTGATTGGTTTGATTGATGAATGCGATTCAGGAATCGCACATTCATAAGACTAGCCAAACAGCAGAATGTTACACATTAAATGTTAAAATTAATGGAACACGTTATGCCCGCATCTTTCTGTAGATAAAATAAAAGAGTCCGGCCACCAATACATAGGGAACAGCCATTAAATACACAATACCATTATTGATGCCCTTTGCTGCATTACCGGATGACTCGCTTTCCAAAACAGCCCTGCACATGGCGCACTGTGCCTCGACAATCGATGGGAAAAATACGGTTGCAACCAGTAGTATAAATATTATTTTTCTTTTAATTAGCATAATACGGGGATATCATTAGGTAAACCACTACACCTGTTATGGCAACATACAACCACACAGGAAAAGTATACTTGGCCAAGGCCCTATGTTCTTCGAATTTGTTTAGATATGCCTTTGCGTATGTTCTGAGTACCAAGGGTATTAATGCTATGGACAAAATAATATGTGTAATCAAAATAAAGTAGTAAACATATCGTATTACCCCGATTCCACCAAACACCGTAGAGTCTGAAGTCATATGATAGGCAATGTACATGAGTAAAAATAATAGGGACAGAACTATATTGGTTGTCATCAACTTCTGATGCAGCTTTTGATTCCCATTTTTAATGGCCCAAACGGCAACCAAAAGCAATACCGCAGTTACACCATTAATACTTGCATAAATTGGAGGTAAAAAGGACAAAGGCTCCACATTGGGGATTTTTACACCGAACAAAAAGGCTACTACGACAGGGATAACAATTGAAACAACTGCTATTATCCTATTATATTTTCGCTCCTGATATAACCTTGTTTCCATAATGTGACTTTTACTCTTCCAGCAACCTTCTTATATCGGCCTTTAAAATACCTATTTCCTCCATTTCACCTTGACCATTGGTTCCGTTCTTTTCCAGAATAGCACCTCTATAGTAGACTATCGGGTTCCCGAATTCGTCTTTTCTAGACCTTAGATATCCATCCTTATCGACTAAGGCGAATAGACCTGAATGTTCGAATCCGCCAGGAACATCAGGCATTTCAGCTGCAAATATATTGAACCCGGCATTTGCCAGTTGAAAAACTGCTTCCTTATCTCCTGTCATTAGATTCCAATTCTCGGTCTCAATATCATATTTTTCAGCATAGGTTCGTAATACTTGTGGAGTATCGAACTGTGGAGTGATACTGAAAGAGGCTACTGCAAAATTTTCTTCCTCCCCAAAATAATCTTGAATGGCAACCAAATTAGTGGTCATTATAGGGCAAATACTCGGACATCGGGTAAAAAAGAAATCGACCACATACACCTTACCCAGATAGTCCTCATCGGTGACCGCTACACTATCTTGATTGATGAACTCAAAAGAAGGAACTTTCCGTTTTTTTCCGTCCAAAAGTATGTAGCTTAATTCTTGAGAATTGGAAGAATTTAAACGATCATTTTCAACCACGGTACCAGATGATAAACGATCCACTATACGAGGAACTACTATAATTCCAAAAATGAGTACAATCAACGAAATCCAAACATATGTATATTTCTTATTCATCAATTTGTTCTGTCTGCATTATTCTTTTTCAAGGCCAAACGATATTCAGCCAATATAATTTTGACATCATCTACCATTTTATTGTTCAAATCGGCCACGGAATTGGAATTGAAACCATATTTGGTGCCTACATCCTCATCTTGGGTCCTACCCCGCAAATTTCGATCCTTATCTATAATAAACACGTATGGAGTTCCGAGATTGGAATCTAATTGCAGATCTGTTTTAAGACTGGCGAATAAGGATTTTATTTCATCTGTATCCGCAAAAACGAAATTCCATTTTTCAATATCGGCCAAGTTTGCCAATTCCTCTTTGAGCTCTTCGACTTTATTTTCCGTTCCGTTTGGCACCACCATCACAAATTGAAAATCTTTAAACTCATGAAAACGTTTATATATTTTCTGATTGAGATTAAAGGCGTTTCCTTTTCTTAAATCTACATCGATCCCTAGAAACCCTAAAACGGTAATTTGGTTATTGAATTTTACTCCTTCAACGAAATTTAATTCCCCTATATTTTGAGTAAGCTCCGGTAGCTTACCGAAATTATTTACCCCTGAAGCAAAGAAAAGATAGGCAACAATGGGTAGCACAAACAACACGATAAGGACAAAGGTCTTTTTCATAATTTAAGAAGTCTAGTCTTGGACATTTTATAATAAAATCCATACCAACCAGGGAAATACAGCTAGTACAAAAATAAAAAAGACGGTGGTTAAACCGTCTTTTAATTCTGTTAATTATGTCTTAGAAATTCCAACTTATAAAGCCGTCTGTATAGACATTGTAGATATAGTCAGCCTCCACCAATAAAATAAAAACAAGGTACACTACCAATAAAATCGGAGTCCAAACTATGGATCTTCGCAACGATGATTTTTCATCGCGAAGGTGCATAAAATCCCAAGCTATGTAATAAGCCTTCACCAAGGTTAAAATAATGAATATCCAATTCAATAATTTCATGCCTAAGAAGTAGTTATCGGTAAGCATTTTTGGCTTCAGTATACCAAAAACAACTTCTACAGCTGTTATAAGGGTAAGGAAAGCCAAAACTCCCCATATTTTTTGCGTGTTCGATTTGAACTTTATAAGTCCCCTGAAAATTTCTAATTTATGTTCGTGTGCCATTTTACTATAATCTAAAAATCCATTTATCGTAGTTGTACTTTACCTTTGTAGGATTTAAACCAAGTAGAAAAAGGTAAATACGAATACCCATACCAAATCTACAAAGTGCCAGTATAATCCAATTTTTTCTACCATCTCATAATGCCCTCTTCGTTCATAAGTACCAAGAACGACATTAAAGAATATAATAATATTGATCAATACGCCAGAAAATACGTGAAAACCATGAAATCCTGTTATAAAGAAAAAGAAATCGGCAAATTGTCTACTTCCGTACTCATTATGAATCAAATTTGCTCCCTCGACAACCTCTCTAGCATCGGCCAACTTGGCTAAGGATGCTTGTCTATCCAACACTGTCTTTTCCCCTTCTTCATTGATCAATTCCGTTCTGATCAGAATATTTGGATTGGCCTTAAAACCTTCTATAACTTCGTTTAAAGTATAACTTGGCAATTCTCCCCCCTCATAGTACCAAACCCCGTTCTTCTCTTCATGTGCTACCCTTTCGTCTGGTATGGTTACCGCAAAATCGGCTAATGCAGCCCGTTCACCGCTATCCGCTTTAACAAACTGCAAAATTCTACCCCCTTGCGTTTCCAAAGCGCCATGATCACCCTTAATGAAGGTTGCCCATTCCCATGCCTGTGATCCAACGAAAATTGCACCTCCAATAATGGTTGCGAACATATACCAGATTACGGCATTCTGCTTCATTTTGTGACCTGCATCTACAGCAAGCACCATAGTTACCGAAGACATAATCAAGATAAATGTCATAAAGGCAACATAGATCATAGGGTAATTGCCATGAAAAAACGGAACGTGTGTAAATACCTCGTCGGCGATGGGCCAGGTTTCTATGAACTTGAATCTAGAAAAACCGTAAGCCGCTAAAAATCCTGAGAAAGTCAGGGCATCCGACACTAAGAAAAACCACATCATCAATTTACCGTAGCTTGCTCCCATAGGTTGATTGCCACCACCCCAAACGTTTGTTTCCGCTTCCGTTGTCACCGTAGAATCCATATACTGATTATCGTTTTAATAAAACTTTAGCAAATTTACATTTTTTTGAACTATATAAAAGCTGAAACGGGTTCAAAACTTATTTTGTTCCAATTTTTATTTTACAAAGGTCATAAATAATATTAAATAGATCCATAACAAATCTAAAAAGTGCCAAAATGTAGCCCCTAATGTAAGCCCTAAATAGTCCCCTTCCGTATATTTCCCCTTGCTTTGATTATACAAAACCACTACAAGGGATATCATTCCCGCTACAACATGAACAATGTGTACCATAGCGATCAAAAACACGTAGGACATTTTTATGCTACTGGTGGGTCCTGTAAAATAATATCCTTGCGCAACCATTTGTGAAAAACCCGTGAACTGGAGCATTACGAAAATAACACCTAGCCCCAAAGTAGCCCAAAGAAAAAGAGTTGCATTACGGGACTGACCATTCATAACGGCCCTTTTAGCCATAATGTAACTTACACTACTTAGTATGATTACAATCGTACTATATAAAAATGCTTGTGGCAATACCACATCGCTGGCCCAGTCTTCCCTAGTGCTACTCACAATATACGCACTGGTCCACCCAGCAAAACCCATGAGTAAGCTAACTATTCCAAACCAAAGCATCATTTTTTTCGCCCTGGCATTTTTCTCCTTCGCAGTTCCTTGTGTCAAATCCATATCAACCTAAAAATTTATCGATTACATATACTATTTGCATCAGCGTTATATAACTGACGCTCGCCAACATTAATTTTCTTGCAGAAGGATTATCCCGTTTAGCATACAACTTAAAGGCAAAACCAAGCATTACGGCACCCATTAAAAAAATGAGTATCGCCGCTGGAATTGACAATTGCAACCTACCTGTAATTCCAAAAACAGGAATGACCGATATCACCATCATCCAAATGGTGTACATTATGATCTGGAGTACGGTTGCCGCATCTTTCCTACCTGTGGGCAACATTTTGAATCCTCCCTTTTTATAATCATCATTGAGCATCCAACCTAAGGCCCAAAAATGCGGAAACTGCCAAAAAAACTGAATCATGAACAAGGTTCCCGGTTCAATGCCAAAATTATCCGTAGCCGCCACCCACCCTAACATAAAGGGTATGGCCCCAGGTATGGCCCCTACAAAAACCGCTAACGGTGTTATGGTTTTTAAAGGGGTATAAACACTCGTATACAAGAAAATTGAAATTGCCCCGAACATCGCCGTTTTGGGGTTTAGGAAATACAGGGCCAAAACTCCCAATAAGGTCAATACTATCGCAATGGTCATCGCTGAATTGACCGTCATTCTTCCGGCAGGAATAGGCCTATTGCGGGTTCGGTTCATCAAAGCGTCCAGATCCTTCTCTATTACCTGATTGTATGCGTTACTGGCACCGACCATACAGTACCCTCCAAAAGCCAATAATAAAACTTGGTGCCATTGAATTTCGTAAGCCCCTAAAAAATAACCTGCAATGGAGGAAAAAACGACACTAATCGCCAGTCTTGCTTTGGTGATCTCCTTAAAATCGGCAAAAATCAATGCTACAGCATTACTTTTTACCGAACCCACGGCCGTTTTCATAGTTCCTTTAAATAGATCTGCAAAGATAACCCCCAAGTCATATTTCTGCAACCTTATATTTTTATTTCTGCTATATTTGAATTTGAGCGAAAGAAACCGTTAAACCTTAGAAATGAGAAAATTAAAAACATCTTTTACCTTTACTTTCCTAATATTGGTTTTTGCACATTCTTAGGGTCATGGAGATGAAGTTACTATAACGGTAGACACCCTAACCAATAATGTTTGCGTGTTAACCGGACAGGGCGGCAATATCGAATATATGTTGGTCCAACCAAGGTATCTATGATAGATGATCAGTTTGCAAGATTAAGTACAAAAATAAAGGATGCAGTTAGCACTATTACCTGTAAATCGTTATCCTATTTATTTATACACAAAAGCACGGAAATCACAGTGGAGGAAATCCTGTTTTCAACTCTGAAAGCCTGACTTTAATTGCCCAAGATAATGTTAGACGGAGTTTAAGAAGGCAATAGGTTAAAACAAGAACTAGGGAAAAGAATGCTTCCAGAAATAAGTTTCTCAGAAGTGCCTAAAATATATAAGACGATGAAAAGATAATTACTTTTCTTATACACAATGCCCACACGAATGGCGATACCCTGATTTATTTCATGAACAACAATGTGATTCACATGGGTGGAACCTATTTCACAGGCCGTCATCCTTATATGGACTTGAATAATTACTGAGGTAGGCTTGAAACAATAAAAGCAACTATAGTCGCAGCCATTGAAGCAGGAAAAACTTTGGAGGAGGTGGAAAAAGATACTTCTATATCTAGTGCGTACGATGTAGGTTTAGAGCTGAATTTATTACTCCTGAACGACTCAGAAATACCTTCTACACCAGTTTAAAAAAGTAATACAGCTTTAAACATTTTTGAAAGAAAAAAATCCCGAGCTTTTGGCTCGGGATTTTATATACATTTTAAAACTAACACGAATTATTGCAACTTAAAATTAATTGGAATACTAAAAGGTACACGTACCGCTCTACCTCTTTGCTTACCTGGAGTCATTTTTGGAAGCTTGTTGATAATTCTAGCAGCTTCCGCCTCAAGGTTCTTATCCGGTCCTCGCATTCTAACATTACCGATGCTTCCATCTTTTTGAATAACGAACATCACACTCACCCTACCTTGAACACCCATTTCTTGGGCAATTTCTGGATAACGGAAGTTTTTACCGATATGCTTCTGAATCATTTCATTAAAACACGCTCTCTTATCTGAAACACTCTCACAACCTGGAAAGATGGGAACATCTTCAATAACTGCGAAAGGCACATCAACATCCTCTTCCACCTCGTCGACAATAACATCGTCTACCTCAACGATTTCTTCCTCTTGACTCGTTTCCGTAGACTCGATCACCGTTTCCTCTACCTCTGCCTCATCCTCAACAACCTCAATGATTTCAGGTGCTGCTGGTGGTGGTGGTGGTGGCGGGGTCTTTATCTGTTCAGTCATTGGAACTTCTTCATCCAAAAGATCATCCACATTCATAGAAATATCATAATTATTTTCCTCATCGTAGGATTTCCACTCAAATGCTACATACGTAAATAGCATTACCGCGAACAATCCTATAACGAAGTAAAGACTGCTGTTCGTTGTTAAATCGGCCTTGGGATTCTTTTTTGGTTCCATATCAATTCAATTTAGTGATTGCTAATTTAACTAATTTATCCATAAAAATGCAACTATTATTTTCATTTTAACGACCGTTCCCTTAAAAACACGTAGCGAATGAGTAACATACCCGTGATTGCACCAACAGAATTCGCAAGTGCATCAAAGGGATCGCCGTATCGATCTACGGTAGCTACATGCTGTAGTACCTCAATCATTATACCATAACTTATCGCAAATAAAACAATGTACCACAACAAGTTAGCACTTCCTCTTCCCTGCGATTTTTCCTTCCCGTTTGCCAAGAAAGCAAGCACTACCATCACAAAATAAAACGTGAAATGAACAGCTTTATCCAAATGTGGAATTTTGAAACCAGATGAATCTACCCCTGAAAATGAAAATAAGCTGAATAGTGTTACGAGCACCATCCAACTTATAAACATTATTTTGTAAACTAGGTTTTTAACCACCAATGATTTCCTTATAGGCAGCATCACTCAACAATTCATCTATTTCAGAAGCATCGCTAAATCTTATTTTTACCATCCACCCATCACCATAAGGATCTGCATTCACTTTTTCTGGCTCATCTTCCAAGGCCTCGTTAAACTCAATGATTTCTCCCGATAATGGGGAAAATAAATCCGATACTGTTTTTACAGCTTCTACCGTGCCGAATATGGCTTCACGCTCCAGGGTTTCATCAAGGGTGTCTACTTCTACATAAACGATATCCCCTAATTCACCTTGTGCAAAATCAGTAATTCCAACAGTTGCAATATCACCGTCGATCTTAACCCATTCATGGTCTTTTGTATATTTTAATTCTGCTGGTACATTCATTATTTGAGTATAATTTTTTTTCTTCGGCAAATGTATAGTATTCCGTTTAGCTTATCAAAAAAAAATATAAACGTTATGGTCCTATTTGGGTCGTCTGTAATTTCATCATTACGGAATCACCGAATGAGAACCTAATTCCCGAAATTATAGCGTAAGGTAAAACCTGTATTGATGGTCGTCTGTGGAAAAGCCGTGGAAACAGCAAATTTCGAGAACGAATGGTCATAAAAGAAGAGCGCGTTCAAGCTCTTGCTAATTGCATAGTCTGCCGTAAATTTTAGTGACATTAGGTTTTGACCCGAGGTAATCTGGTTGTTGTTAATATCCAAATTTCTAATGATAGTGATGTTATCACGCAAGGTTACGTCGGCCTTTAAATTTAGATCTCCTTTTAACCTTGTTTTGTTTCCGCCAATATTGGTCACAAATTTTACATCCTTAAAGCGATACCCCAATCCAACGGTATATTCCTTACCATTGATCTCTGTCATCAAATTATTATCAAAACTTAAGGACAAGGCCCTGTCAGTCCTTATCTCTGCCAATACACTAATAGAGCTTTGCATTTCAAAATCTACGCGTGCCAAAGGATTGAATTGATCCGTAAGTACCACATTGTTCAATATCAGATCGGGCAATACATCCCCATTTTCAGTATTCACTTGAGGCAGACCATCTCTTTGTAATTGTACTTTTTCCAAATTGGTCTGGTAAGAGTTAATGCTATAAGCGGATCGATAGCCATGACTTAAGGAAAAGCGCTTGAATTTCTTTTTAAACCATTTATTCTTCATTAAGCCGGTATACTTAATGTTCCAATTGGGTATCGGAATGTCCCTGAACGTATCTAAATTCACCCGGCTTGCATCTTGACCCGTATAAGCGGCAAAAAATGCAGGTAACAATACCTCTTGTTGCGTTTTGCCATACAATTGTGGAAATCCATCCTCATCCAAAGTTCCAGGGTTTTGACCCCTATCCGCGATCAGACGGTTGGCGATGGTAAACCTGTTTTCCTTAAATTGGGCAAAAGTCTCGGAATCAAATTCATCGCTTTTACCGAACGCAGTCCCGATCATCATGGTAGAAATACTAAAACTACCAAAGTTATTTCCCAATTGTACATTGTAGGGCTGGTCTGCAGTAATATCCACATTGAAATTTTCCTGATAACTGTTGGAAAATTGTCTATCTGCAAGCAAATCAATGGTAATATCCCTGGTAGGTTGTGCCGTAGCCGTAATATTCAATTGTTTATTGGTTCTTTGGATGAATTGTTCGTTGAATTCTGGAAAAGTGGTCAACCAACCGTTTCGTGCCGCTTCAAAACGCACATCTGACTGACTACCGAAAACAAATCCTATGGTTGGCCTTGCCGTACCGATAAATCCGACAGATTGGGTATACCCAGGAAGCACGGTACCATTGTTCTCGCTATAATTTATATTCAATCTTTTTACCATGGTAACAATATCCACTACGGTATTGAACAAGTCGCTTGTTTTCGGTTTTATTTTTTCCTGATCTTCTGAAGGCACCCCCGCCTTGTCCCTTCTAATAGGCCCAGCTGCGGCAGCTGTTGGCGCCGTCCTCTTTTTGAGGCCCAACATATCATAGAACTTTTGCATGGTCAATGACGATGTTATGGTATGGGTATTGGCATTCTGCACCGTATTGATATCCTCACCGGCAACTTCCCTTAGGGCATCACCACCGCGCTGCCAATCAAAATTACTTGTATAGGTATACTGGGCGCTAATGAAATCCAGTGCCGGTATCTTGGCAAAGGGAACATCGTAGTTCAATTGCATCTGTTGCGAATGCCTATTGGGTTCCCCTATATCGAAGAAACCATCCCAAAGGCCCAATGCATTGTTAATTCTATTTGCCGATTCGTCTGGCTCATCTTCATTAAAATAATTCCTAACAATATTATTATTGGAAGCAGTTAGGTTCAGCCGCAAGGATTTGGTCAAATTATAGTTTACCGCATACTGCCAATTGAACAGGTAATTACGCTGTTGCAGCTCGGGCAGCTCCAATCTATCCACGCCTTCTTCTCGCACATCCCTAAAACGTTGCGCGTTAAATTGACGGTTGATATTCGAATTGACGCCTATGGTAGCAGGCAATAAATTCAAGTTCAAATCTTTTAACCATTGCCAATACTTGCCTGTAAAAAGTGAATCTTTCTTGGCAAAAGGGGCGACCTCCACAGGTTCAAAAGCATGGTTGTAGACAAATCCTGTATTTACGCTTTGGTCCCGCAACTGGGCTATTTCAAAATCCCGATGATCCGTTTCATTATAGGAGTAATTGAAGGTGAAGTTCTCTATATCATAAAAATTAGCATCCGCCTCTTCTCCACGATCCTTGCGAACCCCAATTAAGTTTATACTGGTTCTTTTGGTGTAATCTTCCGCCTGTTCCCTTATTTCCTCGGCAGCCTCTTGGTCTGGTGCCGCGGCAATTAAATCATCCAATTTCAAATCATCATAAACAGGATCAAATTCTGGAGTGATCAGCTGTTCTGAAATTCCGTAATTGAAAGGCAATTGAATTCCCCATTTCTTAGGAAGAAGCTGACCTACGTTAACGTTGGTAACGACATCATAGGAAACCGCATCCTCCCTGGCGCGTTCATTTGGCATTTGATTTATAGATCCAAAACCCGATGTGCTCGTGCTACCTGTGGCGCTTATATTGGCGAAATCGGCGATATTGGCATCCAGCGCAGCGACTGCTGCCCAACCACCGTTGTTATCCAAGCCGGCGAGGCGCAATTCGTTAAACCAAACCTCGCCCCTTGCAGGAAGGTTATCTTGGTTCTTGATTCCCACCATAATACTACGGATACTCCCCAAAGAAGGATTCCCCTTTATCCCAATGCGAACTCTTCCCGGGGTTCTGACATCAAATTCATTAACCGGAAAGACCTCTCCATTTTCAACCTCAAAAAATCGCATTTCACTCAAATCGCCTCCGGTAATCCACAACGACTTTACCTTGTTCAAATCGCTCAGTGAAATATTCAACTCATTTATTTCTGGCCAAATCTCACTTTCTGAAACAGCAGTAAACGGTGTAAACTGTAGGGGTAATTCTATTTGATAATAGTTCTGTGAGAAGTCCGTACCCATGCGTAAAAAACCAACCAACGGAGTAGAAGTGTCGGCGTAGTCGCTATCCACAATTTTTTCGGCATGCAGGAACATTTTTAATTTCTTATACTGGCGAATATCAATATTCAGATTTTTGAAGACCCCACGGGAATCACCAGCTTCCAAATTCTCCACCAATAAAGAAAGTGATTGTTCATTCTGGCGGATAATGGTGTTATTATTGTTCAATTGTTCCCGTATTACACCTGGTGGCAATACATAAGGGATTGGAATACGATTACTATTCTCTTCTATATTGACCGTATTTACATCTAAGGTAGTACCATCGTCTGTAGGATCGTTATCAATACCGGGATCCTGTAACGTTTTGGTGTAGGTACGCCAATCGCCCCTTACCAGATCCAATGTAGCAAAACGAAGTACGGTAGGGCTGTTGAATCCCGTCATGTACATCCGCATAAAACTGATGGACCTAAAATCGGTAATACCACCAATGGCGTCACTAAAATCGCTCAACGGAATCTTATACTGAATCCAGCGGTAATTGACTTCATCACCGTTAGGTATCCTGTTTCCAGAAGCAGTACCTTCCCGAATATCGGTTACATATTTGTCATTAATAGTCGTGTTGGGTTTGATGGCAATTCGGTATTCATAATAACTATTTACCGTATTCATGGTCAAGTCTCTATCAATATCCTCCACATCAGGTAAGGTAGTTGAACCCCTGTTCGTATTGGTTACGGCAATAGGTGAGTTACCTTCGGGACTGTTAAAATCTATATATCTTTCTAAAATGCTGCCCTCCCTGTTCAAATAATATTGATAGTTATCCAAAGCAGGGTCATCGCCTGTATTATTGGTATAAACGGACCGTTCGCCTTCATCGTTCAAACCATCAAATCCAATATCCTGCAAGTTTCTGTTGGGTTCACTGGCATCGAAGGCATACACCAATGATTGCGTGGCAGGCACTTCACCCCAAGAGGTCTGTGCCACAAAATCATTACTGTTAACCCCCGGAAGTCCGTTTTCATATTGCTTCTTGCCATCCCGCAAAATATCCTCAGAAATATTTCCAAGGTTTAGCACCAATTCCCCGGCACCGGTAGCAATACCATCTACATAAGGATCCATCACCCAAAACTGAACAAACTCAACATTGCTCTGCTCAAAATCGGTACTGCTCAGTGCGCGCATCATACCCCCCCATCTTTCGTTGGGCAATTCGCCTTCAAAATTAGGATTGTTGTTATAAGGCCCTTTTATGGTTGGGTAATACACCATATCCAAAGTTCCCTGTACCTGCGTTTGGCCTTGGGCTATATCCGTCTGGGGAAAAACCTCATCTATAAATATTCTACGGGTGGGATTGATCGAAATATCATCGTCATTAATTCCTGCAGGTCTCTGGTTGGTATAAAATATTGGGTCGATGGTGTGCCAAGCTAATTTAGCCCTACCATAACCGTTCAACAAATTCGCAGGGTCATCAGGACCACTCCCAAAAAGTTGCCCCCCATCGGAAAATTCCAAAGGTGTACTTGAAATGGTCCAACCTAGGGAAGCCCGTATATCGATTAAGGCCTGCGCCCCTTCAAAATCATCAAGATACGTCGTTGTTTCCCCTTGAAAATCGGCATTCTTTGGCGAATTTGGTTTTAACATAGCCATTTCTGCCCTAACCGATACCATTGAAGGGACATCGGTATCAATATTGGGAAGTTTATTCACCATACGGGTCAACCAAGGCACTTCCGTAGAGAAATTACCGTTTAGGCCGAAAATTGTATTATTGACCGGTTCTACCCCAAAATTGGATTTTTGGGTCAATGGGCGTTCGTTCAAGTTCAACAAGGTACCGCCCAATACAAAGTTCTTATTGAATTGATGTTCTACATTAATACCGGTAAAACGACGTGTTTGCTGACCAAAAACAGCGTTGTTCTCCACTGAAATATTAATAGGTACATTCGAGGCTTCCAAACTGGGATCCAAAATCTGAACGGTACCCGCCTGATAATTTACGGTATAATCGATGCCTTCCTGTAACTGTCTGCCACCGGCTGTAACCCGTACCGAACCTCTTGGAACGTTGAATGCTCCGATAGGAATACCATTACTGCCTTCTGACTTATACCTGCCTTTTAAGAGGAACTTGTTTTTTTCGGGATCTTGTAATGCCGCTGCTTTTGTAAGCTCATACATATCCCTAAATACATACTGTTCTTGATTGGGATTATATGCCGAAGGATTATTATACTGACCACTATTACCGTTCTCCAGTTGTTCGAACAGATTTTGCCCAAAAGGTTCTACTGTGGTAAATATGATTCGACCTCCTTGGACATCTATCGTCTGTCCCGGAACAAAATCAAAGAAACCATCCCCGCCGGGTTGAATATCGTTGTAAATATTCAATCTATCCAGATTGAATACATTTAATAGAATACGCTCCTCAAAACCTTCGGGCCATCCAGAACCGGGGCCCTCAACAACCGGAGTAATATAGTTTCTAGGCGTAGGGTCTGAATAGAGTATGTTAAACTTAAAATCGTCCTCACTCAAACGAAATGCACCTGTTGCATAGATATTTTTCATCATCAAGTCCCAGACAGGGTCGTTGATATTGGTGATGTTACTTTTTAATAGCTTAAGGATTAAAGTATTATTTTCTATAATAGGATTAGCGCCTTGGGATATGGTAGTAGCGTCCAATCCGCCATTGGCAAATTCCCCAACTTGAAATACTTCTCCTTGGAATGTGTACTGAAAGGCAACACCCAATACTTCATCATTACTCAATCTTTGGTTCAAGGATATATATCCCAATTGGGAATTGAAATCGAAATCCCTTCCTTGTTCCATTTTTCGCGCATTTTCCAATAAAGCGTAATCAAAACCTTGATTGGGATTATACCCTCCGGAAAAACTACCTCCATTAAACCCTCCTTCTACCGTAGCTATATCCCTTATGTTCCTATTAAGTGCTCCACCATTATCGATTAATGCGGGATCATAATCATTTGCATTGTTCCTAGGCCTCAAATCTGCCGGTCCATTAAAAAACCCCGGTGCGTTTCCGTTATTTTGGCCTACCCGAGTCTTGGTAACATCTGCTTCCCCTAAATCTTGTATGGCTACCACATTACGAACGTTCAAGGTCTGTTGGCTCCTATTCGTAACCCATACCTCTATCCGTGTTATCTGGATCTGACTTTGGATGTACGGATAAGTAGAAAGTGCCCGATCATAATTGTCCCTAAAGTATTGGGCCAAGAAAAAATGCCTGTTTTCATCATAGTCCAATGCCGTCAATGAAAACTCGTTCAAGGTACCCCCGCCTTGTGCCACTACTGTATTATTTTGTGACCGCTGTTCAGAAAATACGCCCGTTACGGTAGTCTTTCCAAACTGTAACTGTGTCTTCACCCCAAAAAGGCTTTGGGCCCCTTGGATCAGGGAACTGTTCAATGGCATGTTGACATTACCCACTTCTATCGTTTGGATAATGTCATCCTCCGTAGGGGTATAATCCAACTTCACGATATTCTGGAAATCAAATGTTGCCTCGGTGTCATAATTGGCAGTAACCTGTAATCGTTCCCCTATTTTACCCAACATGCTTAGACTGATCCGCTGATCAAAATCAAATGAAAGATTGGTGCGATTTCGGGGAGATAGGGATGGGTTATCATTTTTTTGCCAAATAACCCCTAAATCCATGGCCACCGAACCCTGGGGTATAACTTCGATGGTATTTCCGCCAAATATGGATTCAAAAAAATTATTGTTTACGTAAAAGTTGGGAAGTAAATTTTTACGGGCTTCCTCACTACCTGCCTTTTTACCGGAATAAGCATCTGATTTTTCCTTAAAATAGGATTTGATTCCTTCCTTTTCAATAAGATCAAAATATTGGTCCGGTGTGAGTATGATCGGATAACCAATATTAAAATCGCCTACACTCTCATTATAGATATACCGATCGAGCTTAGGGTCATACAGGTATTTGGAAACAATACTTTCTGGATTTTCCAAAAGAATCCTACCTAGGTCAAAACCTGTCTTAACTGAGTCTATCTCCTGTCCCTCCGTTTCTTGCGCCAGGGTGGTTCCCATGAAAGCAAAAAATAAGAAGAATAGAAAGGTATACTTAAAAGAAATTTTAAGATTTTTAATCGCCCCGTTTTTAAAACTTATTACAAATTTTTGAGCGCGAGTTTTATGATATTCTCTACGCTTAGGGAAGTATCTTGACTAAGCACTTTATCGACAACCCTTTCTGCCTGTTTACGTGCGAAGCCTAGAACTTCTAAAGCAGATAACGCTTCATCTTTATTTGTATTGTTTGGGCTTAGCGAAAGTTCGTCAATATCGTAGACTTTTAAGACCTTGTCCCGTAAATCTAAAATAACGCGTTGGGCGGTCTTGGCTCCAATTCCTTTTATGGACTGTATAGCAGGCACGTCACCATTGGCAATGGCATCCCTGACCTGTGAAGGAGACATTGAAGAAAGCATGGTTCTAGCCGTACTTGAACCTATGCCAGAAACAGAGAGTAATAACCTAAATATTTCCCGTTCAGATTTTTCCATAAATCCGTATAGGGTATGCGAATCTTCCTTTATTTGTAAATGGGTGTATATGGAGATATTTTCCTGCTCTGGGAGTTTTGAAAAAGTGTTCAACGAAATATTTACAAAATACCCAACTCCGCCGCACTCAACTACTACATGGGTCGGATTTTTCTCTACCAATTTTCCTCTTAGGTGATGTATCATTAAATAAAGTTCAAGTTCAAGTTCAAAATTCAAGCGCAAGTTCAAATTCAAATTCAAAATTCAAGTTCAAAATTCAGGCGCAAATTCAAGTTCAAGCGCAAGTTCAAAAGACGACTTCAAAATCAAAGTTCAAGTTCAAGTTCAAGTTCTAAATTAGAACTGAAGTTGAAAAAATTAAATTCGCAAGCATTAGTATACTTTTGAATACCTCATAAAATCTACGGATTACTATTTTTTAAAAACGCCCAATTCTAACTTCAATATTCCAATCCCCGTACTGTTTACTGGTCGCTTATTTTAGCCTTTTTACGCTTTTCACGCTCTTGTGCATCGATCACGGCAACAGCGGCCATATTTACGATTTCATCTACACTCGCCCCTAACTGCATAATATGGACCGATTTTCTTAAACCGACCATTATAGGTCCGATTGAATCGGCGCCATTTAGTTCTTTAAGTAATTTATAAGTGATATTTGCCGATTCCAAATTGGGAAAAATCAAGGTATTCACTTTTCTGCCTGCCAATTTTGAAAAGGGAAACTTACTTTCATGCAATTCCTTGTTCAGGGCAAAATCTGTTTGAATCTCCCCGTCAACAATAAGACTAGGATTGTTCTTGTGTAACATTCGCACCGCTTCCCGAACTTTTCTGGCATTTGGATGGGACGAAGAACCAAAGTTGGCGTAGCTTAACATGGCCAATACGGGATCAAAACCAAAATTCGAGGCAACATTTGCCGTCATTTGGGCGATATCTGCCAATTCCTCGGCATTGGGTTCGATGTTAATTGAAGTATCCGCTAAGAACAAGGGTCCTCTCTCCGTAATCATAATATTTACGGTAGCCACTTTCTTAACACCAGATGCCCTGCCAACAACCTCCAAAATGGGTTTTACAACTGTTGGGTATGCCCTTGAATAACCAGAAATCATACCATCAGCATCACCCTCCATGACCATCATAGAACCAAAATAATTACGTTCCCGCATTTTTATTTTGGCACTGTAAAAGGTTACACCACTTCGTTTACGGCTTTCCCAGTATTTCGTGGCATACCTTATATAGCGTTCATCAAATTCTTCCGACATGGGATCAATGATCACTAGGTCTGCATCAAACTCCAATTCTTTCTTTAATTCTAGGATGATATCCTTTCGACCTAAAAGAATGGGTTCGGCAATACCCTCCTCATATACGATCTGCGCCGCTTTTAATACATCTAAATGATCCGCTTCGGCAAAGACAATTTTCTTTGTGTTAGACCGTGCCCTGCCGTGCAATAAACGAACCACTTTGTTGTCATTGCCAGAACGCAGCAACAATTCTTCCTTATACTTGTACCAGTCCTCTATCGGTGCTTTGGCAACACCACTTTCCATTGCCGCTTTGGCCACCGCCGGAGGCACTTCATAAATGAGACGCTGGTCAAAAGGTTTTGGAATAATATACTCCCTACCAAATGTCAACCTGGTCTCACCATAGGCGATATTTACTTGCTCAGGAACCGGTTGTTTTGTCAAATCTGCCAACGCTTTTACCGCGGCCATCTTCATTTCCTCATTGATTGTAGTTGCCCTTACATCCAAAGCCCCCCTAAAAATAAAAGGGAAACCTAATACATTGTTTACCTGATTAGGATGATCTGATCTTCCGGTTGCCATAATGATATCTTTACGGGTAGCTATGGCCAGATCATAATCTATTTCCGGATTCGGATTTGCCATGGCAAAAACAATCGGATTCTTCGCCATAGATTCCAGCATTCGAGGAGATACAATATCGGCAATCGAAAGCCCAACGAAGACGTCAGCATCTACCATGGCCTCATCTAAGGTGTCTATTTTTCTATCCGTAGCAAATTCCTTTTTGGATTCCGCTAGGTTATCGGCATCCTTTCGAATGACACCTTTGCTATCGAGCATGACAATATTTTCTTCTTTCGCCCCAAATGCCTTATACAATTTGGTGCACGAAACGGCAGCTGCACCTGCCCCGCTTATCACGATACGAACCTCCGACATTTTCTTGTTGGCAAGTTCCAACGCATTCAATAAAGCAGCGGCAGAAATAATGGCCGTACCATGTTGATCATCGTGCATGACCGGGATATCAAGCTCTTCTTTTAGCCTACGTTCAATCTCAAATGCTTCCGGTGCTTTTATATCTTCCAAATTGATTCCACCAAAAGTAGGGGCAATCATTTTTACGGTCTCTATGAACTTATCTACATCTTCGGTATCCACCTCGATATCAATTCCATCAATATCCGCAAAAATCTTAAATAATAGGGCTTTTCCTTCCATCACCGGTTTTGAAGCTTCAGGACCGATATTCCCTAAACCCAAAACAGCCGTTCCGTTAGAGATTATGGCAACAAGATTACCCTTAGAGGTATATTTGTAGACGTTTTCCTTGTTCTTTGCTATTTCCAAACAAGGTTCCGCTACTCCGGGAGAATAGGCAAGAGCAAGATCACGTTGGGTGCTATAGGGTTTAGTAGGTACGATTTTTATTTTACCCGGCTGCGGTTTTGCGTGGTATATAAGTGCTTCCCTTCTCTGTTTTTCCTTACGCATGCTCTTCTGTTTTAAAAAATCAAATTTAAAGGTATTCTTTAAAAAAGCGTGAAAAGATACTAGTTTTATCCAGACAAAATGAAAACCCCAGAAAGTAGGAAAAGGTATTTTCTAAGGAACTACTATGCCGTAACGGATTCTTTGGCTTTTGACACGTTCAATCGCAAAGCAAGCACTGCGGAAATAACAAAAAATCCACCAGCAAAGAGCATAGCGTTCACGGCATTGCCGCCTAAAAGATATTTATAGATCGGACCGAAAGTCAGGGTCTCTATCCCCATAGGAATAACGATCATCATGTTTAAAATACCCATATATACCCCACGTCTTTTCTGAGGAACCACCTTGGAGACCATGGTATAGGGAATACCCATCATCGCCGCCCATCCGATGCCGAACAATACCATTGGCGCCAAAACTAGTTTGGGGTCTGGAATAAAAGGAATGGTGAAAAGTGCCAATGCCATACCCACCAAACTTAAGGAATACACGTTTTTACCTCCAAACCGCAAGGTCAAAGGGACCAAAGCCAAGGCTACGACCATAGTAACAATATTATAGGTCAAACTCATTTGGGCAGATTGCGAAGCAGCTTCGGAAATTCCATAATCCATTGTAAGCATGAACAAAGGAGTTATATACTGCCAGTACACGAACAAGGCATACCATTGAAATAGATAGACTGCACCCAGTTTCCACATGAATATCGGCATATCCTTTATGGCATTTATGATTTCCCCGAAAGGTTTAGCAATGCGTTCGCCCAAGGGTTTCCCTTTGGTTTCATTAATTTCAGCCAATTCTTCCGCCGTCGGTGGAATTTCCGGCGTTTTGAACACGGACCATAAAATGGTCGTAATAGAAAGCATTCCTCCTATATAAAACGAATAATAAATCCATTTGGGTATCGTCCCCGCAGTTTCAACCGTATCGGCCCCGAACAGAAATTGGAACAGTACAATGGAACCCATGGCCAAAAGTATACCGGCACCAACAAATAGACTTTGCATTTGATAGCCGAGACTCAACTGATTTTCAGGTAATTTATCGCCTACAAAGGCACGGTACGGTTCCATGGCCATATTATTGCCCACGTCCAATATCCATAAAAGACCAACAGCAAACCATAGTACCGGACTTGAAGGGAATGCGAACAAACACAAACTACCAATGATGGCCCCAATCAAAAAATAAGGTTTACGTCTTCCCCATCTTGGTGACCAAGTCTTGTCGGACATGGCACCAATAATCGGTTGAATAATCAATCCGGTCACCGGCCCTGCAATATTTAAGATGGGCAGCATTTCTTCCGTTGCTCCCAGGTATAGAAAAATAGGGTTAATAGCGGTTTGTTGTAGTCCAAAACTATACTGGATACCTAAAAAACCCACATTCATATTAAAGATCTGCCAAAAGCTAAGACTTGGTTTTCCTATTTTCATACAATTCTATTAGTGAAGTTAAAGGAGCGAAGATTGTTGTATTCACAGTGATCTACATATTAATTTTAGAATACTTCAAATATTATAGTCAAGCAATATAATATAATTAAGGCTTCGCACCATATTTCGTAGAAATAAAAACCAGCGAAAACGTTTGATGAAATTGTTTTTAATTTAGAAATACAATATTTCGGGTAAGTCCGTCAAACTTAGTCCGTCTTACAGCGGATTTTTGAAACACTTTTTTGAAAACTTCTTCCGTTATTTCTTCCCAGTCCTTTTTGGTCATGGAAATCCTCCCCTGTCCCCTCCCAAGGAGGGGAATAACAGCTCCCTGCCCAAAACCAAAACTATTTTATTTTATTTTAAAAAGTCAATGTTCCGATTCAATCCTGAAATGTTGGTACGCTTAACAGCGGATTTTTGAGACACTTTTTTGAAAACGTCCTCCGTTATTTCTTCCCAGTCCTTTTTGGTCATGGAAAGCAAATCAGGATTAGGATTGAATAAAGGCTCTTGATGTGGTTTGGAAAAACGGTTCCAGGGGCATGCGTCTTGACAAACGTCACAGCCAAACATCCAATCATCGAAGTTCCCTTTGAATTCGGTGGGTAGCTCATTTTTTAGTTCAATTGTAAAATAAGATATACACTTACTCCCATCCACTACATAGGGCTCAACAATGGCCTGAGTGGGACATGCGTCCAAACAAGCCGTACAGGTGCCACAATGATCGGTTACCGCATGGTCGTATTCCAGCTCAATATCCACAATAAGCTCAGCAATAAAATAGAAAGACCCCACTTGTTGGGTCAACAGATTGCTGTTCTTGCCGATCCAGCCCAAACCACTTTTTGCTGCCCAGGCCTTATCCAAAACAGGAGCGGAATCTACAAATGCCCGACCATTTACCTCACCTATTTCTTCGGAAATAAATTCTTGAAGCTGTCTTAATTTAGATTTTATGACATGATGGTAATCTTGGCCATAAGCATATTTAGAAATTTTGTAACTGTCTTCTACCTGTTCTTTCTCGGGGTAATAATTCAACAAAAGCGAAATGACAGATTTGGCACCTTCTACCAACAAACGTGGATCCAAACGTTTATCGAAATGGTTCTCCATATAGGCCATTTCGCCATGCATATTTTTATTTAGCCATTTTTCCAATCTTGGAGCCTCTTCCTCTAAAAATTCCGCTTTGGATATACCACACGACAAAAAACCGAGGCGTTTGGCTTCGGCCTTGATACTGAGGGTGTAATTTTCTTTTTGTGTGGGTGAAATCATTGTCTGGGAACAAATCTAACAGGAACCTCCTTAGGTTTTAATGAAATTAACGGGTTTATTTCAATCTCTTTTACATCGGTGGTCATTTGATATTTTTGAAGAATTCTAGCTATGGTCAACACCATTTCATACATCGCAAAATTATTACCTATGCACATTCGAGGCCCTGCACCAAAAGGATAATAATAGTCCGAATAATCCTTTTTCAATGATGCTTCAAATCGATCTGGAAGAAAAGATTCTGGAGTATCCCAAAAATTAGCATCACGATGCAATTCATAAATGGCCATCAATAACATCGTATTTTTGGGAATGTGGTATGCTCCTAATTGGTCTTCCCCAATGGACATCCGATCAATATAGTAAGCCGGTGGATACAAGCGCAAACCTTCTTCGATGCATTGTTTTATGTAGGTAAGGTTACCCAGGTTATTGAAAACATCGTTATGGTCCAGATCAATTTTAGATACTTCTTGAAATGCCTTCTCTTGTATCTCAGTGTTCTTTGCCAATAAATAAAGTGTAAAACCTAAGGCATTCGCCGTGGTTTCGTGACCTGCCGCAAAAAGGATCAAGACTTCATCGATCAACTGCTCCCTAGACATGGAACTACCGTCGTCGTACTTTGCTTCTAATAGCATATCAAGCAAATCATCCTTTTCTTGCTTCGAACGGATGCGCTGTTCAATAATTTCATTTAATATATGGCGCGCTTTTTTGGAAAGTTTTAGATGACGGTTTATTTCCCCACTCCACTTAAACCACCATTTCAAATAGGGCTGTCGCATTTCACGAATCAACATTTTCTGATTATTCGCCGTGATGGTTTTGAGTTCCGCCATCTCCTTTTGAATGTCGTCCCTACTAAATAGCGATTTAGCTACCGTTTGGAAAGCTAAATCGCCCATTAGTGGATAGATATCCTGCGTTTTTCCTGGAACGATTCGTTGCAGTTCTACTTTAATGGCCCCATCCATAGTATTCAACAGACCTACGAGCTTTTTCTTATGAAACGCCGGTTGTATCATTCTACGGTGGGTACGCCAATGTTCCCCGTTTGACGTAAGGAGACCTTTCCCAATATACTTTGACAAATCTCTGGTCTGCAATGGAGATTTGTTATAGTTCTTATGATTCTTTTGAAGAATTTGTTTTATAAATTCTGGGCTTCTGGTAAATACAATTGAACCGGAAGGGCCAATTTTTACCTTGAATATATCCCCCAATGTATCAAAATTATTATGATGGAACGGTAAGGGATTTTTGAGGATACTTTTTCGGTTTTTAAAAACCTGGTAATTTGAAACCGTAGGTAATTTATTTATCAAAACAAACCTCCTTGAATATTACCCTTGATCCTTCCCAAATGTTTGTAGGCCAATTCTGTTACTTCACGACCCCTTGGCGTACGCATTATAAAACCTTGCTGAATTAAAAATGGTTCATATACCTCTTCAATGGTTTCGGCACTTTCAGATACCGAGGTTGCCAAAGTGCTTATTCCAACGGGGCCTCCTTTAAACTTATCGATAATGGTCAATAGAATTTTATTGTCCATTTCATCCAACCCATGCGTGTCTACATTCAATGCTTTTAGGCTAAATCTAGAAATCTCCATATCAATGGAACCATTACCCTTAATCTGCGCAAAATCACGCACCCTTCTTAATAATGCATTACAGATTCTAGGTGTACCCCTACTCCTACCCGCAATCTCAATGGCGGCATCTTGGGAAATAGGTACGCGCAGTATCTCGGCGCTGCGTTCTACTATGGTTGAAAGCAGTTCAGTTGAATAATACTGTAATCTACTTTGAATTCCAAATCTAGCCCGCATTGGTGCTGTCAGCAAACCAGAACGGGTCGTAGCGCCTATCAAGGTAAACGGATTCAAATTGATTTGAACGGAACGTGCATTTGGGCCAGTTTCGATCATGATGTCTATCTTATAATCTTCCATGGCCGAATACAGGTATTCCTCAACAATAGGACTTAAACGATGTATCTCATCAATAAACAAAACATCACGTTCATCCAAATTGGTCAACAGTCCTGCTAAATCACCCGGTTTATCCAGAACCGGTCCTGAAGTAATTTTTATGCCAACCCCCAATTCATTGGCCAGAATATGGGCCAAGGTTGTTTTTCCTAGACCTGGAGGGCCATGAAACAAGGTGTGGTCCAAAGCCTCACCCCGCCTATTGGCGGCTTCAACAAATACCTTAAGATTTTCGAGCACTTGCTCCTGCCCAGTAAAATCATCGAAATTTATAGGGCGCAAAGCTCGTTCAATATCCAACTCCTCATTGGAAAAACCTTCAGCGGATGGATCTAAATACTCGTTCATATGCTAACAAAGATAGACAAACCCCTGTTAACTTTTTACCATGGCTTTTACAATATTCGTATTTACAAATACCTAAAAGAAGCATTAAATACCAAGTATAATTGATAATAAAATTTGTAAATTCATAGTATGACAAAAGAAAATTACGCTCCAGAAGTTCTCCAATATATTCCCTTTTTTTATATCATATGGTCAGACGATCTCTTATCCGCATCAGAAATTAATGTAGTTGAAAATGCCATTGCCGAGGATGACTCCTTAAAACCGGAGTATAAAAATCAGCTTCGAAAGTGGTTGGATGTCAAACATCCACCCAAAGACCAATTGTTCAAATCTTGGAAGCAATTGATTTCGAATAGCGGCGTAAAATTGGTGGAACATGAGACGTATCCGTTAACGGCTTTGAGCCAAAAAGTAGCCTCACATTACCACGATGAAATTCCCTTTAACGACCACTTGAAGGAAATAGAGATCAATTTGGGAATTCAACCCAATCACTATAACCATTTGTTTGATGTTCAGGTTGAAGTTAGCAAGAATTCAGTTCAATACGATCCAGACCGCATAGATACTATTTTGAAAGCGAAACATGCAGCGGTAATCGATAAATTTAGGGCTGATTTAAATGACCCTATATTCTCTTGGGATATATACAGGAAAAAAGAAGCCTATAGGAACCACGTATTGAAACAAGTTGAATTTCTAGCAGACAAAGGTTATGGCGCCCTTGCCTATCCAGAAGCATATGGCGGTGCCAATGATATGGAAGGCTATGCCGCTATTTTCGAAAACCTCATGTATGTTGACGGGAGCCTGACCATAAAATTCGGTGTTCAATTTGGTCTATTTGGGGGTAGTATCCAAAAACTAGGGACGAAAAAACATCATGACAAATACCTTTTCAAAGCTGGAGCTGCTGCATTATTAGGTTGTTTTGCCATGACCGAAACCGGACATGGATCTAATGTTCGGGGCATTAAAACGACCGCGACTTATGATGATACCACTGAAAATTTAATCATTCATACGCCCGGAAAAAATGATAACAAAGAATATATTGGCAACGCCATTCACTCTAAAATGGCATCAGTTTTTGCCCAACTCATCGTGAATGGCAAAAATGAAGGGGTACATGCTATTTTGGTTCCCCTTAGAAATGCTGAACATGAGCTGTTACCGGGAATTAGAGTGGAAGATAATGGCTATAAGCTTGGCTTGAACGGGGTGGATAACGGTAAAATATGGTTCAACCAAGTTTCGGTGCCCAAAGAAAATCTATTGAACAAGTATGGCACCATATTGGATAATGGAACCTATTCTTCGGAAATTAAAAATCCAAATAAACGTTTTTTTACCATGTTGGGCACTTTGGTAGGCGGTAGAATTTGTGTCGCACGTGCAGCTTTGGGAGGTGCTAAATATGCATTGACCGTTGCCATAAAACATGCCCTGAAAAGAAGACAGTTCAATGATAGTGTCAAGATACAGGAAGACCTCTTGATGGACTACCCCTCCCATCAATTGCGATTGACCCCTTTGGTAGCGAGTGCCTATGTCCACCATGCCGCACTAGACAAGATGATGCGAATTTACTGTGATGATTCCCACCCTGATAAACGGCAAGTGGAAACCCAAGTCGCCGGACTGAAATCCATCATTACATGGTATGCCAATACCACCATTCAAGAATGCAGGGAAGCCTGTGGCGGGAAAGGCTATCTACTAGAGAACCGAATTGCCGATTTAAAAGGGGACGTAGACATTTTCACCACCTTTGAAGGCGATAATAATGTGCTGCTTCAATTGGCTGCCAAAGGGGTGCTATCGGACTTTAAAGCCGAGTTTAATAGTACAGGGTTTGCTACCGTTCTAAAATTACTAAGCGTACAATTGAGCGATAAATTGGCTACCATAAACCCCATCTATACGAATAAGGTTGATAAGGAGCATCTCTATAACCCCAAATTTCATAGGCACGCCTTTCAGCATAGGACCCGTAGGTTGACCTATACGCTTGCCATGCGGATCAGGGGATACATAAAAAAAGGAATTCCCTCCTATCAAGCTTTTCTAAAAGTTCAAACCCATTTGATGACTTTAGGACGTGCTTACAGTATTGAACTGGCTTACACCTCGTTTATAGAGCATAACACTACCATAACCGATCCAGAGTACAAAGCACTATTTGAGAAACTAGGCACCCTTTATGCCCTGCATGAAATACGGAAAGATGCGTCATGGTATCTAGAACAGGGTTATTTAGGCAGTACGAAATCTAAAGCCATACGCCAACGTGTTGAGCGTTTATGTACCGAACTAAGACCTCACTTAAATGTTTTGGTAGATGGTTTTGGTATTCCAGAACACTGCTTGACAGCTCCAATTGCGAACTAATCCATTTCCTTTTGCAATTGGGAAGTGTCTAAAAAGTCTAAAATAGTAATCTGTGGATTTCCATAAAGTGTAGTTTTAGACGCCCCTTTGGTGCTAAGTTTAAAACCGTTCAAAGCCCTTATTTGTGCATCTGGGGAATCTTCAGAAATTAAAAACACTTCCTTAGCCTCCAATTTAGCCGCCTTAAGCGTACTTTTCCCATACAGTTTGGCCGTAAAATAATCGCAGCCTCCTTCTAATTTTGCCGAGGCGTTCTCATACATATGTAGCGTATTACTGATACCGGTGCTATAAAGTTTAACGTCAATTCGGTCTTTCAAAATAACATTTAAGGAGTCGCTGGCCAGATTGAAATCTCCAGAACTAATTTCTTCCATCGTTATATCTATAATATCGGCTGTAGCATTGAGTTCCAACCTTGAAGTTCCAGAAGTAGTAACCTTTAACCGTTCTGCGGAAATCACGTCTTTCATACTAATTTTACCATTTAACAGTTTCAACGAACTTAGTTCCTGAAAGTAAATCGTTATTTCCAGTTTCTTTTTGGAGGTGATATTGTAGAAAGAGGAAATTATAAGCGTTCCATCTGTCACCTTAAATTTAAGGACATCGACCAAATTATCGTCAAGCGCCAGGGCATACCCTTCCTGTGGGGATTTTTGAAGAACAATGTCCAGGTCATCCGCTAGTTCAATAGCCGTAAATGGTTCTAGATTCTCCCGTACTTCTATTACATTTTTATTCCCCTTTATTTTTGGTTTACGTTGACCATAGGCGTGGAATGTACAGATTGAAATCAATAAAAGGACCATGTGCTTTTTCATAATCTAAAACATCAATTAAAAATTGAAGGTATTCATTTTTAGGGAATCAGAAAATAAGTTGGCATTTTCTTAAGAGCTATTATAAAAGAAGCCCAACTAAAATTAGTTGGGCTTTTCATTATTCTTTTTTATTTCTTAGTGATTCATATCTTCTTCATCTTCCTGTAGCGGAATATGTTGAGGGACGTAATCCTGTCCTGGAATAATGTATTCACCGTTTTCATCTACTTTACTATAATCGTAAGCCCATCGATGTACTTCAGGAATTGCACCATCCCAATTTCCGTGAATATGCTTTTGCTCTGCCGTCCATTCCAAGGTATTGGAATTCCAGGGGTTTTGAGGTCCCTTTTTACCATAGAACATACTATAAATGAAGTTGGCCACGAACACCAGTTGAGCAGCACCTGCAATTATTGCAAATACGGTCATCAGCACTTGTATATCGGTAAGCTCATCAAACATAGGGAAAGCAGTATTTTGATAATATCTTCTTGGTACCCCTGCCATACCCACAAAGTGCATAGGAAAAAAGACCCCGTAGGCACATACCGCCGTAACCCAGAAGTGGACATAGCCCAAATTTTTGTTCAACATTTTACCCTCGAACATTTTCGGGAACCAGTGATAGACTCCTGCAAACAATCCATAAAGCGCAGAAATACCCATTACCAAATGGAAGTGTGCCACAACGAAATACGTATCATGTACGTTGATATCCAAGGTGCTATCGCCTAAAATAATACCGGTTAATCCACCAGTGATAAAGGTAGATACCAATCCTATGGAAAATAACATGGCGGGGTTTAATTGTAGGTTCCCCTTCCATAATGTGGTGATATAATTAAAAGCTTTTACCGCAGACGGTATCGCTATCAATAAAGTAGTAAAGGTAAAGACAGAACCCAAAAATGGGTTCATCCCTGAAATGAACATATGGTGACCCCAAACTATTGTAGAAAGGAAAGCAATAGCCAAAATGGAAGCAACCATGGCGCGGTATCCGAAAATAGGTTTACGTGCATTCGTTGACATTACTTCAGAGGTTATCCCCAGTGCCGGCAGTAATACAATATATACCTCTGGGTGACCTAAGAACCAAAATAAGTGTTCATACAATACCGGCGAACCACCTTGATAATGCAATACCTCTCCTTGAATAAAAATATCGGACAGGAAGAACGATGTTCCAAAACTTCTATCCATGATTAATAATAGCGCAGCTGAAAGCAACACAGGGAACGAAACAACCCCGATAATAGCCGTTACAAAGAAAGCCCAAATGGTCAAGGGTAATCTTGTCATCGACATTCCTTTTGTCCTAAGATTGATAACCGTTACGATGTAGTTCAATGAACCCATTAATGAGGAAGCAATGAAAATCGCCATTGATACCAACCAAAGCGTCATACCCATACCAGAACCTGGCTGGGCCATTGGTAAGGCACTTAATGGCGGATAAATAGTCCACCCCGCAGCTGCAGGACCCGCTTCAACGAATAAGGAGATTACCATGATAACACTAGACACAAAAAACAACCAAAAAGACACCATGTTAAGGAAACCGGAAGCCATATCGCGTGCCCCGATTTGCAATGGAATCAATAAATTACTAAATGTACCGCTTAACCCTGCGGTAAGCACAAAAAATACCATTATGGTTCCATGCATGGTAACCAGTGCCAAATATATATCGGCATCCATTACACCACTAGGAGCCCATTTTCCTAAAAGGGCTTCAAAAATAGGAAATGACTCACCGGGCCAAGCCAGCTGCATTCTAAACAATAGGGACATCGCAATCCCAATAAAACCCATTACCAAAACACCCGTAATTAGGTATTGTTTGGCAATCATCTTATGGTCTTGACTAAAAATGTATTTAGTCACAAATGTTTCTTTGTGATGATGTACATGCTCATCATGTGCGTGATCATCTACATGTGCTGTTGCTGACATAATCGTAATCTTTGTTTATTAATTTTCTTATTATAGCCTTTTTTAAATTGAGAGATTTATTTTTATTCTCCCATTGATTCTGCCTCTACCGTATTAAAGGCAGGATTCGAATCTTTCATTACCGTTTCGGCAAAAGTTGTTTGCTCTTCCATCCATTTGTTATATTCCACTTCAGACTCAACAACTATTTTCATTTGCATATTGTAATGGGATTTGCCGCATACTTTGTTGCAAAGCAAAATATAATCAAATTGCCATGGTTCCAAAATTTCTCCACCACTGGCAGATTTCTCTGCACGTATTTTGTTTGTTCTCTTCACCTTATCCATTACCTCAGGTTTGGACCTCATTTCTTCCGTTGTGTATATCGGAGTAAATGAAAATTCGGTGATCATACCAGGAACACAATTCATTTGCGCCCTAAAATGTGGCATAAAAGCGGAATGCAGTACATCTTGTGAACGCATTTTAAAATTGACCTTTCTACCTACTGGTAGATGTAATTCTTTTACGATGACATCATCTGCCGCATAGGAATCACCTTCATCCAAGCCTAAGACGTTCGCCTTATCAATATCGATCATTCTAACATTGGCACCGCCCAACACATTGTCCGCTCCACCATATCTGGCCGTCCAATTGAATTGTTGGGCATAGAGTTCAACAATCAATGGATCATCTTCATCGTTTACGTCCATGATATTGGTCCATGTGTACAATCCCCATAGAATTAACCCTGCCAAGACGATAACCGGTATAATCGTCCAAATAAATTCCAAACGATCATTATCTGCATAAAACAAGGCTTTTTGGCCCTCCTTACCATGGTATTTATAACCGAAGTAGTATAGCAAACCCTGGGTTATGGTTTGTACAATGAAAATGATAATGAAGGAAACCAGCATTAAATAGTCATACTCCTCCCCATGTGCAGAACCTGCTTCCGGCAATAAGAACTTGCCGTATTTCCAGAAACTGAAAATGGTGATTCCGTAAATAAATACCAAAAATGCGAATAACATATACCCATTATTCTTATTATCACCGTCTGTGGCGATTTCATATTTAGCAGTTTTGAGCTGTGATAATTCAAAAATCTTGGTCAATTGCCAAATGGCAATGGCCACAAGAACTAAAACAGCTAAAGTCAATATTGTTGTCATTGTATATAAATGTTATACTTTACTTTTTTACTACTAATAGTGAAAATGTCTACTTTCCTCAATAAATGGATTTCTTTTTGGTTGCAGGGGTGCTGTTGCAAGTGCCCTAAAAACCCAAAAGATAAAAAAGCCCGTAAAAAATAATACCGCCCCTATTTCGGGTAACCCAATGTACCATTGATCGCCAACCGTAGATGGCATAATCGCATTAAAAATATCCATATAGTGACCACCCAAAATGACGATACCAGTCATTACTACAAACCAATTTATTCTTTTATAATCACTGTTCATCAATAACAATACAGGAAACAAAAAGTTCATTGCGACCATACCGAAAAATGGCACTTTATAATCGGCTATTCTTGTTACATAATACGTAACCTCTTCCGGGATGTTGGAATACCAGATCAACATAAATTGTGAAAACCATAAATAGGTCCAGAAGATACTAAAACCGAACATGTATTTTGCCAAATCATGGATATGACTATCATTTACATCTGGCAACAATCCTTTTGATTTCAAATAAATAGTGACCATCGCAATTACTGTTATTCCTGACACGATCATACTTGCAAAAATATACCATCCAAACAAGGTACTGAACCAATGTGGATCCACGCTCATAATCCAATCCCAAGACATAATCGATTCTGATATCAAATAGAAAACCAAAAAGCCTGCTGAAATCTTAAAATTTAGTTTAAAATTAGCGTTGTCCTTCGAGTCATCCTGTTGCAGGGATAATTTTCTTGAATACTCCCTGTAGGCTATCCATCCTCCCAAGAAAATAGCTGCCCTAATTAGAAAGAACGTTGGATTCAAATATCCTGCTTTTCCTTGCAGTAATTTATCATCTGCCACTACTTCGGGATCCATCCAAACAAATAAATGGTTTAGGTGTAACACCGAAAGAAGCAGAATTACAAAAACAATAATCCCACCGGGAACAAGGTAAGCGGTAATGCCCTCCATGACCCTAAAAAGTAAGGGGGACCAACCCGCTTGCGCAGCCCTTTGAATAGCGTAAAATGCTAATACACCCAACGCTATCATCATAAAGAAAAACGCGGCAACATATAGTGCTGCCCATGGTCTGTTCTGTAATTGGTGCAATAAATGCTCATCATGCGAAATCCCATGACCCTCATCATGTGCTTCCGGTATATTTCCATGGGAAACTTCAGCTCCCATTCCTACACCCATATGCTCAGTGGCATCGGTGGGATTCTCGCGGAAAGAGTGTTCGTCCCCGTTGCCCTCAACCATTTCCTTAGCTTCCTCTACCGTAGCCGGAGCAGCCAAAAAACCACCAACAATACCTAACAACCCAACAGCCATTAAGATGATGGAACCTATTTTTAGTCTATTTGAAAACGTATACATAGTATTGTTTACCTGTTATTTGGTTAAATCTTGTTTCAATTGCATAACATACTCCGATACCTGCCACATCTCTTCCGTATTCATTTGAGACGCATAGGAGCCCATGGAGTTTAGACCATATTGAATCGTGTGAAATGTGGTGCCTATGGTTATATTACGAACGGCATCATCATAACTGGGAACCCCCAATATTTTTTCTCTTTTTACCAATGTACCTTGACCATTCCCGTTATCTCCATGACAAATTGCGCAGTATATCGTATACAATTGTTGACCGTTCGCCAAAATATCGTCAGTTGCCATAGAGTCCAACGGACTTTCATTCAATCTGGCCAACTCTTTACCCTCTGGTGAATTTTCAAATTCGTAGGGGAGCCATCCTCTATTTATTGTATTTGCGGGAGGCACCAAAGCCTCTTGGTTGTCCAACAGAAAATCAACTTCGCCATACGTTTCATAACCTACTGGTTCGTACATATTTGGCATATACTGATAGTTACGACTACCGTTATTTTGGCAAGAGCTAAAAAGCCCAACCAAAATCAAAAAAACACCTATATTTTTGAAACTGTTCATATTCAATGACTGTTTTTTTCTGAAATATTAATTTCAACTGCACCGGTATCCATTAATAAATCCCTTAATTCTTGCTCGTTGTCATGGATTTCAATTTCCATTAAAAAGTAATCATCGGTTGTTCTTACATCTGGATTTTCCGCTTTTTTAAATGGCCATAACCTACTTCTCAAATAAAAGGTTATCACCATTAAATGTGCTGCAAAAAATACAGTAAGCTCGAACATAATCGGTACAAATGCAGGCATGTTCTCTAAATAGCTAAAACTTGGCTTTCCCCCGATATCCTGTGGCCAATCTTCAATCATCATGTAATTCATCATCAGTATAGACACGATAAAACCGACGCAACCGTACATAAAAGAAGTAATGGCAATTCTAGTAGGGGCCAATCCCATAGCCTTATCCAGACCGTGAACCGGAAATGGACAATATACCTCTTCGATATGATGCTTGGCTGCTTTCACCTTTTTAACGGCAAGCATCAACACATCATCATCGTTGTAAAAAGCATGTATAACTTTTGATGCCATAATTTAAAATTCAAGTTCAAGTTCAAGTTCAAGTTCAAAAATTTACAACCTTAACTTTTATTTATTTTTTTATTGTTTTTTACCTTTTAATAGTATCGCTTGACCGGCCCAATCATCCCGTTGTGCCCTACCAGGAAATGAACCTGTAATCGAATCCAACATATTGTATTCCCGTCCCGTCATTCTAGCCACTTGGGCAAACGTATAGATTCCTATTTGATTTAAGGTAACCTCCATTTGGGGACCAATACCTTTTATCTTTTTCAAATTGTCCGGTTGTTGTTTTACCGGATCATACGTACCAACGGCACTTAATAAATCGGAAACCCCTACCTTATCTCCTACCGAAGGTGTCACTTCTCCCATCACAACATCACCGGTAATCGGCTCCCTAAATTCTGCTCTGGCAGTTGAAATTTGATACAAGGGCTGACCAGCTTCCCTTAACTTTTTATACTTTTCACCCGAAGACTTCAAAATCGATTTCACTTCTGCTTGGGCAATCACTGGGAATGTTCTAGAATATAACAAGAAAAGCACGAAGAAGAAACCTAAGGTTCCAATAAATATTCCAATATCCACAAATGTCGGTGAGAACATCGTCCAAGAAGATGGAAGGTAATCCCTATGCAATGAGGTTACGATAATCACAAATCGCTCGAACCACATCCCTATATTTACGATAATAGAAATGAAAAAAGAGAACATGATACTCGTTCTAAGTTTTTTGAACCACATGAACTGCGGAGAGAACACATTACAGGTCATCATGGACCAATATGCCCACCAATAAGGACCTGTAGCCCTGTTCAAGAAAGCGTATTGTTCATATTCCACACCAGAATACCACGCCATGAACAATTCCGTAATGTATGCACAACCTACGATAGAACCCGTTATCATGATGACGATATTCATCAATTCGATATGTTGAATGGTGATATAGGCCTCCAAACTGCAAACTTTTCGCATAATAATCAAAAGGGTGTTCACCATAGCGAAACCTGAGAAAACCGCTCCTGCAACAAAATAGGGAGGGAATATGGTGGTATGCCAACCCGGTATTACCGAGGTAGCAAAGTCAAAAGATACGATAGTGTGTACAGAAAGTACCAATGGTGTTGCCAAACCTGCCAGTACCAAGGACACTTCTTCAAATCGCTGCCAATCTTTAGCACGGCCACTCCAACCAAAACTTAACAGACTATATATTTTTTTCTGAAAAGGCAATACGGCCCTATCGCGTATCATCGCAAAATCTGGAAGCAGACCGGTCCACCAGAATACCAACGAAACGGATAGGTAGGTTGAAATAGCAAATACATCCCAAAGTAACGGTGAGTTAAAGTTGACCCATAAAGAACCGAACTGGTTAGGAATAGGTAATACCCAATACGCCAACCAAGGTCGACCCATGTGAATGATTGGAAACAGTCCCGCTTGAATAACCGAAAATATAGTCATTGCTTCCGCAGAACGGTTAATCGCCATTCTCCATTTCTGACGGAATAATAGTAGTACCGCAGAAATCAAGGTACCGGCATGACCAATGCCTACCCACCATACAAAGTTGGTAATATCCCAAGCCCAGTTTACGGTTTTGTTAAGTCCCCAAGTACCGATACCGGTGGAGATCGTATAGATTATACAACCAACTCCCCAGAGAAATGCCACTAAGGCAATGGAAAAAACTATCCACCAATGTTTGTTCGCTCTTCCTTCAACAGGAGCGGCAATATCCACGGTTACATCGTGGTAGCTCTTGTCTCCAATTACTAGGGGTTTTCGTATAGGTGCTTCGTAATGCGACGCCATAGACTTTTGTTATAATTACTTTCTAGTAGTGTTTATGCTTCGTTGGTATTTCTAACCTTAACATGGTAGAATACATTCGGTTTTGTTCCCACGCTTTCCAATAAATGATACATACGATCACTCTCGACTAATTCTGCCACTTTACTTTCTTTATCGTTAATGTCACCAAATACAATAGCTCCATTGCTACAGGCAGCGGAACATGCGGTATGGAACTCCCCATCCTTAATAAGTCGCCCATCACGTTTGGCATCTAAAATGGTCTTCTGTGTTATCTGGATACACATGGAACATTTTTCGATGACACCTCTTGAACGGACATTGACATCTGGGTTTAAAACCATTTTACCCAAATCATTGTTCATATGGAAATCGAACTCATCATTGTTGTTGTACAAGAACCAGTTGAACCTTCGTACTTTGTATGGACAGTTGTTCGCACAATAACGTGTTCCCACGCATCTGTTGTATGCCATTTGATTTTGTCCCTGCCTACCGTGTGAGGTCGCCGCAACCGGACAAACCGTTTCACAAGGCGCATGATTACAATGCTGGCACATTACGGGCTGAAAGGCAACTTGTGGATTTTCCGATGGATCTTCCAGCTCACCGAAACCACTTAAAGATCCCTTATCACCAGTTAAGCCATCAAACTCTTCTTTCTTTATATCGTCTTTCTCAAAGGTCGCTTCGGAAGAATAATACCTATCGATACGCAGCCAGTGCATGTCCCTAGATCTTCTCACCTCCGCCTTGCCAACAACAGGAACATTATTCTCCGCATGACAGGCAATGACACAAGCACCACAACCAGTACAGGCATTTAAATCAATGGACATATTGAAATGATGCCCGATCGAACGATCAAAGCCATCCCATAAATCTACCGTAGTCGCGGGTACCTCTTGATGATCTAAAGAAACCATAGGAACCTCGTTCCAATCTGCATGGTCTTTTGTGTTGAATATCTCCAAGGTAGTTTCCTTGATAATATCACCCCTACCCATTAAGGTCTTATGCAATTGAATACAGGCAAATTCATGCATACCGCCAACTTTTTCTATACTTACAGGTTGGTTGGATAAAAAACCTTCATAAATCCTATATGCATTGACTCCATTTTTCATTTCCTCTTTCAATCCAGTGGTCTTGCCATATCCAAATGCAAGTCCTAAGGAACCTTTGGCCTGTCCAGGCTGAATAATCACCGGTACATTTTCCAATACCGTATCATTTACAGTAAGGCTAACGTAACTACCGTTCATACCACCATCCGCAACATGGGTATTCTCAAGGCCCATTGCCTCGGCGTCAGCTTTGGAAAC
>JBBSKR010000006.1:0-43409 GCA_038256135.1 Flavobacteriales bacterium | reverse complement strand
CTGCTCGGAAACCTATTCATGAACAATTGGAAAATGGGGAACTCCATATCCTAATTGGCACCCACGCCCTGTTAGAGGATAAAGTCCAATACAAGAATTTGGGATTGGCCATAATAGATGAGCAGCATCGGTTTGGGGTTGCCCAACGCTCCAAACTTTGGCATAAAAATGAATATCCGCCGCATATCCTAGTAATGACAGCCACTCCCATTCCAAGAACTTTGGCCATGAGTTTATATGGCGATCTGGATATCTCGGTCATTGATGAGTTACCCCCGGGACGTAAGCCGGTTAAAACCGTCCACCGTTATGATGCCAATCGATTGAAGGTCTTTCGTTTTATTAGGGACGAAATAAAAAAAGGCCGACAGATTTATGTCGTTTATCCATTGATTCAAGAATCGGAAGCTATGGATTATAAGGATTTGATGGATGGATATGAAAGTATCGTACGTGATTTTCCACAACCGGAGTATCAAATATCGATAGTTCACGGACAAATGAAGCCGGCGGATAAGGAATTTGAAATGGAGCGTTTCGCTAAAGGTCAAACACAGATAATGGTAGCTACCACGGTTATAGAAGTAGGGGTCAACATACCCAATGCCTCGGTCATGATTGTTGAAAGTGCCGAACGCTTCGGATTATCGCAATTACATCAGTTACGTGGTCGTGTAGGGCGTGGTGCCGACCAAAGTTTCTGTATTTTAATGACCAGCCATAAATTATCCAGTGAAGCTAAAACCCGATTGGAAACCATGGTATCGACCAATGACGGATTCGAAATTGCCGAGGTAGATCTAAAACTCCGTGGTCCCGGAGATTTAATGGGTACCCAACAAAGTGGGTTGCTAAACCTAAAAATTGCGGATATTGTTAAGGATAACGATATTCTAAAAACCGCTAGACACTATGCCTTAAAAATTTTGAATGACGATCCGTCATTGGCAAAACCAGAACATCTAATCATAAGACATATGTACGCACAATTGGTTAAGCACAAGAATATATGGACGTATATTAGCTAGTTTTATTTTTTACATTTTTTATGTTGAACATCGTAATTTAGAAGGCTGTTCATTTCCAAAAAACCCCTGTTTTTAATAGATTTGTATACTTAGATTAGAAAGATTATGAGCGCAACTAAAACCTTATTCGATAAAGTGTGGGATTCCCACGTAGTACATAAAATACAGGATGGTCCCGATGTGTTGTTTATTGACAGGCATATGGTGCATGAAGTAACTAGTCCTGTTGCTTTTTTAGGATTAAAAAACAGGAATATCCCAGTGATGCATCCTGAAAAAACCTTTGCAACGGCCGATCATAATACCCCAACCATTAACCAGCACCTACCTGTAGCCGACCCTCTTTCTGCAAACCAATTACGGATGCTCGAAGAAAATACCAATGAATACGGTATTTCTTATTGGGGATTGGGCCATGCTAAAAACGGGATTGTACATGTTGTAGGTCCTGAATACGGTATTACGCAACCGGGAGCCACTATTGTTTGTGGTGATTCACATACCTCTACGCACGGTGCGTTTGGTGCCATAGCTTTTGGTATTGGAACTTCTGAAGTTGAAATGGTATTGGCCACGCAATGCATCATGCAGCCAAAGCCGAAAAGAATGCGGATCAATATTAGTGGAAAAATGAGCAATGGGGTAACTTCAAAGGATGTGGCCCTTTTCATTATTTCACAATTGACCACTTCTGGGGCAACTGGATATTTCGTAGAGTATGCCGGAGAAATCTTTAGAAATATGAGCATGGAAGGTCGTATGACCGTTTGTAACCTAAGCATCGAAATGGGGGCACGTGGTGGTATGATAGCTCCTGATGAAAAAACATTTGAATATATCAAAGGTCGTGAATTCACTCCGACCGGCGCAGATTGGGATAAGGCTATGGCCTATTGGGAAACCTTACACACCGATAAGGATGCCATTTTTGATAAAGAAATGACTTTTGACGGTTCTTTGATAGAACCTATGATTACTTACGGTACCAATCCAGGAATGGGCATGGGGATATCCAATAATATTCCTTTGGCCGGTGCGGTTCAGGGGGGAGCCTCAACGTATCAGAAATCCTTAAAATATATGGATTTCAATGAGGGGGAAAATATGATGGGCAAATCGATCGACTTTGTGTTTCTAGGTAGTTGCACCAATGGGCGTATTGAAGATTTTAGGGCATTTGCATCCATTGTAAAAGGAAGAAAGAAAGCAGATAACGTAACCGCTTGGTTAGTTCCTGGATCTCATAAAGTGGAAACCGCCATAAAAGAAGAAGGAATCCTTGATATTTTAATCGAAGCCGGATTTGAGCTTCGCGAACCTGGGTGCTCCGCATGTTTGGCAATGAACGATGATAAGGTTCCGGCAGGTAAATTGGCGGTAAGTACCTCTAATAGAAACTTTGAAGGAAGGCAAGGTCCAGGCTCAAGGACGATACTGGCTAGTCCGTTAGTGGCAGCCGCAGCGGCTGTAACAGGCAAAGTAACGGACCCAAGGGAATTAATGCAGGCTGAATTAGCTTAGCGCAATATGCTTCACGCTTAACGCTTTCAAAAATGAGGAATTATAAAAAATACGATGTTTGGAAACTTGGGCATGCTATAACAATTCAATTTTGACCTTGGCGAAATGGTTTCCTAAAGGCTAATTATATCGTTTAACAAGTCAAATGAAGAGAATTCTATAATGAATTAAAAAATACCGGAACATTTCTATAGGTTCCACCAGTAAACTGGAATTATTTACGATTTTAACGAAGGAATTAGGACTTCTTTCCGAATCGCATTTTGAAATTTTGAACAACAAAGTAAACGAAGTAAGAAGAAGTTTATACAACTTAATCAATAAGATATAAAACCAGCGTGAAGCGTTTACCGCCAAGCGCATAGCAATTTAAAAATGGCATACGATAAATTCAATACATTAACATCGACAGCGGTACCCTTGCCTATAGAGAATGTGGATACCGATCAAATAATCCCTGCCCGCTTTTTAAAGGCTACCGAAAGGGTTGGCTTTGGTGACAATCTATTCAGGGATTGGCGTTATAATCAAGATAACAGCCCTAAAGAGGACTTTGTACTAAACCAAGACAAGTATGGTGGCAAAATATTGGTTGGAGGCAAGAACTTTGGCTCAGGGTCGTCCCGTGAGCATGCTGCTTGGGCGGTATATGATTACGGATTTAGATGTGTGGTTTCCAGCTTTTTTGCGGATATCTTTAGAGGCAACTGTTTGAATATTGGAGTATTGCCCGTTCAAGTGGGTGCTGAATTTTTACAGAAAATATTCGATGCAGTGGAAGCTGATCCAAATACCGAATTGGAAGTAAATCTGCCTGAAGAAAAAATAACGCTACTTTCTACCGGCGAAAGTGAATCTTTCGACATTAACGAGTATAAGAAGAACAATATGTTGAACGGCTTCGATGATATCGATTATCTGTTGAATATCAAAGAGGATATCGAAACTTTTGCAAAGAACACGCCCCTTTAGTCCATATTTCATTTAACGGAACACGAATGAAAAGAAAGTTGGAAATAATGGATACCACCCTACGGGATGGAGAACAGACCTCTGGGGTATCCTTTTCTGCATCGGAAAAATTGACCTTGGCCAAGCTTTTGTTGGATGAACTTAAGGTAGACCGTATAGAAGTGGCATCGGCACGTGTTTCCGATGGTGAGCTTAAAGCGGTACAGCAAATTACCGAGTGGGCAAAAACCAATGGATATTTAGAACGTGTAGAGGTCCTCACCTTTGTGGATGGCGGTATATCGTTGGATTGGATGGAAAAATCTGGAGCAGTTTCACAAAACTTATTGACCAAAGGTTCACTAAACCATTTGGAACACCAACTAAAGAAAACCCCAAAACAACACTTTTCGGATATAGCGGATATTTTTAAAAAGGCGGAGAAAAAAGGCATCATCAATAATATTTACCTGGAGGATTGGAGCAATGGCATGCGGAATTCTAAAGCATATGTTTTTGAATTTTTGGATTTTTTGGCAACCCAACCCATCAAAAGAATATTATTACCGGATACTTTAGGTATTTTGACCCATACCGAAACATATGAATTCATATCGGAGATTGTACAAAAATTCCCTGATCTGCATTTCGATTTTCATGGCCACAACGATTATGATTTAGGAGTTGCAAACGCTATGGAAGCCGTAAAGGCAGGATGTCACGGCCTACACTTAACCGTGAATGGAATGGGAGAACGAGCAGGAAATGCTCCTATGGCTAGTGCGGTTGCCGTGATTAATGACTTTTTGCCCGAGGTCAAAATCAATGTAAATGAATCCTCATTATTTAAGGTAAGTAAATTAGTTTCAGCGTTTACCGGTTTTACGATACCTGCCAACAAACCTATTGTAGGGGATAATGTTTTTACACAAACTGCTGGTATTCATGCAGATGGAGATAGTAAGAAGAATTTATACTTTAGCGATCTAATGCCCGAACGTTTTGGTAGAAAACGTAAATACGCCTTGGGCAAAATGTCCGGTAAGGCCAATATTCAGAAAAACTTACAAGAACTTGGCCTGACGCTAAATGATGATGAACTTAAAAAAGTAACGGCCAGAATTATAGAATTAGGCGATAAAAAGGAACGGGTTACCAAAGATGACCTTCCTTTTATTATTTCTGATGTTCTCGATACCGTTACACACAAACAAAGGGTATTCGTAAAATCTTACGTATTGACCCACGCTAAGGGTTTAATGCCGTCAACTACCCTATCGGTGGAAGTAGATGGTAAAGTTTATGAGGCACATGCACAAGGGGACGGACAATATGATGCCTTTATGAACGCTTTGAAAAAAGTATATCTCGCCAAAAACAAAACTTTACCTAAATTGACCGATTATACGGTACGAATTCCACCAGGAAGCACATCGGATGCGCTTTGTGAAACGGTCATTACTTGGGAACTGGATGGTAAGGAATTTACCTCAAGGGGATTGGATAGCGATCAAACGGTAAGCGCTATCAAGGCTACTGAAAAGATGTTGAATATCATTTAACAGCTAAAAGCCTTTAGCTGCACGCTATACGCGCCTTCTAATAGTTGATTAAATGGAATGTAAATGAGGGATTATAAAAAATATAAAGTCTGGGAATTAGGTCATGATATTACAATGGATATGTATAAGTTAACCCGAAATTTTCCACAAGAGGAACTATATGGATTAACTAGTCAAATGAGAAGGGCATCCTATTCAATACCTTCCAATATCGCAGAGGGGTGTGGTAGGGAATCAGATGCCGAATTCAAAAGGTTTCTAACAATATCACAAGGATCTGCTAGCGAATTGGAATATTTTACCCTTCTAGCCAAAGATTTAAATTATATTGAGAATTCTGATTTCTTAACAATATATGATAAAGTGGATAGAATAAGAAGAAGTTTAAATAGTCTGATAAGTAAAATATAACTTAAAACAGCGTTGAGCGCATTGCGTTCAGCGTAATGCAAACAAGCGTAAAGCGAATAAAACCATGAAACTAAATATTGCCCTATTGGCCGGTGATGGTATCGGCCCAGAAGTTATTGATCAAGCGGTAAAGGTCTGTGATGCCATTGCAAAAAAATATCATCATGAAATTATTTGGAAACCTGCCCTTACGGGTGCAGCTGCTATTGATGCGGTAGGAGAGCCTTACCCAGATGAAACACATGAAATTTGTGCCAATGCAGATGCCGTTCTTTTTGGTGCCATTGGGCATCCTCGATTTGACAATGACCCTTCGGCCAAGGTACGCCCCGAACAAGGATTGCTCAAAATGAGACAAAAATTAGGTTTGTTTGCCAATGTTCGGCCAACATTTACTTTTCCGTCCTTAATCGATAAATCCCCATTAAAAAGGGATCGCATAGAGGGAACGGACTTAATTATTTTGAGGGAGTTGACCGGAGGGATTTATTTTGGTGAACGTGGAAGAAAGGATAACGGTAACACCGCATTTGATACCATGACCTACCAACGTTTTGAAATAGAGCGTTTGGCCAAAAAAGGTTTTGAAATGGCCATGAAACGTTCCAAAAAATTGTGTTGTGTAGACAAGGCCAATGTCTTGGAATCATCTAGACTGTGGAGAGAGACCGTTCAGGCTATGGAAAAAGACTATCCGGAAGTAGAAGTTAGTTATGAATTTATTGATGCCGTTGCCATGCGACTTATTCAGTGGCCAAAAGGATATGATGTGATTATCACCGCCAATCTTTTTGGAGATATATTAACGGATGAGGCATCGGTGATTGCAGGATCCATGGGATTAATGCCATCCTCTTCGGTAGGGAGCAAAGTATCTTTATACGAGCCTATTCATGGTTCGTATCCACAAGCAGCCGGAAAGGATATTGCCAATCCATTGGCCACCGTACTTTCTGCGGCCATGTTATTTGAGGATATGGATATGTCTCAAGAGGCAGAGGAAATTAGAAGGGTAGTGAACAAATCTTTGGCAGAAGGTTATGTAACCGAAGATCTTGCCGATGGTGGAAAAAGTTACAAAACTAGTGAAGTTGGTGATTGGTTGGCAAAAAATATCTAAGCGACATTAATGTAGAAAAAAGCCCCTACAGCAACAAGCTAGAGGGGCTTTTATTATATCTAAAAACATCAATTTTAGGTAGTTAGGCATTAAACCAATACCTTTATAGATGTGCTGACTCCACCGGGGATTGTGCGAAAACATTTTTAACAATCGTATGTAAATCGGGTATAACCGTTCTTGCCAAATTTGAATTACTGTTTATCAATACACAGATTCCTAAATCGCTTTCAGGAAAGAGCGCTATTTCATTCCTATAACTGTTAACGCTTCCACCATGGTGCCACATGGTTTCCAAATCGCTGGACCCTTCGTCTTGAAACGTATGAATACGCCATCCGAAGCCGTAAGAAGATGCCATATGTCCGGCCCAACGCTGATAGTATTTTTTCTCATTCTTAAAAGTGATAAAGGGATTAAAAACCTCCTCAATAGCTTCAGAGTTCATTACATCTGGATTATGTCCCAATAAAAACCGCATCCATTTGGCCATATCCATAGAACTTGCATTGATGCCACCGGCAGCAATGGCGTTATAGTATTTATTCTTTAAGGCTAAAGATCTCCACCCTTTCGCACTTTTTGCGTGCGGTAGTGCAACATTATCAGATTGAAGCAATGTCTGATGGTCCATTGAGATGGTACTCATTCCCAAAGGCTTAAAGAATTTTTCCGTTAATAAGGTTTGAATATCCTTACCGGTGACTTTCAACATTATTTCCTGACTCAATGAAAACATAGCATTCTGATAGCTATATTGAAGACCTGGCTCACTAATAGGTTGAACTTCATTAAAGCGCTCAGCAATGGTAGACATTGGTAAACCTGCTTCTACCAGATTCGTGAAACTATGGTAAGGCGTACCCGAGGTATGTGATAAAAGATGGGCTATTTTAATTTTCTTCGTGTTTAATTGGTCTCCAAACTGAAAACCCGGAATAAAATCTAACACCTTATCATCCCAATTGATTTTACCTTCACTTTTTAGATTGGCAGCCAATACACCCGTAAATCCTTTCGATATCGATCCTAATCTAAACAAGGTTTGGCCGTCAATATTTTTGTCACTATCCACACTTCTTTTACCAAAACCATTAGAAAGCAAAACCGAATCACCACTGACGATACTAACCCCAGCACCTAAGATTTCCCCAGCTTTAATCGCCTTTTCAAAATAGGTACTGATAGCATCGTTCAAGGCTTTTTGTTGCAGATTATAAAGCTTCGCCTCCCTTTTCTCAGCCAAAGTTCTTTCAGGATTGATGTTTGAGATACTGGGCTTTGTATTATTAGCAGTAACAGTGGACGCTGTCAACACAAAAAGAAAAAGAGCCAATAGTATAGTTCCTAGGACTATTTTAGTACGTTGCACGACATTGGGATTTAGGTATACTAAGAACGTAATAATAAGAATTTAAGTGCAAATGACCTACATAAACTTCCGATTTTAACTAAATTGAGGGTGAACCAAGCATACTCCTTTTAGAAAATTAGAGCATATTTAGTTCCTCAAGACGAAAAGAAATAAGAGGCTGTTTAAAAAGTATAACTTCATGTCATTTCGAGCCTTTTTTGCCGGATGGCAGGTACAGTCGAAAACTTCAACTTCCTGTAAAAGGCGATTGAATACCGCTTCCAATTCATGCGGAGTCGAGATGCTTGGATAATAAATTATTATTCTCTCCCAAGATTTATGGACGCTCGAATTGACTCCGGCATCTACGTATTCAACAAGCTCTTTTAAAATTATTGTCCTCTTTTTTTTAGAGAATATAATCCGTGCTCACAAAATTAGAAAGTTTTGCTTCCAGGAGTTGTTGAATGGTTTCCGTATTTAGGTCGTTGTCCTTAAACGCTACGAAGGTTCTAATAGAGAATGACCGTAGTGCGTCGTGAACACTTAAGGTCGATTGTGCCGAATCCTTTCTTCCCGTAAATGGATAAACATCCGGACCTCGTTGACAAGAACTGTTCAGGTTAACTCTACAAACCAAGTTGACCAGCGAATCAATTAATGGAGAAAGTGCATAAACATCTTTTCCAAAAAGACTTACCTGTTGTCCGTAATTGCTTTCGGCCATATCATCTAACGGCTCTTCAATATCTGAAAATTGTAGAATGGGAATAATCGGTCCAAACTGTTCTTCTTGATATACTCTCATATCCTTGGTTACCGGATACAAAACTGCCGGCCATATATAATTATCAAAATGCTTTCCTCCCTTTTTGTTCAAAATTTTAGCTCCCTTGGCTACGGCATCATCAATTAACTCTTGAATATATTCCGGTTTTCCAGGTTCTGGTAAGGGTGTCAATTTAACATCCTTATCCCACGGATTACCAAATTTCAATTCATCGACACGTTGAGCAAATTTTTCATTGAAGTTCGCCCTGATATCCTCATGCACATAAATTACTTTTAAGGCCGTACAACGTTGTCCATTAAAGGATAAAGTTCCTGACAGACATTCGTCAATGGTCAGGTCCAAATCCGCATCTGGTAAAATAATGGCGGGGTTTTTTGCTTCCAAGCCCAACACCAAACGTAAACGGTTACTTTTTGGATGTTGCTCCTGCAAGGCGTTGGCAGATTTACTATTTCCAATCAAGGCAAGCACATCTACTTTGCCTGTCTGCATAATTGGTGCGGCAACCGTTCTTCCCCTCCCAAAAACCACATTGACCACGCCTTTAGGGAAACTAGATTTAAAAGCCTCAAGCAAAGGTGTGATTAACAAAACACCATGTTTGGCGGGTTTAAAAATAGTCGTATTTCCCATGATTATTGCGGGAATCAATAGTGCAAAGGTTTCGTTCAAAGGGTAATTATACGGTCCTAAACATAAAACTACGCCTAGAGGGCCTCTTTTGATATGGGCATAAACCCCATCGTGTTTTTTGAATTTGGCAGCATCACGGTCTAATTGTTTGTAATCCTCTATCGTATCGTCTATATATTCTACGGTACGATCAAATTCCTTTTGGGAATCTGGCAGGGATTTTCCAATTTCCCACATCAACAATTTTACAATTACTTCACGTTTGGTCTTCATTTTAGAAACGAAGTTTTCCATACAAACAATACGCTCTTTAACGTGCATGGTAGGCCATAAACCCTGGCCCTTGTCATAGGCATTAAGTGCGGCATTTAAGGCATCCAATGCTTCCGCTTCTTGCAAATCTGGAATACTACCCAGTAAAGTTGGCTTATATTCTTTTGTGGAGGAAATGGTTGAATACACTTTTTTAGTCTCTCCTTTCCATTCCTTTAATTCGCCATTGACCAAATAGTGTCGTTGATCAATAGTATCTTTTATTTGAAATTCTTCCGGTATTTTAATATCGCTCATTATAGTGTCCGTTTGGTAGTGTATTTCTGTTTGATTTCCGACCAGTTCAAAATAAATGTCGGATTTTATTAAATATAGGTTAAACCAAATATTCAAACAAATCTGTTTTATCGTTTATATAATCCCCATAAAAATTATTGGCTTTCATACGTTCGATTAAGGAGTGTAGATCTTCCGGATTTTTAAGTTCAATTCCTACTACTGCAGGAGCATTTTCCCTACTGGACTTCTTGGTATATTCAAAATGCGTAATATCATCCGTGGGACCTAAAATATCAACAACAAATTCCTTTAAGGCACCCGGTCTTTGGGGAAATCGGATTATAAAATAGTGTTTCAATTTGCCATATAGCAAAGCCCTTTCCTTAATCTCCGCCGTTCTAGTTATGTCATTGTTGCTGCCACCAATAATACAAACAACATGTTTACCTTTTATTTCTTCTATGAATTCATCAAGAGCTGCAATCGTCAAAGCTCCGGCAGGCTCCACGACAATGGCGTCCCTATTGTACAGATCAAGAATAATCTGACAGACCTTACCCTCATCAACCGTAATCATTTTATGTAAATATTGATTGCAAATTGGGAATGTTAGCTCTCCAACCCTTTTTACAGCTGCGCCATCAATAAATCGATCTATTTTTTCCAATGTCACTACCTTTCCTGCTTCCATTGCCGTTTTCATGGATGGCGCTCCCATTGGTTCCACTCCAATAATTTTAGTGCAAGGGGATAATTCGCTAAATACACTTATGAGTCCAGATGCCAAACCTCCTCCCCCAATACAAACGAAAAGATAATCGATCGGCAATTTGGCCTGTTCCAATAATTCCAATCCTACTGTCGCCTGCCCTTCGATAATTTTAGGATCGTCAAAAGGATGTACGAAAATTTTCCCTGTTTCAATACCATGTATCTTAGCCGCTTCTGATGCGTCATCGAAGGTATCACCTTGAAGCACCACCTCGACCCATTCGCCACCGAATAGCCTGGTTTGCTCTACCTTTTGTTTAGGGGTAACGGAAGGCATATACACGGTTCCCTTTATTTTCAAATGAAAACAGGCAAATGCGACGCCCTGAGCATGATTTCCTGCACTGGCGCAAATAACCCCTTTTGACCTTTCTTCCGATGACAGTGAACTGATTTTATTAAAAGCACCTCTAATTTTATAGGAACGGACCCGTTGAAGATCTTCCCGTTTTAAAAGTACTTGGCAATCAAACTGTTTTGAAAGTCGGATACTCTCCGTCAATGGGGTACGTTCTGAAATTTCAGAAATAATGATAGCAGCATTTCGTATGGCATCCAATTTTGGAAAGTACGCGGGCTTTTTTCTTTCGAGATTGCTATTTCGATTTTCCTTGAATTTCATCGTATACTACTTGGATATCATCATAGAACTACTTTGCTAAAATTTAAATTGTCCGTTAAAGAAAGGTCTGAGAACTTTATATGATTGGCTTCATTGCTGTCATGGATTCGCGTAAACGTGCCCCGACTAGTTCTACCGGATGCTCACGCAAGGCCTTATTAACCGCAATTAATTTTGCATTGTCCACGTCATTGTCCATTTTTTCCGAATAGTTTTTGCCAATCACATCGGTATCCATTTTTTTCATGAAATCGGCCAAAAGCGGCTTACAGGCATGGTCAAAAAGATAGCAACCGTACTCCGCGGTATCTGATATAACCCGGTTCATTTCAAACAATTTTTTACGTGCAATAGTATTTGCAATCAATGGTGTTTCATGTAACGATTCGTAATAGGCGGATTCATCGATTATTCCAGATTCGGTCATGGCTTCAAAAGCCAATTCCACTCCTGCCCTAACCATGGCTATCATCAACACGCCATTGTCATAAAACTCTTGTTCTGTTATCTCCTGATTACCCGCCGGTGTTTTTTCAAAAGCAGTTTCTCCTGTTGCTGCCCTCCAAGTCAATAAATTTTTATCATCATTTGCCCAGTCTTCCATCATGGTCTTGGAAAAATGACCGGTCATGATATCATCCATATGTTTTTGAAACAAGGGCCGCATAATATCCTTCAACTCTTCTGATAATTCAAATGCCTTAATTTTTGCAGGATTGGACAACCGATCCATCATATGGGTGATACCACCATACTTCATACCTTCCGTAATGGTTTCCCACCCGAATTGTATCAGTTTGGAAGCATATCCTGCATCAATTCCTTTTTCGATCATTATATCAAAACAAAGAATAGATCCAGTTTGCAACAAACCACAAAGTATGGTCTGTTCGCCCATCAAATCTGATTTAACCTCGGCAACGAAGGAAGATTCCAAAACCCCTGCTTTATGGCCACCAGTGGCAGCTGCATAAGCCTTTGCCTGCTCCAGGCCTTTACCTTCCGGGTCATTCTCGGGATGAACTGCAATTAAGGTTGGTACACCAAAACCTCTCTTATATTCTTCCCGTACCTCAGAACCCGGACTTTTAGGCGCGACCATGATTACGGTGAGGTCTTTACGTACCTGGGTACCTTCTTCAACAATATTAAAACCATGGGAATAGGAAAGGGTCGCCCCTTTTTTCATTAATGGCATAACGGCTCCTACAACGGCTGTATGCTGCTTATCTGGAGTTAGGTTGATAATAACATCTGCACTTGGAATCAATTCCTTATACGTGCCAACATTAAAACCATTTTCTGTAGCGTTTACATAGGATTGCCTTTTATCCTTAATCGCGGCATCACGTAAGGTATAGGCGATATCCAAACCGGAATCCCTCATGTTCAGCCCTTGGTTCAATCCTTGAGCACCGCACCCTACGATGACTATTTTTTTGCCTTTTAAAGCATTTACACCATCTGCAAACTCAGACGAATCCATGAACCTACATTTTCCAAGTTGCGTCAGTTGATCTCTTAAGGATAGCGTATTAAAATAATTGGCCATTTTATATGTACTTTATTTGATTATTAATATGATTGGTTGTTTTAAAATTCTTTAAGGATGGCTGAAATCTGCATAACATCCTTGGTCACCGAGATTCGCCCAGAACGAACAAATTGCATAATCCCATAGGGTTTCAATTGATCATACATGATGTCAATCTCATTTCTCCTACCACTTTTCGCCAATACAAAGAAATCTCGGGAAACGGTTACAATCTGGGCATTACTCTCCTTAATGATATTTTGTATTTGACGCTCATCGAACAACAGTCCCGATGCAATTTTGAACAAAGCAGATTCTTGATAAATTGTTTCATCATCGGTATGATAAAAGGCCTTTATCACCTCAATTTGTTTTTCAATCTGACCTACGATATTGTTTACCCATTTTTCCGTAGTATGCACAACGATTGTAAATTTTGAAACATTATCAATTTCCGATTTTGAAACATTTAAACTTTCAATGTTAATATGTCTCTTTAAAAATATTCCTGAAATCCTGTTCAGTAATCCAACATTGTTCTCTGAATATACCGATATGGTGAACCATTTGTTTTCCATAAGCTTTTTTTCCTATTCTTTTTATCAAAAAGAATTTAATGGCCTCGTATTAATTAATATTTAAATTTTTTTACTGCTAAAATCAATCCTGTGGACCAATTCATCTTTGTAATTTGAAAATCATCTCGCTCCTCCAAATAATCTGTCAACCGTTTTACATGATTCTTATGTCCCTTTGGCCAATTGGGCTGCGGGTTCATGTCGTCAATGACATAAAATCCACCCAACTTTACCAAGTTTAAAACTTCTTCTATCTCACTATATTTTCCAGGCCATGCATCTGCAAAAATTAAATCGAATGTGGCACCTGTATATTCTTTTAACCATTGGGTTCCATCTTGACAAACCAGTTCTACTCGCTGGTCAGCGCCGAAATACCGTGTGGCGATGTTTACCAATTCTTGATCATAATCAATGGATATTAATTTTGAGTCGCGATCCAAACCTTCAATCATCCAAGATAGGCTCAAGCCAATTCCCGTTCCAATTTCCAAAAATCTTCCTTTTGGCTTTGATGCTATCAGGGTTTTCAAAAAGCTACCTACATACAAATCGGAAGGCATCGTAAATCCGATTTCCTTGGATATGCGTTCTATTTCCGAATGGATTGACGGTATGTCCTGTATATTGGAATCGTTCATATCTCTTTTTACTCTTTATTTTGATTTTTTAGCATCTTTACAAGCTACTCTTGAGTTCCTGACAAAGTTCGAAATGCATCAACACCAAAGCTATTGTAATCTAATTTCGGAAACAGATGCACCAGAAGGTATCATAGGGAACACATTGTCTTCTTGTTCTACTTTCACTTCCAAGAAATACGGCTTTTTTGAGGCCATCATTTCTTGAATGGTGGCTTTCAAATCCTTACGTTCCGAAACCCGTTTGGCTTCGATATGGTATCCTTCAGCTATTTTCACAAAATCTGGATTCACCATCACCGTCGACGCATATCTTTTTTCAAAAAACAGCTCTTGCCATTGGCGTACCATTCCCAAATGATCGTTGTTCAAAACCACAATTTTAACCGGCACTTTATGCTGAAATATGACCCCCAGCTCCTGAATGGTCATCTGAAATCCCCCATCACCGATAATGGCTACCACTTCCCTATCCATGGCCCCCATTTTGGCACCGATTGCTGCAGGAAGCGCAAAGCCCATCGTTCCCAATCCACCGGAAGTAATATTACTTTTGGTCTGTGAAAATTTAGCATATCTACAGGCAATCATTTGGTGTTGACCAACGTCTGAAACAATGACCGCATTATTATTGGAAGCCAAATTAATTTCCTCGATTACCTCACCCATTGTCAATCCGACCTTTGTAGGATGAATATCATTTTTAATAACCGTGTCGAATTCTATTTGATATTTTTCTTTAAACACATTATGCCAAGCTTCGTGCTTGATTTCTTTAATCAATGGTATTAGGAGACCTAAAGTTTCTTTTGAATTACCCAATACGGCAACATCTGCATATACGTTTTTATGTACCTCGGCCGGGTCGATTTCAAAATGGATCACTTTTGCCTGGGTAGCATAATCCGTCAACCTACCCGTCACGCGATCGTCAAAACGCATCCCAATAGCCAAAAGAATGTCACATTCATTGGTTAATAAATTAGGTCCATAATTGCCGTGCATTCCAACCATCCCTACATTCAGGGGGTGATCAGTATCCAAAGCCGAAGCACCCATAATCGTCCATGCTGCTGGGATACCCGCTTTCTCAACCAACTGCTTAAGCTCATTTTCCGCTTGGCCCAATATGACTCCTTGACCCCAAACTATAAAAGGCTTTTTAGCAGTATTGATTAATTCCGCTGCGGCTTTTATCGCCTCCATATCCGGTTTAGGGACTGGCTTATAACTACGTACTGCTGTGCATTTCTCATAAGAAAACTCAAATTCCTCAAACTGTGCATTTTTAGTAATATCCACCAATACCGGACCTGGCCTACCCGATTTCGCTATATAAAAAGCTTTTGCAATTATTTCTGGGATTTCGCGCGCTTCAGTCACTTGGTAGTTCCATTTAGTCACGGGAGTTGAAATTCCAATAATATCGGTCTCCTGGAAGGCATCTGAACCTAATAAATGTCTGGGAACTTGACCAGTGATACATACCATTGGGGTAGAATCAATTTGAGCATCCGCAAGTCCCGTAACTAAATTTGTAGCTCCAGGGCCTGATGTTGCTATGGCAACTCCTACCCTGCCCGAAACACGGGCGTATCCTTGGGCCGCATGGGTAGCACCCTGTTCATGTCGGGTTAAAATATGCGTCAATTTATCCTGAAACTTATATAGTTCATCATAGACCGGCATAATGGCCCCACCGGGATAACCATAAATTGTTTCCACACCTTCGGCCAATAAACAATGTATAATGGCTTCCGCACCAGAAATCTTAACCGTTTTCTGTGTTTTCGTGCTCTTTTTCTTTTCTTTTATTGTTTCCATAAGCCTCCCCCAAACCCCCTCCAAAAGAGGGAGCGTTTTTTGGGAATATTAATTATTTTTTTTAAAATTCGTCCGTTACACAGCCTTGCGAAGCAGATGAAACGGTTCTAGCATATTTATATAAACTTCCCTTTTTAACCTTCAACCCTGGTTGTTTCCATGCTGTTCTTCTGGCAATTATTTCTTTATCGGATAGATTTACAGAAATTTCATTCTTCTCCGCATCTATGGTAATAATATCACCATTCTTCAAAAGTCCGATAGTTCCACCATCCTGAGCTTCCGGAGAAACATGGCCTACTACAAAACCGTGCGTTCCCCCAGAGAAACGACCGTCTGTAATTAATGCTACGTCTTTACCAAGGCCGGCACCCATGATTGCTGCGGTTGGCTTCAACATTTCTGGCATTCCCGGTCCGCCTTTTGGACCTTCATAGCGAATGACCACTACATCTCCTTTTTTAACTTCGCCTTTGCCAATGCCGGCATTGGCCAAAAATTCATCGTCATATACTTTCGCTGGTCCAGAAAAATAGAGTCCTTCCTTACCGGTAATTTTAGCGACAGCACCTTCCGTAGCCAAGTTTCCGTAAAGAATACGTAAATGACCTGTTGCCTTGATCGGATTGTTCAATGGCTTTATAACCTGTTGATGTTCCATCAAACCCGGAACCTCTGCTAAATTTTCCGCAATGGTCTTGCCGGTTACTGTAAGACAGTCACCATGTAACATACCATTTTCCAGCATAAATTTCATAACGGCAGGTATGCCGCCAACACGATGCACATCTTCCATCAAATATTTACCACTAGGCTTTAAATCGGCCAAAAATGGTGTGGTATCACTTATTCGCTGGAAATCATCCAAGGTAAATTCAATCTCAGCGGCCTTGGCTATCGCCAAAAAATGCAATACCGCATTGGTAGAACCACCTAAAAGCGTTAATAACCGTACCGCATTTTCCATAGATTTACGGTTGATGATATCACTTGGTTTGATATCCCTTACCAACAAATTCTTTAAGGCTTTCCCCGATTGAATGGCATCATTTTTTTTATGTTTCCCTATGGCCGGATTGGAGGAGTTGTACGGCATAGCCATACCTAGAGCTTCTATGGCCGAGGCCATGGTATTCGCTGTGTACATACCGCCGCAAGCACCGGCACCCGGACAAGCATTTTGGATGACTCCCTTATAATCCTCCTCGTTCATGGTACCAGCTACTTTCTCTCCCCAAGCTTCAAATGCGGAAACCACGTCCAGTTTTTTATCCTTATAACATCCGGAAGCTATCGTTCCTCCATAGACCAAAACAGAGGGTCTGTTCAAACGAATCATGGCCATTAAAGCGCCAGGCATATTTTTATCACAACCCACTACGGTTACCAAACCATCATAGTTCATAGCCTGTACCACCGTTTCCATAGAATCTGCAATGATATCCCTGGAAGGCAATGAATACCGCATGCCATAGGTTCCCATAGAAATACCGTCACTGACTCCTATGGTGTTGAAAACAAGTCCTACCAGACCGCTATCATTAATACCGGTTTTCACTTCCTGTGCCAAATCATTCAAGTGCATATTACAGGGGTTTCCCTCAAATCCAGTACTACCAATACCAATTAACGGTTTTTTTAAATCCTCTTCCGTTAATCCTATGGCATACAGCATTGCTTGGGCTGCTGGTTGCGTAGGGTCTTGGGTTACATTTTTACTATGCTTGTTCAATTCCATATGATAATTCTCGTATGCTTATCTTAATTTTTGGTCCTATTCAATCAAAGATAAAAGTTTATAAAGGCTTATTATTTTAACAAAAATTGACAGTATAAATCCATTTTGCATAAAAAATAGCTAACTATTTATTTTTCAATACGTTAAGTCAACTATATATATCATATTCAATGTGTTAAAACAAGCCAAGATTACCTCCTAACTATAAAAAAACCTGTATCAAATAAATCTGATACAGGTTTTCCTTTACAATGAAAAGCTATATCATCCCTCTACAGGAATGACAAAGACCACATTGTTTTTGAAGTTTTTTAATTTCACATTATAAAAGTACATAAAATCCATAAACGGAAAAAATTACAGTAAGAATTATCTACTTTCGTAATCTCTTATAAATAAATGATTTACCCTTGATAGAAAAATCTGTTACCGATGCGATTGTATACAGAAGGTCTGTGCGTGTTTTTAAAAAAGATGACGGATTGGACGAGACCAAAGTACAAGGTTGTATAGTAAATGCAACCCTAGCACCAAACAGCAGTACTTTACAACTATGGGAATTCTACCATATAATCGAGTCAACGGTAATGGAAAAAATTACAGAAGCCTGTTTAAATCAAAATGCAGCTAAAACCGCTGACCAAATTGTGGTAGTGGTTTCACGAAAGGATTTGTGGCGTAAACGAGCGCAATCCAACATCGAATTTCTAAAAAAGAGTTTTGGTGAAAAGCATTCAAATGACTACACCAAACGAGAAAAATTTGCGCTTAACTATTATAAAAAATTAATTCCATCGATTTATATCGACTTCTTGGGAATCTTGGGTTGGTTAAAGTATTTCATCTTTCAAGTAATTGGTCTATTCAGACCAATTTATAAAGAAGTTCGGAGTTCTGATATACGCATTGTAGCGCACAAAAGCGCGGCCTTGGCTGCAGAAAACTTTATGCTTAGCATGTCCGCTATTGGTTATGACACCTGCCCTATGGAAGGCATTGATTCTACCAAGATGAAAAGCATATTGGGTTTGCCAATAGGGGCAGAAATTAACATGGTTATAGGATGTGGTATTCGGGCCGAAAACGGAGTTTATGGTCCGCGTTTTCGGGTACCATTTGACCAAGTTTATACCAAAATATAAATCAAATTAATTTGAAGCGAATCGGATCCCCTTCCCTTTTTTGGGCTAAAATACAAATGGCCTTATCAGTCAATTGCATAATTCTTGGATATCCCCCAGTAGTTTGGCCGTCTTTCATTAAAACAATTAATTTACCCAGTGGTGTCAATTGTACCGTGCCGGGTAAGGTTGCCGATGTAATCATAGATAATTCATGAGGGGCAATAGTTTCCTTGATCTGGTAGGCCATTCGATTATTCTCATGAGCTACTGTGCATGGCTTTGAGAAAATTTGCTCTAATTGCTTATCTGTCAACAATTCAAACTCTGGCGCTTTACTTACCTCTAAAATAATATCGTCCAAAAAAGAATCTACCCTAATTTCTGATATTTTGGGCCGAAATAATTTATTGTACCCATATAGGACAACATCTCTTTCCTGTAGCCTATTTTCTTTTGTTATAGGTTTAAAAAATGATCTGCTGCCCAAAACTTCCATTGTCTTAAAACCTTCCTTAACGCCTAAATAAGCCCTAAAGCCGTTGTCTAACTTACCAAAGGACAGTATGTCGCCTACCTCTATCTGATATACCTTATAATTCTGTATAGGAAGATTATTTAAGGTAGCGGACATTTCAGCACCACCCAGTGCCATATACGTTTCCTCCTCAAATAGCAAGGTTGGTCCGGTCATGGTGATTTCCAAAACCGAATCTGAGATTTCATTCTCCAATAAGGCATTTACCTTAAATACGGTCATTTCATCCATCACCCCAGAAACAGGAACTCCCTTATTTCGATAATTAAATCTACCAGAATCCTGGACCGTAGTATAGAAACCAGGTTTCAAAACTTTAAGCATTTATTTTGATTTTTTCAGGTTTATAAATACCAACTTCGGCTTCTATTTTGTGTAAATCGAACTCAGCCCTAGATATTTCATAAAACTGTATTTTATCTCCAACCTTAACAAAACAAGGATCTACTTTTTTGGCATCAAAAATAGGAACCGAGCAATTCCCGATAATGTTCCAACCCCCCGGAGATTCTTGTGGGTAAATACCTGCTTGCTTACCAGCTATTCCTACGGCTCCTTTGACTACTTTCTGCCTCGGGGTCGGCTTTCTTGGAATCTGTAATCCATCGACCAAACCACCTAAATACATAAACCCTGGTAAAAATCCTATGCCGTATATGGTATAGGTCGGAGCTGTATGCATAGCAATAATTTCGGCAATGGATTTATTTAGTTTTTCAGAAATCTCTTTTAAATCCAATCCAAATTCAAGGTCATAGGATACCGGTAAGCGCCAAAGGTATCTCTCTGGATGTTCTGTTTCCTTTAATTGCCCATACCACTTATTAATTTTTTTGGATATGCCGTCAAAATCAATTGGTTCGGTTCTATTGATCAGTAACAATGAATTATAGGAAGGTACCATTTCCCAATCTCCACCGGTCAACCCATTTGAAGTTAAAAAGGTTTCGAAGCGCAAAATACTTTCAAGAATATGCTCACTAACCTCATTGGGCCACTCAATTAAAATTGAATGCAAACCAAAAGGTTTAATTTTTATGTTAGGGGAATTCACGTTTTAGTATATAAATTATATTGCGATAAATGTTCAGTAATATACGTTAAAATTTGAAATGCGGAAGGGGTATCCCCATGAATACAATACGTATCTGCAAGCAAAGGAAGTTTTTTTCCAGTAATCGTTTCCACGAGATTCTCTTTATACATTAGTAGAACGTGCTGTAGAACATTCTCTCCTTCAGTAATTAACGCATTTCCTTTTTTTCTGGAAACCAAACTTAAATCCGTATTATAATTTCTATCTGCAAAAGCCTCCCGTTTTACCTTAAAATTATCCAATAAGGCTAAATCATGAATTTTGCTATTAAAGGGTACATAAAGAAATATACTGGCCTTGAATGATTCTATAGCGTATAAGAATGTCTTTGCCTTATTTTCATCATTTGCAATTTCATTATAAAGGGCCCCATGCGGTTTTATATGATGTAGGGAAGCTCCAACCTTTTTGCATTCGTTCAAAAACAAATGCATTTGATCTCGAATACTTTCTATCAAATCATTTTCTGAAATATCCATAGGGATACGTCCAAAATTTTCCTTATCTGGATAAGACGGATGTGCCCCAATATGCACTTGGTATTTTTGAGCTAACTTCAAACAAGTTCTAATGGTATCCACAGAACCAGCATGACCACCGCATGCAATATTGCATGAACTGATAAGAGGGAATAACTTAGATTCATTTCCAACACCTTCCCCTACATCGCAATTGATATCAATGTATTGTTTCTCCATTTACACTAATTCGAATACGGTCAAAATACTTTTAGCACCCAACAACATCGAAAGAACAATGATGACGGCTCCAATCGTGTTTTGAGTCCAATTGTTTTTATGAATACCCATAACCCCAGCCCTATTAACCACCCACAATAAGAATATGGCTATAATAGGTAAAAGTAGGCCATTGGCAACTTGGGCAAACTTTATGATTTCTATGGGTTTAATGCCAAATGATAGAAAGAACACACCCAAAACCAAGATCAGTATCCAAATGAATCTGAATTTTACATCCTTAAAACCCGCCTTCCAACCAAAACAGCTATTGGCTACATAAGCAGCTGCCAATGGGGCTGTAATTGCTGAAGTGATACCGGCAGCAAACAACCCTATGCCCATAAAATATAAGGCTGCTGAACCATACAAAGGTTCCAATCCCCTTGCCAAATCCAATACGTTGTCTATTTCCGTAGACTTGATAGCTGCTGCAGATACTATGATACAAATTGAAACGAGACCTCCTAGTAGTATGGATATCAAGGTATCCCGTTTAGCAAACTTCAGGTCTGTTTTAGATTTCCACTTTTCGCTTACTAAGGCAGCGTGTAAAAATAAGTTATACGGTACAACGGTTGTTCCAACCAAAGCTATAATGGTCAATATCCCATCCTCAGGAATACTAGGAACCAATAATCCCTCAACCAATTCCCAAACATTAGGTTGCGTCAAAAATGCGGTCAAAATAAAGGATAGGCTCATGACCAATACCAAGAAAATAAAAACTTTTTCCAAGGATCTATAATTTCCAAAATAAAGTAATAAAAAGGCCAAGACTCCCAGAATGGATGGGTATAATCTACTATTGGTTACACCAAAAAGGGCCTCCATGCCTAAGGTGGCACCACCGATATTACCTGCTTCATACGAAGCATTGCCAATGATAATAGCGGAAAAAATAAGGCCAATCACACTATTTTTGACCCACTTGGTAGTGAGCTCCTGTTTAATTACATCTGCCAAGCCTTGTTGGGTAATGATCCCCAATCTAGCCGACATTTCCTGAAGCACATAAGTTGCAATAATGGATAGCAACATTGCCCATAACAAACTAAACCCAAAGTTTACTCCCGCTAATGTACACGCAGTTACGGTACCTGGCCCAATAAACGCGGCCGCTACCAGAACGCCCGGCCCTAATTTTCTAAACATTTGAAAAAATATCCATACGGTAAATATAATCCCAAAATATGAAAACGATTACCTTGGTCAAAATCAATTTCACCACAATTTTAACATTTCAAAATACCGTTAATCTAAAAAATTGCCGTTCGTCTAAAAGTTGGATGCCATTCAACGAGGTCACATACTATTCTCAAAATATCTAGGTTATTATTTTCCCGAAACCTTAAACTTAACCTATTAATGATTTGTTTAGAATGTAAGAAAGAACTTGGTTATCTAGACCATAAAAATGCAATGGATAGCGTAGGCGTTGAGCTTTGTGCCAAGCATTACAAACGTATTGAGTTGCTTGTAAAAAAGCATGACACTTCTTTAGAAGCTGTACAATTATACTACGCCCTTAAAGAAGCTGGTGTAAGTTCAATGCTAGAATGGTGGGATGGTAAAAAATCGATAGACATTGCCATATCCCGCGTAAAACTTAATATCGAGATAGATTCTGAATATGAAAAGCTTACAGAACATCAGGCTATCAATAATTTAGAAGAAGCCATGCACTCCTTTAAAAATGGGTTTACTACCATTCGTATCCCACACATTGTTATACGGTACTATTTGAACGAAACCGTTAATAATATCATTGGGATTATGGAAGGGCTCAAAGCAAATATCAAAGTGATCAATTAAAAATACTTGTATGAAAAATCCCAAAAAAGCATTCAAAAATCAGATTAGGGCCGCGTTGGCAGCCTTATCAATGGGAATGCTAATGCGAGTACTTCAATGGCCTTATGCCTCAGGTATAATTTTTACTTCATTTGCAGCTATCCTTGTTTTATATATGATCCGATTTTTGAGAAAGAAAGAAAAGAAATCTTTGGATTACATTAAAATGGCTTTAGTGCTCTTCTGGACAACCAACGGGCTTTTAAGGATATTGGATGTTCCATACACCCTATTTTTCCAAATTGGTACTGCACTCACATTCATCGCATGGTTTACCATGGAGGGTACCGCTTACTTTATGGACCAGGATCGAAAGGCAAAAAATAGTATGATCGATATCATTTGGAATTTCGTTATGGTCATTGGTGTACTTACCATCATTTTAGGTGGACTGATGCATCTGCTAAGTTGGGATTATTCCATTCCAACCTTAACTGTTGGCCTTACCATAGTAACAAGTTTTATATTAAAAGATATTTTCGGTTCGCCAAAAACACAAAAAAAGGACGCCAATAATGAAGAACTATATTCTTAATATCCATAAGGTTACAATTTAATATCCCCATAAAATAATAATATACTTTTTCGTATCTTATACCCAAAAGGGTACCTTATGAACAACTTAGATCGAAGACAATGGCTTAAAACTGCTGGACTTTCCAGTGGTTTTACTTTTTTGGGCGGTTTTAGTGCTTTAGCCTTCGAAGCAGAAAAAAGATCAGTCAGTGAATCTGACGGAATCGCCAAATTGAACTCCAATGAAAATCCCTTTGGCCCTTCTAAGGCCGTACGAGAGGTTATCAAAAATTCATTGGATTTTGCCTGTAGATATCCTTCCATGGTCTTTCAGCCTTTAGTTGATCAAATAGCGCAAAAAGAGGGTGTTACCAAAGACCATATTGTAGTAACTGGCGGCTCAACGGAAGGTTTAAAGGCAGCCGGTTTGACCTATGGCTTGAACAAAGGTGAACTAATTGCGGCAGACCCCACATTTCAATCCCTCTTAACCTATGGTGAAAATTTTGGGGCCTATGTACATCGAGTACCTGTAGATGAACATATGGGACATGATTTAGACGAAATGGAACGGCGAATCAATTCTAACACAGGTTTGGTTTTTATTTGTAACCCCAACAACCCAACGGGCACGTTATTGGATAAGGATAGATTAAGGGATTTCTGTTCCTCCGTCAGCAATAGAACCATGGTGTTCAGCGATGAGGCGTACTACGACTTCATCACCGAACCTGACTACCCTTCTATGGTCGAATTGGTGAAAGAGAATATGAATGTCATCGTTTCAAAGACCTTTTCAAAAGTATACGGCCTTGCTGGGCTACGGATCGGCTATTTGGTAAGTCGACCGGATATCGCAAAACGGCTGGAGAAAAATATAATGGCAATGACCAATGTTCTTGCCATTGAAGCAGCAAAGGAAGCGCTTAAAGATGATGCATTTTATAAGTTCAGCGTTTCCAAAAATATGGAAGCGAAAAATCACATATATAAAACTTTGGATGATTTGAACTTGGAATATCAAAAATCCCATACCAACTTCGTTTTCTTCAAAACCGGAAGGCCCATATCTGAAATGATGACGGCTATGGAAAGTCAGGGTATACTCATCGGTAGACCGTTCCCACCATTTAACGATTGGGCTAGAATTAGTACAGGAACTATGGACGATATGAAACTATTCGATAAAGGACTTAAAAAAGTGATGGCTTAATCAGTTACTTAAGGTAAACTTTAAGCTTGAAATAGCAATTCAGTAAGAATTAGAAGCGGTAAGAATATATGTTTAAAAAAATTCTTTTTTTAGGTTTTTGTAGTGTCGTTTTCTTATCCTGTAACAACGGAACCGAAAAACTTGATTCAAATCAAAACCAAACGGATTTCAATTACAGGAGTTTTGAGGAAATAAAAAAAGACGGGAAATTAAGAGCACTGATTGCTTATAGCAGCACTAGCTATTTTCTGTATAAAGGAAGGCCAATGGGTTATGAATACGAACTCTTGGAACGACTGGCGGAGCATTTTGACCTTGAATTGGAAATTATAGTTTCAGAAGACCTCAACTCCCTATTGACCGAATTAAACAAAGGTACCGTCGATATTGTTGCCTACGGTTTGGCAATAACGAGCGAACGTAAAAAGATTGCATCATTTACAGATTATCTCTATCTCACCAAACAAGTGTTAGTGCAGCGAAAACCAAAAAATTGGCGCAAACTGACTTTGGATCATATTAAGGAACAGTTGGTGCTAGATCCTATTCAGCTTATCAATGACACTGTTTCGGTACGTTATAGTTCATCTTATTTTGACCGACTGCAAAATCTCTCAAAGGAAATTGGTGGAACCATACTGGTAGATACCTTAGAAGGTAAATTGGCCACTGCCGAAATAATAAAAATGGTTGCCGACGGAGATATAAAATATACGCTGGCAGATAAAAATCTAGCCCAAATCAATGCCTCCTATTTTCCCATTTTGGATGTTTCGGTTCCGGTTAGTTTTTCGCAGAGGATAGCTTGGGCCGTTCATAAAAACTCCAAGGAATTATTGGCCAAGACCAATGATTGGCTTGAAAATGAAAAAAAGAAAACGGACTATTACGTTATTTACAATAAGTACTTTAAAAATAAACGAAATTTCAACCGTCGCGTAGAAAGTGAATTTTATAGCCTTACCAATAATCAAATTAGTATCTACGATGAACTGATAAAAGAAAATGCAAAAAAATTGGGTTGGGATTGGAGACTTTTAGCTTCATTGGTATATCAAGAATCACGGTTTGACTTGGATGCCAATTCGTGGACGGGAGCAGAAGGTCTTATGCAGCTAATGCCGAATACAGCGGAAGAATTAGGAATTGAAAATAGCTTAGACCCCATCGATAACATTAATGCAGGGTCGAGATATTTAAAAAGTATTTATGGGAATTTTGAGGAAATAACGGATACGGTTCAGCGAATTAAATTTACAATGGGTGCGTATAATAGCGGTTACTACCATATTAAGGATGCGCGATTGCTTGCTAAAATGAACAAATTGAATCCGAATGTTTGGGATGGCAATGTGAATGAAATGCTATTGGCCTTGAGTTATCCCCAAAATTATAATCATCCATCTATTGACTATGGATATGTAAATGGAATTGAACCCTATAATTACGTTAACCAAATTTTTGAACGGTACGATCACTATGTGAATTTCATTAAGGAATAAGTATAACTTAATATTCACCACTTTTTCCTGAACAACTGTTATACAAAACTGTAGCAGAAGCTACAATCAATTTTAGGATATTGCCAGGAGAAACTATTGAATCCGTAAAGGAACATATAGTAAATACGATGTGACAAAATCAAGATAAAATCCGTTGGCTTTTTGGCCAACCCCTCCCCTGTTTCTACTATTGGTTCTAATGCATACAGAACACTTGAAAAAACCATAAAATCCGTTTTTCCAGAAGCTGTCGTTGTACCAGGAGTTCTTGGTGGTGGTACGGATGGCCGTTATTTTTATGAAGTTGCAGAGGATGCTTATCGTTTTTATCCCATTTGACTTGCCACCAGACTCTATGGCTCGTTTTCGTGATATAGATGAAAAAATCAGTAAAGAAAACTATAAGGGGTTATTATATTTACCTATCAATCAATAAAACAGTAGTGTCCGGTTATAGACTAAAGACCCCCGTAATCCCGGGGCATAAGGAAGTAAGACAATAGAGTGAATTGTAATTGATTGAACATCGGTGTTACCGATGAAATGTTTTCTGATGTTTCGCTATATCGTACAAGATTTTAAAAAAGCATGGTCTGGTCTTCAAGTTTACCGTGAATTATTGATAAAGGTGGGAGGTTGATACAGATTTAAAGAAAGTTTACGGACAACAGTATTAAAAAAAGTAAAATATTTTTAAAAATGAACTAAAGGAGGCAGAGCCATCGAGGTATCAGAAACTAGACCGCTGCACTTCGACAAGCTCAGTGACCACGCTACAAGAACCAAGAAACAAGACTTTTTTTATCTTAGTTCTTGGTTCTTGACTCTTATTTCTTGGCAAAGATACTTGATTGTATCGATGCTAAACCCGAGGCAGAGCCTCGGGAAATTCTATTGATTAAATATTTCTGTACCTTGGTACGGAATAGTCCAACCAATTGCAAACATGATTGCAATCTTTGGACGAATTCACTACCGCTTTTTGGAAAAAATAAAACAGGCAAGTACCTTACTATATGAAACTTGATTTAGACTTTGTACGCTCACAATTTCCCGCTTTTTCGGAACCTACTTTGAAGGGCTGGGCTTTTTTTGAAAATGCTGGGGGCTCCTATCCTTGCAAGCAGTTTATTGATCGACTGACCGACTTTTATTTGAAGAACAAGGTACAACCCTATTATCCGTATCCCGCTTCAAAACGGGCCGGGGATTTAATGGATGCTTCCTATAAGCGTATGTCCGAGTATTTGAATGTAGATGCTTCCGAAATTCATTTCGGTCCGTCCACCACCCAAAATGTCTATGTACTGGCCAATGCTATGCGACCCATGTGGAAGGATGGCGACGAGATCATCGCTTCATGTCAGGATCATGAAGCCAATGCGGGAGCCTGGAGAAAATTAGCGGCACGAGGAATTAAAATTGTAGAGTGGCATGTAGATTCGGAAACCGGCTTGTTGAATGTAAAGGATTTGTTAGGGTTGATTTCTGACCGAACCAAAATGGTGGCGTTTCCCCATTGTTCGAATATAATCGGTCATATCAATCCTGTTAAGGAGATTAGCCAAATCGCTCACGAGTATGGGGCACTCTGTATTGTGGACGGCGTAGCGTACGCTCCACATGGTTTTCCGGATCTACAAGATTTGGGTGCGGATATTTATCTTTTTTCATTGTACAAAACCTTCGGCCCACATTTAGGATTGATGTTCGTCAATAAAGATCTAATTGGAAAGTTGGAAAATCAATCCCATTTTTTTAAGGAGGGAATTACCAGAAACATGCTGACACCCGCAGGGCCCGATCATGCACAGATCGGGGCAGTTCAAGGAATACTAGATTATTTTGATATGGTCTATGAACATCATTTTGATGGTGACGCCACGCCGGGCCAAAAAAACAAGGCTTTGCATGATTTGTTTCGGGAACATGAACACGCCCTTTTAGAACGCTTACTCAATTTTCTAAAATCTCGTGAAGATGTGCAAATTCTAGGATCAAGTTCATCGGAAGACAGGGCGCCAACCGTTTCGATCATTCCGAAGAACAAAAATATTGATGAGGTGTATGAAACACTTACCGAACACAAATTGATGTTAGGTATTGGCAATTTTTATGCAGTACGTCCTCTTATGGATATGGGCATCCCAAATCCTCCCGGGGTATTGCGGATTTCTTTTTTGCATTATACCAGTATGAAGGAAGTAGATCAGTTGATCACGGGATTAACAGCCGCACTGTAATATTCTAGGTTTTTAAACTATCGAATTCACAACTACCGCTTTCCTATGCAATCCTTACTAGTTTCACTTTGGTTATTTAGACCAAGAGCCCCGGTGCGTCTACAACGGATGCCAATCAGAGTACGCTTTTTTACTACCCCAACCACCCTTCTCTATCCAAGCTCCTGTACTGGATCGCTTCTGAAATATGGGTGCCGTTCAAATCTGTATCGCCCGCCAAATCTGCAATGGTTCTAGCTACCTTAAGAATTCTGTCGTAAGCGCGTGCAGAAAGATTCAATCGCTCCATGGCACTTTTTAATAAGGACTTTGATTTATCGTCCAATTTACAATATTCCCGTATTTGCTTGGTATTCATCTGCGCATTGTAATGCACATTATCCAATTCTTCAAAACGTTTGGTCTGTATTTCACGGGCCGCGGTCACTCTTTCTCGAATCGCTACACTACTTTCCCCTTTTCTATCTTCGGAAAGTTTCTCGAACGGCACGGGAGTCACCTCAATATGAATATCGATGCGGTCCAATAATGGTCCTGAAATCTTACTCAAATAGCGTTGCATCTCTGCAGGGGAAGAGGTAACCGGAGCATCAGGATCATTGAAATACCCTCCCGGACTCGGGTTCATGCTTGCGACCAACATAAAACTACTGGGATAGGTAACCGTAAACCGTGCCCTGGAAATGGTTATTTCCCTGTCCTCCAAAGGTTGTCGTAATACCTCCAACACCCCACGTTTGAATTCTGGCAATTCATCCAGAAATAAAACGCCATTGTGGGATAGTGAGATTTCGCCCGGTTGCGGATATGCCCCGCCACCGACCAGGGCAACATCTGAAATGGTATGGTGGGGACTCCTAAAGGGTCGCTGGCTCATCAGACCCATATTCTTTATTTTACCAACCACGCTATGAATTTTTGTCGTTTCCAATGCTTCATGTAGGGTCATGGGTGGTAAAATAGAGGGCAATCGTTTCGCCAACATGGTTTTTCCCGCACCTGGCGGACCAATTAAAATAACATTATGGCCACCAGCGGCGGCGATTTCCATACAGCGTTTGATGCTTTCCTGTCCTTTTACATCAGAAAAATCAAATTCGGGAAAATCGAGATTTTTATAAAATTCCGCTCGGGTATCAATGATGGTTTGTTCCAGTGGGGTACCTTGATCAAAGAATTCCAGCACTTGCTTGATATTTTCCACTCCATATACTTTTAGATCACCCACTACGGCTGCTTCCTTTGCATTTGCAGTTGGTAGAATAAAACCGGCGAAACCTTCTTCTTGGGCTTTTATGGCGATCGGCAATGCTCCTTTTATGGGTTGCAAACTTCCATCAAGGGAAAGCTCTCCCATGATGATATATTTTTCTATATCGTCGGATTGTATTTGACCTGATGCGGCCAGTATACCGATAGCTAGCGTTAGGTCATATGCAGATCCTTCTTTACGTAAATCTGCCGGGGCCATATTAATGGTAATCTTTTTTCCAGGAATTTTATATCCATTGTTTTGTAAAGCAGCGGCAATACGATAATTACTTTCCTTAATGGCATTATCCGGCAGGCCTACTAAATGGTAGCCAATACCCTTATCAATATTTACCTCAACAATTATGGTCGTTGCCTCGACCCCAAAAACGGAACTACCGTAAACCTTTGTTAGCATTATTTATTCCTTTGGGCTAAAAATAAGGATTTTCCCTTCGTTTACAATCTCCTTCTTATTCATCATCATTTTTCGAAATGATCCATTTATGAACATTTCCGCTTGATCGTCATAGTGTTTGCTAAAAGGATTACCGGACTGCCCCGTAGGCAATATACTGATACTATTTTCTATATCCGAGAAATCAATAATTCTACGGGTAGATGGGCCTGAACTGGTTTTGTAATAGCCCGTATCGTTATAAGGAAAGGCCATATTATTGATGACTTCCCGCGTACCTGCTACTGGATAAGGACCTACATTGAAAAAGGACCGTAATACAGCAATCTGACCGATTGGGTGCTCATGCTCTACCGTATGTACTTTTTCCCAGGTCCAGTCATCACAATTTTTACCAAAATCCCTTTCCAATGAAGCTACGGCTTCCACAAAGGATTTGTTCACGATATCCTTCATGCTTTCAGTTACGGTATCCGTCGTAACATCATCCCACCAAACGGAACCCTCATTTTTCGATAATGGAGCTATCAATCGTTTTACAAAATGGGTACTTAAAAATTGACTGAACAGTTCTTCCCCCAACTCATCCTTAAACGTATTTTTTAAATAAAAATAAATCCATCGGGTATAAACGGTTGCCTCTTTGGAAGCAAGGTCATAGTTCCCCTGCCAAAGGTTCAAGCGATCCAATATCTTTAGGCCATTTTCGCTTAGTACCGATACATCTATCGTTTTGGATAAATCAGTAACGATGGATGGATGTACGTTGGACTTTACATCGGTAATCATTTTGCTGGTAGCGTCAGTGTCCCAATCGTTTTTGGGTTCCAACAGTTCAACAATTCGTTTGGCCCTATTTTCGGGCAAGTAATATCCAGGATAAAGCATACCTGCAATCGAATCCGGTTGATTGTTGGCAGAATACACATAATGCCAAGGCGGATTTATGGCTTGAGGATTTTCAGAAAAGTCCAACAATTCTTTTTTCATTGGCAGTCCCTTACCAACTTCATAGATCAATTTTGTATTGATGGAATCTGGAACCTGATAGAGCTGGGCTGATGCAAACCAAGCCACGTTTCCTTCGGCATCTCCATACATTACATTCAAACCAGGAGCATGAATTTTAGGCAAGGCCGCTTTAAATTGAGTTAGATCATTCGCGTGGCTTAATCCATAAAGCGCGTCAATAATATTATTATCCATTTGGGTGTAGATCCAAGACATGGCTATCGGACGTTCTTCGCGTATTTGATCGGCAATGCCATTTAAAATTGGTCCATGGACAGATTTTTTATAACTAAAATCAACATCCGATGAATCTTTTACCTTTATGGTCTTGTTCACTATTTCATAATCGACATAGCCATCTTCGGTGAGGTATTGGTTCTCATTGTTCGGATTGTTTTGCTCGTAATAAAAATCGACATCGTCATTCTCGAACATCGTTAGGCCATAGGCCAATTCCCTATTGTGTCCTAAAAGCGGAAAAGGAATGCCCGCGATATGATACCCATATTTTGAATAGGTGGTTGTTTCTATATGGGCCTCATACCAAACAGAAGGCTGTGCAAACCCAATATGGGGGTCATTGGCAAAAATGACTTTCCCGTTCTTCGTTTTTTCAGGGGCAATGACCCAGCTATTGCTCCCTTCGAATAAGGGAATGTGCAATGCCCCTAAAGCTTTATTGACAGCAGTGGTAAGGTGGTTCTGTATAGCATCGGTTGCAGTAGGTTTATATTTTTTTATCCATTCGGTATCCACATCAGAACCTATGTTCAAGTCTTTCATATAGGCAGGCCCCAATTTGGTGTTAATGGTAGTTAAAAGGGGATCTGTTTTGTGCGCCATGGCGAAACTGAATGCCATATAACCGATTGTATTGTACATATCCTCTAGATTGAACGCCTTTTTATCAATACCGGTTAAGTAAAATTCAATAGGGGTAGGACCTTCCTTTATGAATTGATTGATACCATCTAAATAGGCCTCAGCTAAAATTACCCCTTTATCATCCTTATTTACATTAGCCACAGTGACTTTAGAAGCATCTGCTATACCTAAGGATAGGAAGAATTTATCGGCGCCTACCAAATCTTTGCCAAAAACTTCGGATAATCCGCCACTGGCTATTCTTCTAAGAAGTTCCATGTGCCATAGACGATCCTGGGCATGCACATAGCCCAGCGTTCTAAAGGCATCCCGTTCATTTTCACAATAAATATGGGGAATACCATAGCTGTCGTAATACACCTCAACTTCGTTATCAAGATTGTCAAGTTGTTTCTCTCCTGAATAGTCTGGTTTTAAAGTAAAAACGAAAATTCCAATTACCAAAGCCAATAGGGCAAACAAGGCCAAAAGGAATATTCCGATTTTTTTTATTGTTTTCATCTATACCTAGGAGATTTAAGGTCCAAGTTAGGATTATTTTTTAGATGAAATAACTCGGAGTCCTTCTTTTTAAAGAGATGTAGCTAACAAATTAATTTAATTAGACTGAACTTTATTGATTGTTCCGTAAGCCTTCCAATAACCAATTTTTGTACGTAGGTACATCCGAATTTTGCATGGAGGTATTTAGGACTTTCAAATCTGGGGACAACAGGACATAAAAGGGTTGCGAAATCGAATTAAAGTTAATATCCTGGAAAGTGCCCCATTTTTGGGCAATATTGTTGATGGGCTTTACCCGACCGTTATCATATTGAAAATTAAATTGATCAGCTTCCGGGAGTTCTTCCCTATCGTCTGTGTATAAAGAGATTAGGACGTAATTATTCTTTAAAATTGGGTATATCTCAGCATCGCTCCAAACGTTTTCTTCCATTTTTCTACAATTGACACATGCCCAACCGGTAAAGTCCAGTAAAATAGGTTTATTTACTTCCTTGGCGTAGGCTAGACCCGTATCAAAATCCTTAAAGCAATCGATACCTAAGGGACAATCACTTTCTTGTTGAAAAACGCTATAAAATTCCGGTGGTGGAAAACCACTTAATAATTTTAAGGAAGTAATCTTGGTAAGTCCCAAAACGAGGTAAATGGTGAATACCAAACTTACAAAGGCGGTCAACAAACGTCCTACAGATAGTTTTTTTGCCGGTCCATCATGAGGAAATCTATATACTACTAAAAGATAAAGCGTCAAGGCAATACCCAAAACAATCCATATTCCTAAAAAGATCTCACGTTTCAATATGCCCCAATGACCTACCATATCTGCATTGGACAAGAATTTCAACGCCAAACCTATTTCCAAAAATCCTAAAACAACTTTAACGGTGGTCATCCATCCCCCGGATTTTGGAAGTGAATTCAACCAGGCAGGAAATAAAGCGAAAAGCGCAAATGGTAAGGCAAGCGCTACCCCAAAACCGGTCATACCTGCAGTAAGATTCGTGGCTACTTCCCCTTCTGCCAAGGTAGTTCCACCCAATAGACCTCCTAATATGGGGCCCGTACAGTAAAATGATACAATGGCCAATGTCACTGCCATAAAAAATATACCGATTACGCCCCCTACTTTTGAGGAGGCTGCATCCATTTTATTCGCCCATGAACTGGGCAAGGTCAATTCGTAATAGCCAAAGAATGAAAATGCAAAGAACATAAATACCAAAAAGAAAAAAACGTTTAGCCATATATTGGTGGCAATGGTGTTTAGAATCTGTGAATCTACCGAGTCAAATAAATGGAAGGGCAGGCTTAGCAAAAAATAGATAAGCACTATAAAAAACCCATACAATAGGGCATTGATGATTCCTTTCGATTTTTTCTGTGAATGCTTGGTAAAGAAAGATACCGTTAAGGGAATCATAGGAAATACACACGGAGTCAATAGTGCAATTAGCCCACCAAGAAAACCCAAACCAAAAATGATCCAAATATTGGTTCCCGTACCAATATTTTCCTGGCCTTGGGTCAAGAGTTCCTTGTTCTCTAAATCTAGCCGCAATTGTTGGCCAAGTTCCAAACTTCTATCATCAACTTTAATTATAGATTCCTTCGCTTCTGATCCATCCAAAGTGAACATTAACGTTTTATCCATGGGAATACATACCTCTTTACAAACCTGATATTCCAAATAAACTCCAATTTGATTTACTGTAGAATCCAAAACTTTAATTCGCTGCGTAAACGTGGCATTATCCTTAAAAAAAGTTTCATCAACCTCAAATATCTCACTGTACTCCGTAATCGTTTCACTTTCAGTTGTACCAGCTATTACTTCATATGCTTTTCCCGATTCTTTGTATTTGAAGACTATTGGCAATCCACCAAATTCTGAGGTGAATTGAGAGTACATGTGCCACCCATCAAGAATAGTGGCCTGCATTACCAACTCGTAATCTGTATCAGATATTTTATTTACGTGTTGTTCCCAAACAACCGGATTCCTTTCATCCTGACTATGAGACGTTAGTGGTAGAACAATTAAAAAAAGGATTAAAGCAAGAATTCTCATTATGTAATTTCTATTTTTAAAATGTCATTGTTGTTGTCGGTGACCCTAAAACGATGGTCTGCACGCTTTCCGATAATCCATACGATATTATTATCCGAACACAATAACCAAATTTCTTTTTTGGAAAGGACATCTATTTTTTCATCCTTAAAAAATTTTGAAACTTTCTTTTTACCATTGAAACCAAGTGGGCAAAAGTAGTCGCCTTTTTTCCATTTCCTTATCTCCAAGGGATACTTTAACTGATTTTTTTGAATATAGACTTCGCGTTCCGTATTGTCATAACGCTCATTTACCATTGAAAATTTCAATGGAACCGGAAACTCGATACGTTCGCTATTTTCTTCAACCAAATACAATAGCTCCTCATTATTAGCTTCCTGCAACGGTGATAATAATAAGAATTCACGATCTTTTACAAGCAGATGGGTGTTGGACAGTAATTGCTTACCGCTCATGGCATCCAATAAATCCTTTAAATTTTCCCATTCCGAAAAACCATATTCATTGAAAAGTCCGTATAAAAATGCATCTAACGGACTTAACTTTTTAAGCCCTTGAACTGAAATCCGATACTTTTCCCCATGCCTAATAAAGAGTTCATCTTTCAAAAGTTGTAGATAAGTCGAAGCTATTGCTTCGGTCTGCCCTAAATAATGTTGGGTGTTTTTAAAATTTTCTATAAAAGTGGGATGTAATTCCGTCAGTTTAGGAATGACTTCCAAACGTATCTTATTCCTCAAATATTTGGTATCGGCGTTACTGGCATCTTCACGCCAAAGTAAACCTTCTTCTTGGGCATACCCTTCCAATTGTGCCCTTGCAAACGGTAAAAGTGGTCTTAAGATACCATCTGTTCTTGCGGGAATACCTGTTAATCCATCAATACCGGTTCCCCTAGATAAATTGATTACAAAAGTTTCCAAATTGTCATTGGCATGATGGGCAGTCAGTAGAAAAGGTATATCATTTTCGGATAATAATTGGGCAAACCAGCTATATCGAAGCGCACGGGCCGCCATTTGAACAGAAACTTTATATTGATTCACAAAACCAATTGTATCAAAATGGGTTACGTGAAAAAGGTGATTTATTTTTTCAGCATATTCACCCACGAAATTTTCGTCTCCGTCACTTTTCTTGCCCCTTAACCTGAAATTACAATGGGCAAGGTGGAACCGAAGTCCGATTTTATGGCATAGGTCGGCGAGTACCATACTGTCCAAACCACCGCTGCAGGCAATTATAAATTTAGAATCGAATAGTTCTGGAAAGGTTTTTTCAATATGTTTTTTGAACGCTTCTAGCACGCGATAAAGGTAAAGAAGTAGCTAAAATTATAATGGCTTTAGTGCCAATTATTTTAAAAAAAGCTTACGAAATAGCCTTAGAGAAGGAATTCAACTTTTCGCTAAGTTTTTGGGCCAGTTCCTTATCAATATTCCCATCCTTCTTGTTAAAAGGTATCCACTACTTCCCCCTTAAATCTAGAAAATATGTTTTCCTTTACTTCGCGGGCACCCTTTGCACCGCGACCACCGTTAGAAGTGGACATCAGAAAGATTTTTTTATCGACCAAAAATTTTGAATCCAATCTTGAAAGCTAGTCTATCACATTTTTAAAATAGGCCGAGGGGTAACTGTTAATGCTCGTTAACGGAAATAATCAGACCCGTTGCGTTACTTATTTCATTTTTGAATTCTATAAGGGATTTTATGTAGCCATATTCCTTTTAATAGTCCTCACTATACATTGGAAAAGGATGTATGGACATATCCAGTAATCTGATTTTCTTATCTTTTGAAAGAGAGGCGGTGTATTTCACCAATTTATAATTGATGGAAGTTGAAGAATTGCTTCCTGCGAATGCTAAAATAGAACCCATAAACCATATTTATTGTCAGATTACGAATTTAAACCAAAACGGATACTGATGAACTTATTTTATCTAATTTTGCCCCTTTAAACATCCAAACATACTGTTTTATAAGTATATAGGACAGAAACAATACCATGACCACAGCAAAAGCCAGATTGTATTTTTTAGACGCTATACGTGCCTGGGCCATCTTAATGATGTTGCAGGGTCACTTTATAGATGGGCTATTGGATAATGCTTTTAGAGACAGTTCGAATTTGTTATACAGCACCTGGAAATATTTTAGGGGAATAACAGCTCCGGTTTTTTTCACCGTTTCTGGATTCATTTTTACTTATTTATTGATAAAATCTCCACAAACCGGCTGGCAAAACCCACGGGTCAAAAAGGGCATCAAAAGAGGTTTGGAATTGTTGGTCATTGGTTACCTGTTACGAATGAACCTATTCGGCATTTTTAAAGGAGAGATGTATAACTCCTTTTATTTTATAGACGTTTTACACTGCATTGGTCTTTCATTGCTTTTTATAACTGGGTTTTACCTACTTACTTTTGCCAAGAAAAAATGGATTTTCCCAGCCATACTGGTTACTACAACCATTTTTCTTTTTATTTTTGAACCCACTTATAAGGTCAGTAATTTTGAGCAACTGCCACAATTTTTGGCAAATTATCTAACGAAGTCCAATGGCTCTGTATTTACTATTATACCATGGTTGGGTTACGCCACGTTCGGTAGCTTTATGTCCGTAATATTCTCTAAATATCAGGAGCGCAAAAACCTTTACAGCTACGTCATACCAATGTGTATTTCGATAGGGTTAACGTTAATCTTTTTTTCTTCGGATTTCTTTGAATACATTTTTGAAAGTACACGGATGCCATTGTTCGGGTCAATATTCAATAATAATTACCTATTCATCAGATTGGGCGATGTGCTATTGGTCTTTTCTATATTTCTTTTGCTTAGAAAATTTCTAATGAACAGTACGCTCTTGAAATTGGGACAAAGTACCTTATCCATATACATCATACATTTTATTATCCTCTACGGAACCTTTACCGGAATAGGGTTATATCGCTTTTTGCATCATTCCCTTAATCCTTGGATAGCCGTTCCAGGAGCTATTTTATTTATGGCTCTCAGTTCCTTCTTGGCGTTACGATATGAAAGTAATAAAGCAGAAATTAAATTAGGAATAATTTCATTTTTGTCAGGCACGAGAATATATCTGGAACAAATTGCTTTTATCGCCTATGAAGTAGTTAGAACCGCTACAGAAAAACTGTTGCGTCTTTTAGGATTGATAAAAAACTGAAAATCAATGAATCCTGTAAAACGGAGGTTGACCGGTTTACCTTTGGCAATATCTCTTTACAAATTTTGAACAAAAAAAGCAGCCTGTTAGGCTGCTTTTCAATTTAATTAAAAAAGAACTTTTAGATATGCAATGCGCGATTTTCAGTTGCCGCCAATGCAGCTTCCTTAACCGCTTCTGCGTATGTTGGGTGTGCATGGCTCATACGGGCAATATCCTCTGCCGAAGCACGAAATTCCATAGCGGTAACGGCTTCCGCAATTAAATCTGCACAACGGGCGCCTATCATATGAACTCCTAGAACTTCATCCGTTTTTTTATCGGCCAAAATTTTCACAAATCCATCCGTATCCATACTAGCCCTAGAACGACCTAAAGCCCGCATCGGAAATTGGCCGGATTTATATGCTATTCCCGCTTCTTTCAATTCTTCTTCGGTTTTACCCACTGCAGCAACCTCTGGCCACGTGTAGACCACACCTGGTATCAAATTGTAGTCGATATGGGGTTTTTGACCAGCCAATTGTTCCGCTACCAAAGTCCCTTCCTCTTCGGCCTTATGGGCCAACATGGCACCTTTGATAACGTCACCTATCGCATAAATTGTATCCACGTTTGTTTTCAAATGATCGTCTACAATTACTTTGCCCTTATCGTCCAGTTTCACACCGGCAGCATCGGCATTTAACCCATCGGTATAAGGTCTTCTGCCTACCGACACCAAACAGTAATCACCTTCAAATACAACTTCTTCTCCCTTTTTATCATCGGCCTTTACAATGACCTTGTCCCCTTTTCTTTCTACTGACTTCACTTTATGGGATAACGCAAATTTTACCTTTTGCTTTTTCATCACTTTCATGAGTTCTTTTGAAAGTGCTCCGTCCATTCCAGGAATAATCCGGTCCATGTATTCCACCACCGTAACTTCAGCTCCAAGGCGTTTATATACTTGTCCCAATTCTAGACCAATTGCCCCGCCACCAATGATAATCATATGTTTTGGTATCTCCTTGAGCTTCAACGCCTCGGTTGAAGTAATAATCCGTTCCTTGTCAATTGTTATAAATGGTAAAGTCGATGGCTTAGATCCCGTTGCAATAATTATATTTTTTGCCTCGATTTCCTCCGTTTTCCCATCGTTCTTTTTAATATTAATATGCGTAGCGTCCTTAAAACTTCCCAGACCTTCATAAACGGTGATATCATTTTTATCCATAAGAAATTGGACACCCTTGGTGGTTTGGTCAACCACATCTTGTTTACGCCCGATCATTTTTTTTAAGTTTACTTTGATCTCCCCTGGAATATCTATTCCATGCTCCTCAAAATGGGTAATGGCATCTTCATAATGATGGGAAGAATCCAACAAGGCCTTGGATGGAATACATCCAACATTTAAACAGGTACCACCCAAGGTGGCGTATTTTTCGATTATCGCAGTTTTCATCCCTAATTGCGCACAACGTATAGCTGCAACATATCCTCCAGGTCCTGAGCCAATAATGGCCACATCATATTGATCCATAAAATATTTTTTCTAATGTGTTACAAAATTAATACTATTTTTAGTTTTAGAGCGGAATCGCCGTAGAATGCTTGACCTCTTTTATGGTAAATGAACTTTGGGTGCTTCCTATATGATTCATGGCGGTAAGCTTGTTTACCATAAAATTACGATAGGCCTCAATATCCCGCACATGAATTTTTAACAGGTAATCATAATCACCGCTGAGATGATGACATTCTACCACTTCTTCCAATTGCATAACTTGACCTTCAAATTGAGCAATATTATCCTTAATATGTTGAACGAGTTTCACATGGCAAAAAACCGTAAAATTCCGATCTACAATGGCCTTATCCACCAAAGCAACATAATTCTTGATCGCTCCCGTTCTTTCCAAACGTTTTACACGTTCATATATCGCAGTGGTGGACAGGCCCAATTTCATCGCATATTCCTTAGTTGTTTTTTTACTATCAGCCTGTAGTAGCTCCAGCAATTTTATATCGGTTTCATCCAGTTTCATAATGATTGTAATTCTATCAAGTCTATCAAAAGTAGTTCAAATTAGATTTTAATTCTATTTTTTAAGTATTTATAGACTGATAATCCGATTTATACGCTGTATATTGACTTTCACACTACTATACGTTATTTTTACTTAAATTTTTATATCATGAGTCAAAAAACTACCAACGATTTACAGGATCTACAATATTTTGGAGAATATGGTGGCGTTAACCCATCCATTTCAGATTCTTCTACCTATACATTTCTATCGGCAAAAACGATGTTCGACACCTTTGAAGGCAATACCGAAGGTTGCTATCTGTACAGCCGCCATTCTTCACCATCCAATCTGTATTTGGGGGAAGCCTTAGCTGCATTGGAAGGAACGGAGACCGCCAATGTTACCGCTAGCGGAATGGGGGCCATTACCGCTGTAATCTTACAACTATGCAATGCCGGCGACCATATTATAAGTAGTAGAACAATTTACGGTGGCACCTATGCCTTTATGAAGAATTTTTTGGTAAAATTCGGAATCAAAACTACTTTCCTGGACATTACCGACCTTGATGCTGTGGCCAAGGCCATAACCCCAAAAACCAAAATGATCTATTGTGAAAGTGTTAGTAATCCCTTATTGGAGATCGCTGACATTTCTGCCCTATCAAAAATCTCAAAGAAAAATGAACTTCCGTTAGTGGTTGACAATACCTTTTCACCACTATCGGTAACCCCGGCCAAATTAGGTGCGGACATCGTTATCCACAGTCTCACAAAATTCATAAATGGCACCAGTGATTGTGTAGCGGGCGTTGTTTGTGGAACCAGCGAATTTTGCCTGGCCCTTAAAGATGTAAATAATGGTGCCGGAATGCTTTTGGGCAGTACGTTGGACAGTTTGCGGGGTGCCTCGATATTGAAAAATATGCGTACGTTGCATATACGGATGAAAAAACATAGTGAAAATGCCATGTTCTTGGCCAAAAAATTTGAAGGAGATGGCCTACGTATAGTTTATCCCGGACTTCCCTCCCACCCGGGACATATGATCATGGAAGACCAAATGAATCCGGAATACGGATATGGTGGTATCATGACCTTGGATGTGGGATCATTAAAAAACGCCAATAAGCTAATGGAATTGATGCAAGAACGAAAATTAGGCTATTTGGCCGTTAGTCTTGGATTTTACAAAACCCTGTTTAGTGCTCCCGGGAGTTCCACTTCTTCTGAGATTCCGCTGGAGGAACAAAAGGAAATGGGTCTTGGGGACGGACTTATTCGTTTTTCAATTGGATTGGATGATGACATTGAAAGAACCTATACCCTGATGAAAAAATGTTTGTTGGACCTCAAAATATTGGATAAGATTAGTGTTAATGCTTAAATTTTTCCATTCACTTAAGGGGTTTGCACATCCGTAGTATAAATTGTAATATTACGTGGTAACCAAACCTTTTTTTAATGGCAGACCATAATACGAATGAGCATAGGGAAAACGAACATATTGTGTCCAATACAGAGCTCAACCTTTTGGAAGCCCTTATTCCGGTAGTTCTTTTAATGGCTATGTTAGCCTACAATATTTTTTTTGTAGATGGCGTGTGGTTCGGTGAATATTCCAATCAGATTATCTTGCTTCTAGGAGGAGTTTTTGCTGCTATCGTTGGTTTTTTCAATAAAACCAGCCTAAAGACCATGTTGAAGGAGATATTGGAAAATTTAAAGAGCGTTTACATTCCTATATTGATTTTATTTTTGGTAGGTGCTTTGGCAGGTACTTGGCTCGTGAGTGGCATTATTCCGGCAATGGTTTATTACGGATTAAAGGTATTGAGTCCGGCCATTTTTCTTCCTGCCTCGATAGTAATTGCAGCAATAATTTCTATTGCAACTGGAAGTTCCTGGACCACTTCCGCAACCGTAGGAATTGCATTGGTAGGTATTGGTACCGCCCTCGGCATTCCAACAGGAATGATTGCAGGCGCCGTAATTTCTGGGGCCTATTTTGGCGATAAAATGTCCCCACTAAGTGATACTACCAATTTAGCACCAGCGATGGCCGGAACAGATTTGTTCACCCATATTAAGTATATGACTTATACAACTGTTCCGTCTATATTGATAACATTGGCAGCTTTTTCAATCATTAGCTTAAATATTGATACCACAGGTAATGCAGATGTCACAGGTTTACTTTTGACAATAGATCAAACATTCAATATAACCCCTTATTTGTTTATTGTCCCTTTGGTAGTGATAGCCATGATATTATTAAAAACGAAACCCTTATTGGCGTTGGGAGTCGGGGTTGTTCTCGCTGGTGTTTTCGCATTTATTTTTCAACCCGAAATTTTAACAAGCCTGTCCGATTCAAAATTGAGGACCATTGTTCAATCCGTTTTTACGGACACTTCCATCGTGACGGATAATGAAAAATTAAATGAACTTTTTAGCGCAGGTGGTATGCAAGGTATGCTTTGGACCATTTATCTAATCTGTTGTGCCATGGTTTTTGGAGGTATTATGGATGGTATTGGGGCATTATCAAGAATAACACAATCATTATTGTCCGTAGCGAAAAGTGTTTTCGGCCTTTTTGCCAGTACGGTACTTAGTTGTATTGGTTTGAATGTCATAGCCAGCGATCAATATTTGGCGTTGGTCATTCCGGGTAAAATGTTTAAAAAGGCCTATCGGAATAAAGGATTGGCACCAGAAAATTTGAGTAGGACTTTAGAAGATTCCGGTACCGTCACCTCTGTACTGATACCTTGGAATACCTGTGGTGCTTATCAATCAAGTGTCCTTGGTGTTAGTGTTTCAGAATATTTCGCTTATGCCATGTTTAATTGGATAAGCCCTTTTATGACGCTTATTTTTGCAGCCTTTAATATTAAGATAAGGCAATTGGTTACCCCTACTGATGCCTAGAAAGCATTAGCTTCATTGAGTCAATAATAATTTTATAGCATAATTTTGAACGTTTCGTTCTCAATCGTTGGTATATTCTTTAATTTCACCAACTCAAAATCATAAATTAAAGAAATGGCTTCTATAACATTAAAAGGAAATCCGGTACATAGTATTGGTTCGCTACCCAAAACAGGAGAAAAAGCTCCTGAATTTGAATTGACAAAAAATGATTTATCTATCGTAAAACTTTCCGATTATAAAGGCTCTAGGCTGGTCTTGAATATTTTTCCAAGTATAGATACGGGTACTTGTGCCCAATCGGTGAGACAGTTCAACCAAGAGGCAACAGAATTGGACAATACCGTCGTGCTTTGCATATCTAAGGATCTTCCCTTTGCCCAGGCACGTTTTTGTGGCGCGGAAGGACTTAAAAACGTTGAAATGCTTTCCGATTTTAGGGATGGTAATTTTGGCAAATCCTACCAAGTTTCATTCTCCGATGGACCATTGGCACCATTACATTCAAGAGCTGTGGTTGTTTTAGATGAAAACGGAAAAGTGTTGTATACGGAACAAGTATCGGAAATTGCCGAAGAACCCAACTATAAAAAGGCTTTGGAAGCGTTAATGAATTAATAATAATTGACCGCAATGCCCAAAGAATCGTTTTTGGTCAACCGTATT